>JANTHP010000138.1 GCA_024762395.1 Anaerolineae bacterium | reverse complement strand
CGCCCAGCAAGCTAAATGCCACCCCTTCAGCCACAAACAGGCGCACAACATCCCGCGCCTGCCAGCCGACCGCCTTCATCACCCCGATTTCGGCGGCTCGGAGGTTGATACCCGCGCTCAACGCCGCGCCGGTCAGCGCCAAACCGCCCAGCAGCGCCGCCAACGCCGCCACCCCGGCAAAGCGGTCGGAGACCTGGGCGACGCCGCCCATCACCTGCACAATGCTTTGCTCGGTAAGCGCGGAAATGTCGCCCAATTGGGTTTCGCTGGCGGCAACGACGGTTTCGACGTCGCTGGCCTCGTCTACGCGCAGGTAAATTTGGTTGACTTGATTGGCGGGCAGTCCGGCCAACGCCTGGGCGTCGGCCAGGGGCAGGTAAAAGTTGGCCGCCGCCGCCTGATTGCCGCCCGGAACCTCCACGACGCCGATGACGGTGAAGGGCTGGCCGCCGATTTCGTGAACGGCCCCCGGTCCCAAACTGAAGAAAGCGGCGAAATGTTTGTCTATGACGACGACGCTGCGCTCATCGGGTTGGAAGAAACGGCCGTTCACCACCCACTCCTCCGCCCGCGCCGGACCAACCTGCCCTGAGCCTGTCGAAGTGTCTATGCCCAACAGCGTCTGGTAGCTGCTCGCACCAAAATCCCACAGCAGCAGCCCGCCGCTGACGCCACCCACGCCGTCAATCGCGCCCAAATTGGCCGCCTCGTCCAGCGTCAGCGGGGCCAGGCCAAACGGCTGGCGCAGGCCGCGCGTCGTTTGCGCCGCCGCGCCGCCGCCATTGGCCGGGCGGCTGACGAGAATATCGGCCCCAATGCCGGCTAACGGTTGTCGGGCGGCTTCGGAAAATCCATCGGCAACGGCCGTTAACCCCACATACAACGCCACGCCCAACGCCACGCCAACCAACGTTCCCAACGCCCGCCCCCACCGATGTCGTAATTCTGCAATAAGATAAATTAACACTTGCTTACGCCTTTTCCTTCGAGTATTATGAAATTAAACGGAGATATGAATGATGGAAACAACTATAGAAAAATCCAGACGGCTTACCCATTTTCTTGCAACCCACCACCGCGAATCTGATGCGATTATTGATTCTATTTTGGATAAATTGATTGATCGAGAACGGCAAGCTCTTGTCAAACAACGAAATGAAATACACGCTGAACTTGACCAGTTTGAACGCCAATATGGGCTTGAGTCATCTGAATTCTACGAAAAGTTCGAGCGTGGCGAGATGGGAGATGATATGGATTTCTTTGATTGGTCTGGAACCTGGCGCGTTTATCAGACAGTCTTGAAATCGCTGCAATCACTTGACCCCATCTCGTCATGAATAAAACCATTACGGCCCGATTCAAATCGTATCAGAATCTTCTGATTGAAGTTGCTATTGTTTCCCACTTTACAATTGTGCGCCAACATATAACCGAGAGTGATGGGAATATCAGGATTCGAGCGGCGCTGACAGATGGCAGTTTATTGGAAATGACGGAATATGTGGCATTAGATGATAAGCGCCAGATTACTGCGCGTTCATACTCGTTCCATTGGCAAGATACGCAACATCAATTGATTCAGCGTTGGGACAATGCCAACCATTATCCTGAATTGTCTTTTGCGCCGCATCATATTCACAAGGCAGATGAAACGGTTACGGGAAATCCGCAGCCGCCCATGCTCGATTCTGTATTGGATATCATTGAGCGGCAAATTGCTTGACTTGTTTCAGTTTGTCGCCTGATCCAGCGCGGCGCGTAAATCGTCCATTGTCCACATCCCTTCGGCGACCATGCCTGTGCCGGCGTTTTGGGGGAAGCTGTAGAATTTTACGGAACGGCCGTCCACCTCCACCTCCATCTCCCCGTTGATATAAATTGCAATTGGCGTATGCTCCAGCAGACCATGCTCTTCCGCAAAAGCATCCCCTTCCGGCGTGCCGAATAGGTAGCTTTGCACCATTACCTTGTCGCCATATTCCGCCGCCACACTCAAAGCCTCTTGCACCGCCGGACGAATGGGCGCATGATCCAACGAAATAATCTCCAACGTCGCCGGGCCGTCCGCCTGTCCGCCGCCGCACGCCGCCAAAAACATAATCAACACACTGATAATCCATAATTTCCGCATAATAATCTTCCAATTGAACGCTTACGAACAATGAATTATGAAGCGACGCAGCGCCGCATTCACAATCCACAATTCACAATTCACAATTCATTATTCGTTATTTCCCCATCTTTCATCCGAATAATGCGGTCGGCCGTCGCCGCCACCTCGTCGTCATGGGTCACAATCACAAACGCCACGCCCGCCTCGTCGCGCAAGCGGTGGAACAGAGCCAGAATGTCGGCGCCCGTTTCGCTGTCCAGGTTGCCCGTCGGCTCGTCGGCCAGGATGAGGCCGGGGTTGTTGATGAGGGCGCGGGCGATGGCGACGCGCTGCTGCTCGCCGCCGGAAAGACGCGACGGGCGATGGTCGGCGCGGTCGGCCAGCCCCACCTGCGCCAACCGTTCAGCGGCGCGCTGCCGCCGTTTGGCCACCGGCACGCGCGCCGGATAGAGCGGGAAGGCGACGTTTTCCAGCGCGCTCAGGGTGGGGATGAGATGGAACGCCTGAAAAATGAGGCCGATGTTGTCGCGCCGCCACACGGCCAGCGCGTCCTCGTCTAATCCGGCAATGTTCTGACCGCGATAGACGACGCGCCCACCGCTGGGCGATTCTAATCCGGCCAGCAGGTGCATGGTGGTGGTTTTACCGGAGCCGGATCGCCCCATGATGGCGACGATTTCGGCCGGATTGATGTGTAAATTGGCGTTGTGTACGGCCGTTACCGCCCCAAACGTCTTGTTTAATGATTCTGCTTGCAATAACTCACTCACTACGCAATACCTCCGCCGGTTTAATGCTGGCAATTCGATTCGGCAGCCACAAGCCAACCAGCGCCGCCGCTGCAATAGATAACCCCAAAGCCGCCAGGGTCAATATCGGCGTAATCTGCGCCGCCAACGGCACGGTGACGGCTACCTCTTTAGCGCCGCCGGGTAAAAAGTGGGGGGATGGGCTGAGTTCCCAGGGGACGGGCACAGTGACGGTGGCGCGGCTCATCAGAAAAGTGACGAACCAGGCCAGCGCTAACCCCGCCAGACCGCCCAGCAGGGAGATGACGGCCGTTTCCGCCAACAACTGCCGCGAAATATCCCGCCGCCGCCAGCCCACCGCCCGCATCATGCCAATCTCTCGCCGTCGTTCCCATATCCCGGCGGCGATGGCGCGCACCAAAATCGCGGCGGCAAACAAAAAGGCGACTGCGCCCACCAACGCGCCAAAACGGTCAATCAAATCAAACAACGCGCCCAACTGTTCGCTGAACGATTCGGCCGAGGAGACTAACGCTTTTTCGCCCAAGACGGCTTCGGCGGCGGCGACAACTGCTTCCGCCTGCGTTTGCTCCGCTTTCAGAAAGAGCATGTTGGCGTCGTCGGGGCGCATGTCGTGGACGGCGAGGACGTTGGGGGCGACGGCGGCCATTGCTTGCGCGTCGGCCAGCGGCAGGTACAGATTAGCGTTGGCGATTTGGCCCACGCGGCTGGCGTCAATCAGGCCGACGATGGCGAAGGAACGGCCGACAATCGTCACAGTATCACCCAGTTCCAGCCCATTTTGCAGGGCGTAGCTGGCGTCGGCCAGGAGGACGTTTGTGTCGGTAGGTTCGAGGAAACGGCCGTCTACCAACCCCGCCTTTAACCTGCCCGGCCCAAACTCAACCGCCGGGTCAAATCCCAATCCAGCCACAAAGCTATCCGCCTCAAACACCCAGAAAAACAGGCTTTCGGCCACCCCTTCCACACCGGGAATGGCGGCGATGGCTTCAATTTCGTCCCGGTGAACGGGGGCGACGGAGTGGGGGAAAAGCACGCCCTCGAACCCTTCGGGCACGTCGCCTTGCCGTTGGGCGGTGATGTCGGCCCCCACTTCGGCCAACGGGGCGCGGGCCGCTGCGCGGTAGCCGTCGGCATACGCTTGCAGGCTGACGAACAGGGCGATACCAATGGCGACGCTTAAAACGGCCGTGAGGGTGCGAAACGGCCGTCGGGTAAGTTCAGCAATCAGGTAAGAAAACATAATCTATCGGGGGAGATTGGTTCAATCTTCAAGATTGAACCAATCTAATTTCCAATTACTGCATCAATCCAGACTCGCCTAAGCGGTCGTGAACGTCAACAAACATGTCCGATTGTTCTTGCGTGATTTTGCCATCGCTAACCAACACAGACAGGATAACCGTCATCATTTCATCTGCGCCGCCCATCGCATGGTCGCCCATTTCGGCCATATGCTCATCTATAGCCGCATGAACCAGCGCAAACGTATCCGCCTCTTCCTGCGTGAGAATCTCCTGTTCAACGGCGTCGGCCAACATCTCCGCCTGCTGCTGCGCTTCGACTTCCGGGTCATACGCCGCCCCGCCCATATGTTGGCCGGGCATAACGGAGCCGCTGCCCAGCGCCTGCACATAGTTAATCACATCCCAGCGGGCGTCTTCATCTAACACGCCCTTCCAGGCGATCATGCTGGAGTTAAACGGCTCCATCGCCCCGCCTTCGCTGACGCGCCAAAACAAGTAAGCATCCCCCATCATCTGGCTGGTATGAGCGATATTGGTCGGGGCCGGATCAAGCCCTTCGCCGGCCGGGCCGTCGCCTACGCCGCCGTCGCCGTGACAGGTGGCGCAGTTGGTCGCGTAAATTTCCGCGCCGCGCGCCAGAGAGTCTTCATCGGCAGCGATAGGGTTGGTTAACTCCGCATATTCATCGGGGATAGCTGCGTGGTGACGGGCCATCATGCCGCCGCCCATGCCGCCGCCCATGCCGCCCATGAAGCCGCCGTCGGCCGTCGTGTCGGACTCTGAACCGGAGGTCGAACCGCAAGCTGCCAATAGAACGGCCAGTAATAGAATCAAACCAAAGAAATTCAACTTCTTCATCAAGCGCTCCTTCAAGCTACAATGTATTTTTGTCACAAGCGGCGATTGTACCCGGCTTGATTAAACTTTCGGGCAAGCGTTCTTAAAGATTTGGTAAAGAAAATGGCCGCGCCTGCCACACCCAAAATAGGCAATTCAACCCATACAACAACGACAATTTCTAAAATAATGGATTTTGTCACCCATTATTTATGACATTTATCACCATTTTCAGCTTTTCCAACACCATCTCTTGGATTCTCTCTCAGAATCTGTTAAGATTTGTGCAGAAACATGGGTAACATAACCCATATCGGTGACTTTTCACGATAAGTTGTGCATTTTCTAGGAGGATGCTCATGAAAAAGATTTGGATACTCACCCTGCTCCTCGTCATCGCCCTGGCAATTGCCGGCTGCGCTGGCGAACAAGGCCCTCCCGGCCCTCCCGGCGCTGACGGCGCACAAGGCCCTCCCGGCCCTCCCGGCCCTGCCGGCGCCGATGGCGCTGACGGCCCTGCCGGTCCCGCCGGCGCAGATGGCGTTAGCTACACACCGCCACAGTATGTAGGCCGTGAAGCGTGCGCCGAATGCCATGAAGATATTTATAATCGCTTCATGAAAAGCGGCCATCCCTTCAAGCTAAACCCCGTTGTAGACGGTCAACCGCCTGAATACCCCTTCACCGAAATCCCCAGCCCGCCCGAAGGGTACACCTGGGATGACATAAGCTATGTGATTGGCGGTTACAATTGGAAAGCGCGTTTCATTGATCAAAACGGGTACATTATTACCGGAGATGAAAATGCCACTACCCAGTACAATTTCTACAATCCTGAGATTGATATGGGCAACAATTGGGTAGCCTATCACGCTGGCGAAGAGAAGCCTTATAACTGTGGTTCCTGCCACACCACCGCCTACAGCCCCGAAGGGCACCAGGACGGACTGGAAGGACTCATTGGCACCTGGACAGAACCGGGCATCCAATGTGAAGAATGTCACGGCGCGGGCAGCTTGCATGTGGAAAATCCGATGACGGTTCGAGTGAATGTGGACCGGGACTCGGCGGCCTGCGGCAGTTGCCATTTCCGGG
This sequence comes from Anaerolineae bacterium, assembly GCA_024762395.1. Classification (GTDB taxonomy): domain Bacteria; phylum Chloroflexota; class Anaerolineae; order Promineifilales; family Promineifilaceae; genus JACKCC01. The sequence goes on along the minus strand of JANTHP010000138.1, from coordinate 5,471 downwards.
GCGTACCGGAAGAGGTGGACGCCAGCGGCGGCTTAATCAAGCATCATGAGCAGTATGAAGAGCTGTTCCAGAGCAAGCACCTTACGCTGGACTGTGTAGACTGCCATGATCCGCACGACGGTGTCATTCAACTACGCAAAGTTGGCGCGCAAACAACGCGCACCCAATGCGAAAACTGCCACTTCGAGAATGAGCAGGTGCAAAATGAGGAGAAACACCTCACGGCCGGGGTCGAATGTATTGACTGCCACATGCCGCGCGTTACCAAGAGCGCGGTGGGCGATGCGGCGCGCTTTACCGGCGACATCCGCACCCATTTGATGGCGATTGATCCCAACCAGATTGAACAGTTCAATGAAGAAGGCACTGCGTCGCTGTCGCAGTTGGGTTTGAATTTTGCCTGCCGCGGCTGCCATGTGGAAAACGGTTCAGCCGAACCGATGTCGGATGAAGCATTGCAAGCAATGGCCAATGGATATCATACGCCGGCGACCGAAACGCCATAGACGCGAATTAGTTTGATTGAGACTCGATATTGAAAGCGGTAGTCACGCTCGCCGTGACTGCCGCTTCGCCCTATAAGCAATCATTATGCGTTCATTTTCCCTTTGGCTGGTAGGACTGATCATTGTTCTCATTGGGTCATTTTTATGGTGGGAACCGGCAGCGGCGGATTTTGCTCCAGACACGGCCGTTACCCTCCCCCAACAGCAAGTAAGCGGCGACGACCGAACCGACCTGGCCTGTCTTTTATGCCACCAGGATACGACCGCCGAAATCACTTTCCCCTCCGGTGAAACGATTTCGGCGCAAATTGATCTGGACAGCCTGGCTCATTCTGTTCATGGCAGCGGCGACGAGGCGCTCACCTGCACCGACTGCCATAATCCCAACGCATACCGCAGCCCCCACAGTGGCGTTACGGCCCCCGACTATGCCAGTTACCGGCTGGAAAAGGCGGCGGCGTGCGAACAATGCCATGTCCAGCCGCATCTGGACAGCCACACGCAGTTGGCCGCAGCCGCCGATACGGCCGTTGCCTGCCAGGATTGTCACGGCGAGGGGCATACCGTCCAACCGGCCGCTATGTTTGACGCGGAAACGGGAACGGCCGTTTGCGCCGACTGCCACACTGAAAAAGATGCGACCACAACCGATCCCGCCGGGCTGTTCAACGCTATTCAATACGGCCTGTTTGACCGGCAGCCGGGCGAAAATTACTGCCTGGCCTGCCACACCCAGCCAGGATTAACGATGACCTTCGCCAATGGCGACGCCGTTTCCATCACCGTTGATCCGGACGGGCTGCACGATTCTGTGCATGGGGCCGACAATCCCTGGCAGCCGCTCGCCTGCGCCAACTGCCACCGGGACACCGCCCCCTACCCGCACGAGCCGGTCACAGCCGCCAGCGCCCGCCAATTTACACTGTCGCAGTACGGACTGTGCGAACAATGCCACAACTACAATTACGAACGGGCCACAAACAGCGTTCACGGGGACGCGCTCCAAGAAGGCAATGAAAATGCGGCCGTTTGCATAGATTGTCACGGCTCCCACGAAATTCCCACGCCCAACGAGCCGCGCGCGCGCATTTCGCATATCTGCGAGCAGTGCCACAGCGAGATATTCAACGAATACGCCGAAAGCGTGCATGGCGCGGCTTTGCTGGAAGAAGACAACCCGGATGTGCCTACCTGCATAGATTGTCACGGCGTGCACGACATCAACGATCCGACCACCAATCTTTTCCGGGTGCGCTCGCCGGAACTATGCGCCAAATGTCACGCCAATGTGGAATTGATGGACAAGTACGAGATTTCCACCGACGTATTTGAGACGTATGTGGCCGATTTTCATGGCGAGACGGTGACACTGTTTGAACAGCTAGACCCAACGGCCGAAACGAACAAAGCGGTCTGCTATGATTGTCACGGCATCCACAACATCTTGCCGCCAGACGCCCCCCACGCCGGTATCAAAACCAATTTATTGGCCACCTGCCAACAGTGTCATCCCGATGCGACGGATAATTTCCCCGACGCCTGGACGAGCCATTTTCGGCCGTCGCTAGAACATAACCCGCTGGTGTATCTGGTAAATTTGTTCTACGACATTGTGATTCCGCTCACCGTAGGGTTCTTTGCCTTCATGGTATTCACAGACATATACCGGCGGGTGAGAGAGCGCGTGGCGGGTAGGCGAGCAGCGGGTGGCGAGTAGGCGAGTGGCGAGTGGCGAGTGGATTACCCGCAACCCGCTATTCGCAACCCGCAACCAATAAATAACTATGAGTAAAAACACACAACAATACCCGCGTTTCCGGTTGATGGCGCGGATTGAACATCTCATTTTGCTGATCAGTTTTACGATTTTGGCCATCACTGGACTACCGCAAAAGTACCCGGCTAACAGCTTTGCCGATTCTGTCATCGTCTTTCTGGGCGGCATTGAAACGGTACGCATCATTCACCGCTGGGCGGCGTTTGCGCTGATGGCGGGATCGGTGTACCACCTGTTCACTGGCGCGTACCGCTCGTTGGTGCGGCGGGAAAGGATGCGGATGCTGCCGCAGAGGAAAGATGTGCGCGATTGGTGGGATACGGTTCGGTACAACCTGGGTTTCACGTCGGAGCCGCCGAAGATGGCTAAGTTTAATTTTGGGGAAAAGATTGAGTATTGGGCGGTGGTGTGGGGAACGGCGATTATGGCGATTACGGGGTTTATGTTGTGGAATCCATTGGCGACAACGGCCGTTCTGCCCGGTCAATTTATCCCCGCCGCTCTCGCCGCGCATGGCGGAGAGGCTGTTTTGGCTGTTCTCTCCATCCTCATCTGGCACCTGTACAATGTGTTGGTCAAACAGCGCAATTTCAGCATATTCAGCGGCAATCTTCCCCGTCATCAGATGGAGGAGGAGCATGCTTTGGAATTGGAACGATTGGAAAGCGGCGGCGAAATCTGGCCGGGCGGGTCGCTGCAAGGCGTAGCGCGGCGACAGCGGATTTTTCTTGTTGTCAGCGTGATTGTGGGGGGATTGATGATTGCCGGCCTGATTTGGGCGTTTACGTTTGAAGAGACGGCCATTACAACGATTCCTCGTGTAACGCGGGAAATTTTCACACCGCTAGGCACGCCAATGCCGTAGCTCAAGTTTGCAAACTTGAGCAATCATACGAAAAAGGCCGGATGCAGCATGACATCCGGCCTTTTTTGTGTTTTTGTCAGACGAACCGCTCAGGTTCCGGCGGCGCTGCTGTCAGCTTGCCAATGGTTCTGCATCCGGTTCACCAGGTAGGTAAACCCCAACAAAATGCCCAGAGGAACGATAAAACGCAAGATGAACAGAGCGGCGAAAATGAGCGTTGCTAGAAATGTATTCATCGCGTCGCCTCCTAAGAGTTCGTTCGTTTTTAACTTTTGGCATGTTTCGGGAATTCCAATTCCCGAAACAGTAAAGTTATTTACGATTGAACCCTAAATGTGCATTACGGCCGTTACGCACGGCCGTTTCTCCAATTAAGTTACTTTCAGCTTACACCTTTTTAGAGGGGAAGTATATTGGGTATCCAGGTCACTGGCGCATGGGAGAATTGCCCCATGCGGTGGGAGGCAGCGCGCAGAAAGCAGCCGCGTTTATGACTCATCCAGGTCAATCAGCCCCCTCCTGATGGCGAATTTGACCAACTCAACGCGGCTGTGCAGATTGAGCTTGCGCATGATGTTTTCTCGATGCCGGTCTACGGTTTTGACGCTGATGCCCAGTTGGGGAGCGATTTGGGGATTGGTCAGCCCTTCGGCAATGAGGGACAACACTTCGCGTTCGCGGGGCGTCAGTTTGCACTCAACTTCGTCAACGGCCGGCGCAGCGTCCGGCAGCGCTTCGCGGCTGACAAAATCCTGCACCAATTTGGCCGCCAGCGAGGGAAACAGGTATACCTCGCCGCGATTAACGGTGCGGATGGCGGCGACGAGTTCGTCGGGGGCGGCGCGTTTGGGGATGTAGCCGGAGGCGCCGGCTTTGAGCATTTCGAAGAAGTATTGGTCGTCTTCGTAGATGGTGAGGGCGAGTACGGCCGTTGCCAATCCCCTCTCCTGCTTAATGACCCGCGTGGCTTCGATCCCGTTCATATCCGGCATTTGCACATCCATCAACACCACGTCCGGCTTGAGAACGGCCGTCATCTCCACCGCTTCTTGACCATTTTCAGCTTCCGCCACAATCTCCATATCATCCTGCGCTTCCAGCAGCATACGTAAACCGGAGCGCACCATCGCGTGATCGTCGGCCAAAATGAGTTTAATGAACGGCATGAATCAATTCCTCCAGAATCGGAATATCGACTTGAATGGTTGTGCCGGCGCCGGGTTCTGAGTGAATGCGGCAGGTTCCGTGAACCAGGGCGGCGCGCTCTTGCATGCCCAGCAATCCCCAGCGCGAGCCAAATTCGGCTAAGGCGATGGCATCGAGATCAAACCCAATGCCGTCGTCCCGGATGAAGAGGTGGATGGCCTGGGGATTAAAGGTTAGTTGTATTGTAACAGAATTGGCCTGGGCGTGTTTGGCGATGTTGGTCAGGGCTTCTTGGGCGATGCGGAATAGTTCGGTTTCGATTTCCGGTTGGATGCGGCGGGAACGGCCGTTCACCTCCAACCGCGCCGATATTTTTGTCCTGGTTTCAAACGCCTGCGCCAGCCCGCGCAAGGCGGGAACCAGCCCCATGTCGTCGAGGACAGACGGCCGTAACCCGGCAATCAACCCTTGCAACTCATTCAAAACCTGCCCGCTCATCGCCTTCAATTCAGCCAACTGGCTCGCGCCGCGTTCCGGGCTGCGCGTCAGGCTGTCGCTGGCGGCGGCCAGACCCAGCCCCAGCGCCGTCAACATCTGCCCTACGCCGTCATGCAGTTCGCGGGCGATACGCTGCCGCTCCTGCTCCTGCGCGGAGACGACTTGATGCAGCATTTCGCCGCGCAGTTCCTCGCGGGCCTGCACCTCCCGGTACAAAACGGCATTTTCGATGGCCAGGCTCAACTGGCTGGCGACCGTATCAATAAGGGATAAATCGCGCGAGGAAAACGGAGCGTCTTGTGCATCAAGACTTAACACCAGACTTCCGGCAACGCGATCTTGCACGATCAAGGGCATCCCGACGACAAAAGCGTCGGTTTGGCCGGCTGTTTGTTTGGATTGGTGCGTTAATTCATCTAAAGGGATGATGACGCCGCCCGACCAGCCGGCGGGCCGTTCGGCGGTAACGACATATTCACCGACAGCCTGGGCCTGCCGCTGCATGGTTTTGTTGGCAATTGCATCATTATGGCCGTCATAGCCGACACTGACCATTTGTTGTAACGGCCGTTTCCCTTTCTCGCGCAAAAATATCATCCCCCCCTCAATACGGGGGACGCTTGCAAACACCTGAGCCATCGTTTTTTGCAGTAAAGCATCCAGGTTTAACGTGGCGGCC
>JANTHP010000137.1 GCA_024762395.1 Anaerolineae bacterium | reverse complement strand
CAATCAAGACAAGGTGGACAAGACGGACAGTAATTGGTGGTTTACGGATGACGCCGGCTTGTGGGGCGACGCGCCGTTTTTGCATCTGGGCGAGCGGGTCTGGCACGCCGATGAGAAAATATCGGTGGAACGGTTCCATATTTTGCATTTGGAAACGGGGCAGCTAGATGAAATTCTTCTGTGCGACCAGACGTACAGCGTGGATGAGATGGCGGAGATGATGAAGGGGGCGGGGTTTACGGCCGTTGACCTGTATCCGGCCTGGGATGGTCTACCATTGTATGATGCCGATGAGTGGGTGGTATACGTGGCGCAGAAATGAAAAGGGTGTATTTCAAATACTTAGGCTAAAGTGACAGTCACTTCAAGTAAAAATCATGATAAATGCCTCAAGAATCCGCAGCAGTCTCCGCCCCTTTCACCTTTGACCCATACAAATTAGCATAAACCTGCGTAAACTCCGCCCCAAACAGGAAAATCTGGGCCGAATAGTAAACCCACAGCAGTGTGACAACTAACGAACCGGCTGCGCCGTAGGCTGAACCGGGAGAGGCGCTGCCCAGATATAACCCAATCAAATACTCGCCCACGCCAAAAAGAACGGCCGTTACCGCCGCCCCCAGCCCTACATCCCGCCAGGCCACATTTGCATCCGGTAAAATTTTGAAGATGAAGGCAAAAAGAACGGCCGTTACCCCCACCAGTAGCCCATAATTCAACAGCGGCGAAAAGCCGCTAAACCCATCCCACACAGCACGCAAATAAACATCCGCCGCCGCTAACATGGCATTGAGCGCAATCGTCAGCAGCAGCAGCAAACCAATCAACATCGCCATAAGGAAAGCGACGACCCGCGCCCAAACGATGGTTAAAACGCTTTTGAACCCGTTTTCGGCGCGCGGCGGCGACACTCCCCAAAGGTGATTGATGGCAACCTTGATTTGACCGAAAAGACCAGTCGCGCCCAAAAACAACAACCCGAAGCTGATAATCGTCGCCGTAAGTCCGGTTGATCCCTGGCTGGCGCTGCTGACGAGGTTTTGGATGAAAACGGCCATTTCCCGCCCCACCGCGTGTTCAATCTGCATCGCCAACTCCCCGGCCACCGCCCGCTCGCCAAATACCCAGCCGGCCACCGCAATGGCAATAACCAACAGCGGCGTCATCGAAAACAATGCCCGGTACGCAATCGCCGCTGCCAGGGTAGACCCATTACCGCGTCCATAGCCGACGGCCGTTTCCCGAAACAAAATCGGAATCGCTCGCAAAAATTTCATCTCATACCCTTTTACTTGCTGAGATTAGTCCAATCCAGGAAGATTGGACTAATCTGAAAAACCATGAGGCTTAACAATCGTAACTATACAGTTACCAGAGGTGACAGTCACTTACTAAACATCGTGGCTTTAGCTAATACCTCTGGAAGAAGTGACTGTCACCTGAAGAATTACTAGCAATCACCCCTTTTTCATGATTAATCGCTGCGCCTATTTTATCGGTTTCAGGTCTTTCCCAGCAAGCGGCGGGCAGCGTGCCCAAAGACAGTACGCGCCACCCGCCGCGCCTATTACCCCGCAAAATCCGAAAACCACAAAAAGAATAGGCATATCCTACCGGGCTGGGTATAATCCGCCGCTATGTTTGAATTTGAAATTGACGCAACTGATCCGAACAGCGGAGGGAGAAACGGCCGTTTCCATACCCCGCACGGCATCCTCCAAACCCCCGTTTTTGCCCCCGTCGGCACACAAGCAACCGTGAAAGCGTTACGGCCGTCCGACCTGCACAATTTAGGCGCCACCCTGGTACTCAGCAACACCTACCACCTCTACCTGCGCCCCGGCGACGAACTCATCCGCGATTTAGGCGGCCTGCACCAATTCATGGGCTGGAACGGCCCCATTTTAACCGACAGCGGCGGCTTCCAGGTCTTCAGCCTCAGCGATACGCGAAAAATAGACGACGACGGCGTCACCTTCAAATCCCATTTAGACGGTTCCAAACACCGCTTCACCCCCGAAAAAAGCATCGCCATACAAGAAAATTTAGGCGCAGACATCATCATGGCCTTCGACGAATGCCCGCCGCCCACCGACTACGATTACGTCCAACAATCCCTCATACGCACCCACACCTGGGCTAAACGCTGCGTCCAGGCCAAAACGCGGGAGGATCAGGCCCTTTTCGGCATCGTTCAAGGCGGCATTTTCCCCGATTTACGGGAAGAAAGCGCCCGCTTTTTGATGGATTTAGACCTGCCCGGCTACGCTATCGGCGGGCTGGCTGTGGGCGAATCCAAAGCCGAAATGTACAAGACACTGGACGCCCTCAATCCCATCCTTCCCAAAAACAAACCGCGCTACTTAATGGGCGTCGGCGCGCCGGAAGATGTCGTCAACGGCGTCCTGCGTGGCGTGGATATTTTCGATTGCGTTTTGCCCACCCGCATCGCCCGCAACGGCGCGGCGTTGGTAAAAGGGGGCCGCATCAATCTGCGAAATGCCAAATTCCAGCGCGATTCGGCTCCAATTGACAAAACATGCACCTGCTATACCTGCACCCATTTCAGCCGCGCCTACCTGCGGCATCTGGTGAAAACCAATGAAATTTTGGGCCACATCTTGCTAACCACGCACAACATCCACTTTTTGCTGGAATTGGTACGGCAAATGCGGGCAGCGATTGATCGAGGCGAGTTAACTGCATTTGCGGCCGACTTTTTGAGCCATTACCCTCCCGTTTCGCCGCAAGCGGCATTGTAAGCAGTTTCCGTTACCATTGTTCAGGCTGTCAAAATCAAAAGACGGCATATTTTGGGAATCCCGTTAGTGTCTTTAATTATTCACCACCTTTTATAGACGGTGGATCGGGAAATGGAATTCCCGATACTTACCAGAAAAAAAGTTAAAGTTGCGGAAATTCCATTTCCGCAACATCAAAATTATGTGATTAAGGATTTTCTATGTCATTATGGGAAACAATTCTCCTGGGTATTCTTCAAGGGGCGACTGAATTTTTACCTGTTTCCAGCTCAGGCCATTTGATTTTGGTTCCGGCCATTCTAAATTGGCCGGCGCCGGGTTTGTCGCTGGTAGCGATTGTGCATCAGGGCACGCTGCTGGCAGTGCTGGTGTATTTCTGGCGGGATTTGTGGGGGGTGGTAACGGCCGTTCTCCGCGGTATCAAGCAGCGCCGCCCCCTGGCAGAAGCCGAATCGCGTCTGGGCTGGTTCATCCTGCTGGGGTCCATCCCCGCTGGCGTGGCGGGCCTTTTGTTGGAAAGTTTTTTTGAAGAGGCTTTTGGCGCCCCCAGAATTGCAGCCGGGTTTTTGTTGGTAACGGCCGTTCTCCTCATCGTCGGCGAAAAAATACTGTCCGGCAAGAAAACCATCGCCCACATCACCTGGCTCGACGCCCTCATTGTGGGATTGTTCCAAACCTTTGCCCTTTTCCCCGGCGTCTCACGCAGCGGCAGCACCATCGCCGCCGGGCTGGGGCGCGGTTTGAACCGGGAAACGGCAGCCCGATTCAGCTTTTTGCTGGGCATCCCGGCCATTTTAGGCGCCGGACTATTAAGCGCGCTAGACATCATCCGCGCCGATAATCTAGCCGCCCAGCTACCTACGCTTACAGCAGGATTTGTGGCAGCGGCCGTTTCCGGTTACTTGTGCATTCACTTCTTGCTAACCTGGCTAAAAAATCACAGCCTCTATCCTTTCGCCATTTACTGCGCCGCTTTTGGCGCCATCTACCTGATTGCAACGCTCATTTAATCCGCAGCGTCACAGGCGCGATCTGCAAAGTTAGCGCTTTAGCTTCCCATGATAATCATAACGTGAAACGCGACCAAAGACGCATCACGTTTCACGTCTCACGTGCAATCATGGGAAAACCTGAAGAATTTAAGTGTACGGCGGCGTAGAGAGGCCTCCCAGGCCCCGGTTCGTAGAGGGGCCTCCCAGGCCCCGGTTCGTAGAGAGGCCTCCCAGGCCCCGGTTCGTAGAGGGGCCTCCCAGGCCCCGGTTTTGGTGAACCAATGACACCCCCGCGCAGGTCTGCAATAGACAGAACGCATCAGCCGATTTATAATAATCATCGGTCAACCAACCGCATAAAAGATGATCCGCGACAACTAAAAATTGTCGTTTTGGTCTGAGCAAAGCCTGATTTTAATCAAAAATCAGGCTTTTTTTATCAAATAGGCGCTACGTCTTTTTCCAGCCTGCGCTGGCAAAAACGAGTATCGACAAAAAATTGTCGATGTGGGCGCATAAGCGCCTAACTCGCTATTTCCATAACACATATTAACAAGGAGAACCAATTATGAACAGCCAACACTTCATTGACCTCGATGAAACTTACAGTGCCCACAATTATCATCCATTGGATGTCGTTGTTGAACGGGCCGAAGGGGTGTGGGTTTACGATGTAGATGGCAATAAATACCTGGACTGCCTCAGCGCCTACTCGGCGGTAAACCAGGGACACTGCCATCCGGCCATTAGAGAAGCGGCTATCGCGCAAATGAATCGGGTTACGCTCACGTCGCGGGCGTTCCGCAATGACCAAATGGGGCCGTTCCTGCAAGAGCTGTGCGACATGACAGGGTATGAGATGGCTCTACCAATGAATTCGGGGGCCGAGGCGGTGGAAACGGCCGTCAAAGCTGTCCGCAAATGGGGATACGAAGTCAAAGGCATACCCGACAATCAGGCTGAAATCATCGTTTGCCGGGGGAACTTTCACGGCCGTACCACCACCATCGTCGGCTTCTCCAGCGAACCCGCCTACAAAAGGCATTTTGGCCCCTACGCCCCCGGTTTTATAATGGTTCCCTACGGCGATGCGGCCGCTTTAGAAGCCGCCATCACACCCAACACCGCTGCCTTCCTCGTCGAGCCAATTCAGGGTGAAGGCGGCGTCGTTACACCGCCCGACGGTTATCTGCGCGAAACCGCCAACATCTGCGCCCGGCACAACGTCCTCTTCATCGCCGATGAAATCCAAACGGGATTGGGGCGCACAGGCAAGTTATTCGCCTGCGAACATGAAGGCGTCCGCCCCGATGTAATGGTGGTTGGCAAGGCGTTAAGCGGCGGTTTTTACCCTGTATCGGCTGTACTGACCGACAAAGAAGTACTGGGCTTGCTCCGCCCCGGCGATCATGGTAGCACATTTGGCGGCAACCCGTTAGGAGCGGCTATCGGCCGGGCGGCTATTAAGGTTATTCAAGATGAGGATTTAATCGGCCGTTCCCGCGATTTGGGCGCGTATTTCAAAGGCCGCCTGGAACGCATCGAAAGCGAACATATCAAAGAAGTGCGCGGCAAGGGACTGTTCATCGGCGTCGAACTACACGTTCCGGCCCGCCGTTTTGCTGAAGCGCTGCGGGAACGCGGTATTTTAGTCAAAGAAACACATAAAACCGTTCTCCGCTTCGCCCCCCCACTCATCATCACGAAAGAACAGATTGATTGGGCCGCTGAACATATTGAAGCAGTTTTGATGTAACGACTCAGGTGACAGTCACTTTTCAACATCATGGCTTCGGCTAATACCTCCGGAAGAAGTGACTGTCACCCGTATAGACTAAATATGACAACCAACCATAATTTTCGCAATCTCGTCATTTATGAAGTTTTCATCCGCAATCACGGCCGTAACGGCCGTTTATCCGATGTCATCCGCGACCTGCCCCGCATCCGCGAAATGGGCGTGGATGTCGTCTGGTTCATGCCCATTCACCCCATCGGGCGGGAAAGGCGCAAAGGGGAATTGGGCAGCCCCTACGCCATCCAGGACTATCGCAGCGTCAACCCCGATTACGGTAACAAGAAAGAGTTTGAAACACTGTGCGACTACGCCCACGCGCTGGGGTTGAAGGTGATGATTGACGTTGTTTACAACCACACGTCGCCCGATTCGGTTTTGGCAGCACAGCGCCCGAATTGGTTTTTACGGGATGCGAACGGCCGTCCCTACCCCACCGAACCGGCCTGGAGCGATGTCATTGACCTGGACTATGCGAATTTAGACTTGTGGGATTACCAGATCGAAACGCTGAAGCAGTGGGTCAAGACAGGCATAGACGGCTTCCGCTGCGACGTAGCCTCCATCATTCCCGTCGCTTTCTGGCAGCGCGCCCGCCGCGAATTAGACGCGCTCAACCCCAATCTCATCTGGCTGGCGGAGACGGTACACACCGATTTCATCAACAAGCGACGGCGGCAAGGGTTAATCGCCCAATCCGATGGTGAAATGCACACCACCTTTGATTTGTCCTACGATTATGACATCTGGCCGGCCTGGGAGAAAGCAGCCGCCGATCCGGAGGCCGTCTCCCCCTACCTCGCCCGCCTGCAACATCAAAAAGCAGCGCTGCCCGCCCAAGCCGTCAAACTGCGCTGCGTCGAAAATCACGACCAACCGCGCATCATGGAACGCGCCTCCAGCCGGGCGCAGGCGTTGGCCTGGACGGCGTTTCAGGCGTTCAATGAGGGCGCGTTTCTCATCTACGCGGGGCAGGAATCGGGAACAGCGCGCCGGCCGAATTTGTTTGATGAGGATAAGATTCGTTGGGGGAATTATGGGTTGCAGTCGTTTTTGACAACGCTGGCAAAGCTGAAGAAGGATGCGGCAGTTGTTGAGGGGCAATTTGAGATTGTGACGGCCGTTCCCGCCGTTACGGCCGTCTGGCAAGCGAAAAATGGCGGGCTGTACGGCGTTTTCAACGTCTCCGGCGTGGTGGATGTGATGCCTACGCCCCTGCCGGATGGGGAATATCTGGATTTATTGAGCGAACGCCCCGTTTTAGTGCGCGATGGGGAAATGGCTGTGCCGGAAACGGCCGTTATCCTCCACTTCACCGGCCAACTATAAATCAACATCAATCGTCAAACATTCTCTCCTATATATTCGTTCATTTGATAGTGCGCCGTAGGCGCGTGGAATCCCCTGTTTAGCGTTTTTAGGTTTACGGCCGTCTCCGCTCATCCACAATCTCCCCATCCGCAATCGTAATTTGGCGCGTGACGCGACGGCCAAATCATTGTTGTACGCTGTCATCCCGGAGAAGTCTCGTTGTCATTGACATTGGTACTTCAATGGCGTATGATTTTTGTACGTTTATTGTACAACGTTGAGGGATTGTGGGGGCAAAATATCCATGAATGACGAATACATGAATGATGCGTTATTTGATGAACTGCTAGCCAGCGTGCGTGAAGGCGGCTCCATTCTGCGCGAAAAACAAGAAGCGTCGCGCATGTATATCGTGGATACGCCTGACGTAAAACAAATTCGTGAACGTTACCAACTTTCACAAACCGAATTTGCTACGTTGTTGGGGATTAGCATCAAAACGTTGCAAAATTGGGAACAAGGGCGGCGAAAGCCACGCGGGGCGGCGCGCGTCCTACTACAAGTGGCAGCGAAGTATCCTGATGTCGTTTGGGATGTTGTTAAACCAGCAGCGCTATAAAATGGTTTTGCCATCGGCGATGAGATTCTCAAACAGACGGAAGACAGAATCGGCCGTTGCTCTGTCACACAACTACTTTACCCTGTTTTGCCGTGATGGTATGATAACTATGGGAATCAGGCTTTGCTTGGCTATCAGGAACAGAAGATGTCTCAACTAACAAAAAAAAACATATTACTAAAGCAGGTACAAACAGCCATTCACGCTTTATCGCCCGAAGCGGAAATTATTCTATATGGTTCACGCGCCAAAGGCTTGTCCAGAGCAGACTCCGATTGGGATTTTCTTGTTCTGTTACCCTCTGCGGGGAACAAGGTATTGGAAGAGCAAATTAAAGACTGCTTGTACGATATAGAGTTAGAAACCGATACGGTATTAAGCAGTATTATTCGCAGTAAGCAAGAATGGATGTCAGCGCGCTATGCGGTTATTCCATTACGCCAAGAGATTGAAAAGTATGGGACTGTCATATGAGGGATGAAGACATCCAAGCGTTGGTTAACTACCGCTTGCAACGCGCCGATGAAACGTTAGAAGAAGCCCGTCTAATGCAGACCATAGGTCATTGGAATAGTTGCGCCAATCGCCTGTATTATGCTGCTTTTTACACTGTAACGGCTCTGTTGGCGCGGGATGGACGCACGACATCGAAGCATAGCGGCGTTAAGGCATTATTCAACCAGCATTATGTTAAATTGAATGTTGTCACGAAAGAAAACGGCCGTCTTTACAACAAATTGTTTGATTTGCGTCAGGAAGGGGATTATATGGATTTCGTATCCTTGGACGCAGAAATTGTTGCGCCTTTAATACAGGCAACGGCCATATTTATCGACACAATCCGATCCTTACTGCGTTAAAAATCAGCGCGGGGGCGTTTACGGCCGTCTCCGCTCATCTACAATCTCCCCATCCGCAATCGTAATTTGGCGCGTGACGCGGCTGGCTAGTTCATTATCGTGCGTCACCATCAGGATAGTCTTGCCATCGGCGATGAGATTCTCAAACAGACGGAAGACGGAATCGGCCGTTTTCGAGTCCAGGTTGCCCGTCGGCTCGTCGGCAGCGAGGAGGGGCGGGTCGTTGGCCAGGGCGCGGGCGATGGCCACCCGCTGCTGCTGCCCGCCAGACACTTCCGACGGCAGTTTGAAGGCGTGGTCAGCCATCTCCACCTGCTCCAAAATGTGCATGGCCCGGTCTTGCCGTTCGCGCAGGGGATAGGTGTTGTTGAAATCCATCGGCAGCATCACATTTTCGATGCAGGAGAGCATGGGCAGCAGTTGGAAGAATTGGAAGATGACGCCCATGTTCCGGCCGCGCCACTCAGCCATCGGCCCTTCCTTCAGGTGATGGATGGCCTGGTCGCCAACATAAATTTCGCCAGAGGTGGGGCGGTCTATGCCGGTGATCATGTTGATGAGTGTGGACTTACCGCTGCCCGATTTACCGACGACGCCGACAAATTCGCCCTTGCCAATCTGTAAATCAATCCCGTTCAGAGCGATGAAGTCGCCGACGGGGGTGTTGTATGCCTTGACGACGTTTTGCAGGTCAATGAGATGCTGGACGGAGCCGTTACCATTGCCGTTGACGCCGCTGCCGTTGGCGTAACCATTAACGCCGTTTGTGTGATTTCGTTTGAATAATTGGTTGAACATAAAAACCTCTACTGAGTGTGTAGCGGGAATTGGAATTCCCGCTATGTGATGGCGAATGTTTCGGGAATTCCAATTCCCGAAACATGCAGTGTTTATTCATAAGCCAACACTTCCCGAATCGTCAGCTTTGAAGCGCTGCGAGCCGGGCCGAGTGTGGCGGCGACGGCCAGGAACAGGATGATGCCCAGCCACAAAAATGTGCCGCCGATGGCGAAGTTGTAGTTGAGCGGAAAACCGAGCAAGGCCAGGCCGACTTGTTGGCTCATCAGGCGGCTGGTGGGGAGGGCCAGGATGCTGCCAACCGTCCAACTGAGCAGGCCGATGACGATGCCTTCGGCCAGGACGATTTGGCGCACGGCCCCGTCGGAGGCGCCGATGGCTCGCAGGACGCCGATTTCGCGGATGCGTTCTAAAATATTGATGCTCATGGTGGTGGTCAGCCCCAGGCCGCCGACAACGGCCAGCAAAATCGCCATTAAGACCAAAAAGCCGATGATGATGCTGAACATGAATTCGTTGTTGGCGCGGATGGATTCTGTTGTTCGCGTCCCGCTGACACTAACGCCTGCCGCTTCCAATCGATCAGCCAGCGCCACGGCCGTTTCCACCTGCGAATCGGCGTCATGCTGCTCTGTAATCACTTTCAGCGTCGTGGCCTGGCCGGCGCTGCGGGCGGCGTGGGCGTAGGCTGCATAATTGGCGTACACGGCCGGGCCGGCTGCCTCGCTGGGCACCACGCCGACGATTTGCCAGGTGGTGTTACGGCCGTCTACCTCCAACACAATCGCATCCCCCACCCCCGCATCCGGCTCGTCCTTGAGAAAATCGGTGTTGACGACCAGGGCGTTTTCATCGTCCGGCTGCAGCCAACGGCCGTCTTCCAGATTCGGGTTCATCAACTGCGTGTCGGCCGGGGCGGCGATGAGGCTGATGCCCTCGCTGGTTGTGTCGTCGGCATAAACGCGGCGGACGCGGCCGGTCAGCCAGCTTTCCACGCCCACCACGCCCGGCATTTGTTCGATGATGGGTTCAACTTGGGCGGCGCGATACGGCCGTTCCAAACCCACGCTCACATCATATTGGTGGAAGCGCAGGAAATTATCAATCGTCGTCTGCACCGAATTGCGCACGCTGAGGACGGAGATGAACAGCGCCGTTCCCATGATAAGCGTGGCTAACGTTAAGGCCAATCGGCCTTTTTTGCGGATGGTGTTGCGGACGGCGATGATGAGCGGCCGCTGCACCGGCAAAATCTTCTGCGTCCAGGCAAACAGCCGGTCGGTCAATTTTTGACTGCCGCTGCCGGAGCTAATGCCCAGGTTGTTGAGCGCCTTGTGCGTCGTAATCTGCACGCCGTTGACGACCGGCCACAGCGCCGCGCCCAGCGGAACCATCAACCCCACCGCCACCTGCATGATGACGACGGAAGCAGGGACAGCGTGGCTCATGACGCGGATGTTGAGCATCGTGGCCGCAAAATCCACCACCCGCCCGGCGGCAAAAATGCCCAGCGGCACGCCGATGACCAACGACAAAAAGCCATAGGCCAGCACCATGATAAAGTACATGCTCATCACCTGCCGCCGCCGCCCGCCCACCAGCTTCATCACGCCAATCTGCTTCACCTGCTGGGTGATGAGGGCGGTGATGGTGTTGACGACGAGGAAGCCGGACAACCCCAAAATGATGAAGCCGAACAGCGTAAACAACATCACCAGCGTTTTGATGATGTCCTGCGCCCAATGCTCGCCCGGTTTAGGCGTGTCGGTGGCGAAAACCTGACGGCCGCTTTTTTCCAACTGTTCCTGCACGGCGTCGCTGACGGCATGGATGTGGGCCAGATTGGCGGCATCGGCGGCGGCGGTAAAGCGCAGTTCGGTGGCGAAATGCCCCAAACCGAGCGCGTCAACCGTGTCCAGCGTCACGTAGCCAAAGGCGCGTTCCATGATGTCGGCGCTGGGGACGTTGGGATCGTGCACCAATCCGGTGACGGTTAGCTCTTTTTCGACGCCGTCGGGCAGCTCCACGGTGATGGTTTCGCCCTCGGCCGCGCCGATGAAGTCCAGCGACAGCCGTTCAACGAGGACGGCATTCTTTTCCGGTGGCCATTGGCCGGAAACGGGGAATACTTTGTCCAACTGCATGGCGGTAAAGTCGGAAACGGCCGTTAACACCAAATCTCGCTTTTCACCCGACGGCAGCGTCACCTGAACCGGAACCGTACGCCGCCCCTCAGCCGCCGCCACCTCCGGCATTCGGGCGATGCGCTCGACCATGTCGTCGTCCAACGGCGTGGTGTACAGCGTCGCCGAGGCCTTGTTGGAAGCGACGTAGCCGCGATCCAGCTCGCGCAGCAGCATACTTTGGGCGCTGGCCACGAAGCCGACGGAGAAAACGCCCACCGCAATCGCCAAAATGACCAAAATGGTGCGCGTTTTGTTGCCTGATAAATCTTGAAATACTTTACGCCAACGGGTGGGAATCATAG
>JANTHP010000136.1 GCA_024762395.1 Anaerolineae bacterium | reverse complement strand
CCCGCCGCCAACCGGCCCGGTCATTTTTGAAATCAGCCAGGTAGATTCAGAAGTGCGTTTTGTCCTGGATGAGCTGCTGCGCGGCGACCCAACAACGGTGATTGGCGCCAGCGATCAGGTGGCCGGACAAATTGCGGTTGATTTGTCCGACTTATCCACCGCCCAATTGGGCATCATTCAGATCAACGCCCGCACGCTGGCAACAGACAACAATTTCCGCAACCGCGCCATTCGCAACCGCATCTTGCAAACGGACGATTATGAGTTCATCACCTTCGCGCCCACCGCTTTGACGGGACTGCCGGACAGCGCGGCCGTGGGTGAAATGGTCTCCTTCCAGATTGTGGGCGACTTGACGATTCGGGACATCACCCAGGAGGCGACGTTTGCAGCGGAGGTAACGGCCGTTTCTGACACACAGCTAACCGGAACGGCCGTTGCCACCGTCCAACGCGCCGATTTCGAGTTGGTCATCCCGGAAGTGGAAGGCGTTGCCGATGTGGATGAGGTGGTGATTTTGGAGATTGATTTTACAGCTTTGGCAGTCGAATAGGGCAGATGGCGTAACCAAACGGAACGGCCGTCGTCATAAGGAAAAAGCATATGTATACGGAACAAGAACTCATTGCTGCACTGCGCCGCCGCGACCCCGATGCGTTTACCTTCTTGTTTGACAGCTATTCGGACAAAGTTTACCGGCTGGCGGCCGGTCTGCTTGAGGACGATATGGCAGCGGAAGGCGTGGTGCAGGAGAGCTTTATCCGTCTGTTTGAGCGGCTGGATCAGTTTGAAGGACGTTCCAAACTCAGCACCTGGCTCTACCGGGTGGCTTACAACGCGGCCATTGATCGATTACGGAAACGCCGCCCCACGTTGAGCCTGGATATTGGCGATGATGAGGAAATGCCGACGCCAATCATCCTGGCCGATTGGCGCGATGTGCCCGAGCGGCTGTTGACGAAGGCCGAAGTCCGGGCCGAACTGGACAAAGCCATCGCCGCGCTGCCGGAAAAGTACCGGGGCATCTTTATTTTGCGCGAGATTGAAGGAGTGTCTACGCAGGAAACGGCCGTTATCACCGGTTTGTCCATCAGCGCAGCCAAAGTACGCCTGCACCGGGCGCGCCTGTTTTTGCGCGAACGCCTGTCTGAGTCGCTCATGCAGTATGTGTAAAGGAAAAACTATGACCTGCGAAGAACTGCTCCGCTACCTATCTGATTACATCGATCACAATTTGGACGAAGCGTTGACGGCCGCGGCCCAAGAACATCTGTCCACCTGCCATAACTGCCGCGTCATGCTGGACACCACCCAGCAAACCATCTTCCTCTTCCGCGAGCAAGGCAAGCGCACAATTCCGGCAGCCCGGCGGCAGCGGTTGTTCGACCAGTTGCAAGACGCCTTCTTGCAAACGAAAGCAGACTGTTAACAAGTCAGCAACTAATTTTGTAACCTTTTTGTGACGGCTCCGTCATAAGGGCAAACAGGCAAAACAGAGGCCATCATGGAAGATACGACAAGAACCAAACTTTTCAAGCTAGCCATCATCTGTGTCATTTGTATCGGTCTCGTCACTGGCCTGACTTATCTTATTCAAAGTTTTTAATTTTTTCGGAGGTATGTTATGAAACCCAATATGGGAACCGCAGATCGTATTATTCGCGCCGTCTTCGCTGTCGCCGTCGCCGTTCTTTATTTCACCAATGTGATTTCAGGAACGCTGGCCATCATCCTCGGCATCCTGGCCGTTGTTTTTCTGGCCACCAGCTTCCTCGGCTTTTGCCCGCTCTATGCCCCTTTCAACTTGTCTACCATTAAGAAAGAGTAAGCGCAACTACTGAGGTGACAGTCACTTTTCCCAGAGACAATGGTCATGATAAATCGCCATATTAAGTGACTGTCACCTCTGAGGCTTAGTAATTACCTGAGTAAGGAAAGGACAAATCAATTTTCGCTAACAAGAGAGGCTGGCATCATACAGGCCTCTTTTTGTTTGGAGAATAATCCATAAAAACCGGCGCTATTCAAAAGCTCTCAGCGTGTTTCTGGCGCTGAGAGCTTTTATTAACATTGCTTTGTCATTAACGTTGCTAGTCAGTAGGTTATCTAAGGGGCCATGAACAACGGCGGTCCCAAACGAATCCCGGACGCCAAAACGCTGCCGTTTAATACGCTGTTATCCGGGTCAAACGTGTAGTTGGTTAGCGTGATGTCGTTAATAGTTAGCGTATATGTCCCGGAAACGTTTCTTACCCTAAAGACAGCCGTGCCTCTGCTGTTTGTCGTAACTGTCTGATCGCGTGTAGACCCGTCAGGCAGCGTCCAGGTGGCTGAGACGGCGGCATTCGCCATACGCGCGCCATTTTCATCGTTGACAAAAACGCCGCCTATGACCACATAGTTGCTGCCGCCTCGCGGCCTCACCCGGAACAGAATGTTGGTTGACCGCAGGCAGTTTGTCGTACAGCCGCCATCCGTCACGGTGATGACAAGCGAATCGCTGCCGGTTGCGCCATCATCGTCCGTAACGGTTAATGTGACGGTATAAACGCCGGGCGTTTCGTAAACTTTAATGGCCGGATTGGGTAGTGTGGATGTGGTTCCGTCGCCAAAATCCCACAACCAGCCAGTAATAAATCCATCGGGGTCGGAGGAATTGGCTGAACTGAAGGCGGGGTTGAATGGCGCGGGGCCAGTGTCTACAGTGACTTCGGCAACGGCCGTTGGCGGCTGATTTGGCGGTTCTGGTCCAACATTGACGATCATGCTGGCTGTTCCCGTGCCGCCGCGCCCATCATAAACTGTTACCGTGACTGTGTATGTACCTTCAGTGGTGAATGTGTGGTAAGCGGGCGAACCCCAGTAGGGGAAACTGCCATCGCCAAAATCAAACTCGATATTGCCAATGGAACCGTCCGGATCATAGGAACCGGATGCGCTAAACACAACGCTCAGCGGCGCGGGGCCGGAGGCGACGTCGGCGGAGATAACGGCGATGGGATTTATGTTTGGCGCTTGGGCGGCAATGGCTACCGCATTACTAGTCGTTGCGCCCTGATTATCCGTCACCGTCAGGGTGGCGACATAATCGCCAGGCGTTGTGTAGGCATGGCTGGGGTTGGCTGCGGTGGATGTTGAACCATCGCCGAAATCCCAGAGATAGGAAGATATGGAACCATCGGGGTCGGCGCTGCCGGTTGAATCGAAATTCACCGTAAAGGGCACATCGCCCATCGTCGCATCGGCTCCGGCAACGGCCACCGGCCACTGGTTGCCGCCCACGCCAAATTGCTGGTAGCCAATCCGGTAAGCAGCCGCCGAATTTTGGAAAATAGCGCCGGTGAATAGCGCAACGCCATTGGCTCCTACAACGCTCGGATATGCTTCAGAAAGTGGCGAGTTGGAGAAGATGAACCCTTGCGGGTCAATTACGGTTCCTGTTTCGCTGATACGCATCCCGTACAAATCGCTGCGGGCATCCAGTTGATCCAGCGTGAGCGGTGCAAACCGATTGCGCTGCTCGTTGTAGGCCATAATGAACTGCGAACCATCCCAGGTGAGATGCGGGCGGTATTGGTTTCCTGACCAGGGGGTCAGGTTTTGGGAAGGCTGTACCGTGCCGTCGCTGTTGACCAGAACACCGATCAGATCCGTTTCAACACCAGAGGTGACTTCGTTTGATTGCACCACAAGGGCGGTAGTATCGCTGGCAGCGGCAGCCACCCGGAAGATGCTGTTACCGCCGGTGCTGGAGTAAAAACCGTATATCAAGAAATCGGGGTCAACGGAGCCGTCGGCGTTGATGAACTCGCCGCGTGTTTCAGCCAATGGATCGTCGTGTGTGACATTGCGTTGGTAGGCAAAGAACCAGCGGTTTCCCATTGTCGTTAAAGAGATGGAACGAACATGATTGAACCCAACAACGAGTGGGGTTGCGTCTAGCACAGTACCGGTGGCGCCATCCACACGAGCGGCGAAGGCGTTGATGATTTGGGTTGTCGTGCCAAATTGACGCCCGGCAACAAGATAGGTGTCGCCAATAGCAGAAATGTCGGTGGGGCCGAAGCCGTCTATGACCGGAATTGGGTTGGCGTCTATTAGAGAACCGTCTTGCTGTAGGCGTTGGGCATAAATCGTGCCGTCATTACCCCAGCTAACCATGTAATTGCTGCCATTCCAGGCAACGGATGGCGTGCCGGGGCCGGTTGACCAATCGCCTGTATCTAGCAGGATTGGCTCTGCGGTGAGCGGGCTGCCGCTGGCGTCTAATGGTTGGGCCATGAGGCGCAGGCTGTCGGCGAAGGCGCTGTGGTAGACGATCATGTAGCCATTGCTGCCAACGGCCGTATCGGCGCGAGTTTGAGCGGGCATGCCCAAAGAGAGCGGAATATCAGGCCCGGCAACGTAAGTGTCGGAGATATGGGTGGTAAACACATCATATTCGTTGTTCTCGAATTCGCTGCGTATCATTTGCAAGCCACCATTATTGGTGACGGCTATTTCTCCCAGCGTTACGCCTGGCACGAATACGCCACCGGGATCAAGTACCTGCCCGGCATTGTTGACACGCGCTACAAAAACGTCAAAGCTGATAGACCAGGCAACACGCCAGTTGACGCCGTCCCACCCCAATACTGGTTGAGACACACCTTGATTTGTGCCTGAAGAGATATTGACACCTGCACCATCCAGGAGAATACCATTCAAATCAATACGGGAACCATAAATCGCCGATTGGAAATTGGGTAATTGCTGGGGCCAGGCTGCGTAAAATCCAGTATCGTTTGCTGCCAGATCTCCGATAAAGGCTTCATCTAGCAACATAAACGGCCCGCCGCCTAAAATGTTGAAGTTGCTATCGAACCGCACCGCGCCAGTTGTGGTTTGTTCGTTAAAAGTGAGCAGGCAAACGCCGCTGGAACAGGCCAGTTTCAGGTTGAAGCGCAGGTAATAGGTTTGGGGCACAATTAGGGTGGCAGGCTGTTGGTATTGCCCGTCGGCGGTGATTTTGACGGCGAAAATGTCGTTGTCCTCGTAGGCGATGATCCAGTCGGTTCCGTCGCTGGCGATTGTCCAAGAATTATAGACGGGGGTGTTGTAAAGTGGGATTGGCTCTGAATCGAGTACCTGACCGGTTGGCGATACGCGCACGGCGGCTAACATGGTTTCGTAGTAAAAACCTGTGCCGCTAAGCGTGTTGGTGGTGAAGACAACAAGCCAATTAGTTCCGTTCCAGGCGATACGCGGGGAGCTTTGACTGGCTTTGCCCTGGGCGATGGGGAACGGCATCGCGCTCAGCGGGTTGCCATCGGCATCCAAAAGCATGCCGTAAATGTCGCTGGCTGTTTCATGTTCGTCAAAAAGCGCCCCGCCGGCGTGGGAGCGTTCATCTGCCCAGACGGCTAGTGTGACGCCGTTGCCATGTGAGATGGCTGGGGAAATTTGGTCGCCCTCGGCCAGCCCGATGGCGGTATCGCCGGGTACAAAGTCGGTTGGAGTAATGATCGCTGCCTGAGCAACGGCTGTTACGCCCAATACGACGGTTAAAAATAGGACAAAAATGCCCGTTCTTTTGAGATTAAGTAAGGATTTCCACATAGTTTTCCTCTTATTTAAAGCGGCAAGTAGTTTGTTAACATCATCAATAGTGTCCCTGTTCCCCAATATCACATCATAGCAAATCTCCCTTGGTGTGTCTGTGACTTGTGTCTCCTTCAGATCGGACGATTTTCCGGAGAATAGTCCGGTTCAAAATGCGGACATGTCCGCGTTCCAGGACGACGGCTTCCTGTCTCTGAAAATTGCGCAGCAGACGGCCGATTACTTCGCGCACGCTACCCAATTCGTCGGCCAGTTGCTGGTGGGTGGCGGCGATGACGGGGCCGCGCGCCAGCAGCAGAGCAGCCAGACGCTGATCCAGCCGCTGAAAGGCGACTTCTTCAATTAAAGCCATAAGGCGGGCCAGTCGTTGGCCGAAGGATTGAAAAATGAAGGCGCGGAAGGCGGGGGCTTGTTCGATAAGGTGGATGAAGAGGGATTGGGGGATGGTAACGGCCGTTACCGCACTTTCCACAACCCCTTTGGCCTGATACGTTTCGCCACCCAACAGGCAGCTTACCGTCAGGATGCAGCTTTCGCCGGGCTGGATGCGGTACAGAAGTATCTCTCGCCCCGATTTTACGGGCCTGACGACGCGGATGGAGCCGGAGAGGGACAAAGCGAACGTGCGACAGGGGGCGTCTATGTCAAAAAAAAGTTGACCGGCGGCCATTTGGCAGCGCTGCCCGGCTTGCCACAGGACGTGTTGCAGGGCGGCTGGCGTTGTCCGCAGTGTCGGATAGACGGTCAATAGTTGATTGAGGTCGGTATCGGTGAGCATCTGGCTCCCTCGCTCCTTTTTATACTCGTGTCGTATGCTGAATGCTGAAGTGATTGTTATTGTCTGGCGTTCATGATCATTCCGTTCAATTAGTGATGGAGCGGTTGAAAAAGTAACGGGTTCTCCGAAAATTTATCCCACCCAATAGCCGTTCACAAAGAGGGCGGTGAACAAGGCCATCCCCAACAGCGACATGGCCGTGATGAGTTTGTCCAGATACGGCCGTTTCCCCCACTGCGCCAGCAAAATAAAGGCGGGGAATAACACCCAGACGTAGCGGCGTTGGCTCATGAGCAAGCCGGAACTGAAGGGGATGAGTGTTCCTAACAGGACAAACGCCGCTTCGCTCCACCGCTTTTTGACGAGAAGGGCTATGCCCAGCCCCAAAAACAGCAAGACCATGCTGAAATCAATCCAGTTATCGAAGTGGATGTGACCGGCAAGAACGGCCGTTCCCCAACCTTCCGCCGGGTGTTGCAGCAGATCCCCAATTGTCGCCAAAGGCGATTGCGGGACGCGCCCCCACGCTTCGGCGCCATGCACAAAAGCCAGCGGATCGCCGAAAGCGCTTTGCAGGTAAAGCATAAATGTGCCCAGCCCGGCTAAAGGCGCAAAAGGGACGAGGAGGGTGGGGAGAGACGGCCGTTTCCCCTCATCTGTTCCCTTCCACTGCCGCAGCCACTCCAGCAGCAGCACAGGAAACACAATCACCCCCGTAAAGCGGGTTAACCCGGCGGCAATTCCTAACAAAGCGGCCAACTCCCAATACTGGCGACGGGCGAAATAAAAAGAGCCAATTGCAGTCAGCAAAAACAGCGATTCCGAATAAATCGCTGCACCAAAAAACGCCGTTGGAAAAATCAGAAGATACCAAACAGCGCGATCGGCCACCTGTTCATCCCAGGACTCGGCGACAAGCCGGTAAAACAGCATCATTGCCAGCAGCAAGGCCATGTTGCTAACAACTAATCCCGCCGCCAGCGTATCTCCGACCAGGGGGATGATGGCTCGCATCAGCAAAGGCAGCAGCGGGAAAAAGGCCACTGACGGCAGCGGCACACCTTCAAATTTGTACCCTTCCTCGGCAATGCTGACGTAAAAACCTGTATCCCACCGGCTGCCAAACGCATCCAACAGGACGTTCTCTGTACCGCGTAAATGGTAAGGCGGCGGCGTAGTCGAATCGTTGATAAGCGGTACGGCCAAATAGGCGATGAGCGCAATTCCCAGCCGCGTGATGATGAAAAGCAGCAGCGGCAGCCACACCCAGCGTGCCAACGTTAACGGTTGGGAAATCGTCCATGCTTTTTGAATTGGGTTTCGTTCTCTCAATTCCATGTCCAGATAAAAAGGAGGTAACTGTACAGCTACCAGAGGTGACAGTCACTTACCAACAACATGGTTTCGGCTAACATCTCTGGAAAAAGTGACTGTCACCTGTGTAGTTACAGAAGGAGATTGGAAACGGCTTGCATGGCCTGTCTCCAATCTCCAATCCACTATTGTTTTTGAATGTTCGGTAGGAAGACGATGTAATTGATAAAGAATGTTTCCCCTGATGATCCTGGCGGTGGTGTAACAATTGTGCCATCCGCCACCAATTCAATACTTTGCGTGGCTGAAGCGTTGATGTCCACTTCCAGCGTCACATTGTACTGATCCGGCGCTGCGCCAAACGTGTCAAGCAAAAAGGATGCTGCGCCAGCGGGATCGGTCATCACTGCGCCAACAGGATTGCCATTGACGTAAACGGTTGCCATGCTGTTAGCCGGATAACCGCTGCCGGTGAAGGCGAAAACGCTGCCTGGCGCGCCCGATGGCTCGTTCACGTCCAAGACAGGCGAGTAGACGCCCGCGAACAGTTCCCAGCCTATCGCTTTCATCGGTTGACCAATAAAGGGAACCAGGGCGACTCCAGCCAGTAAAACGACCAGAGTCAGAGCAATACGGATGACAATTTCTTGTTTTAATCGACTCATAAAACCTCCATAAAATGTGTTGTTTCGTTAGTCCCGAAAAGGGTTAACGATGGGTAAGGACTTGCCGATTTTTCGGCTCTAACCGATACAGCGGGCCAACGGCCGTTACCGTTGTCTCCCGCAGTAAAGCAATGGATGGGTTGTTGATGTACACAGGACGGTGGTTGATGGCTGTTAAAATCAACTGGTTCATATCCTCCGGGCTGATGAGAAAGCGGTTGATGACCGTCACGTCGGGTCGCTGCCCTTCCACCAACTGCAAATACTGAATCGCCGGAACCGTGTCCCACCAGCCGAAAATCAGGGCGTTGGGTTCCGCCTGGTCTAAGATGGCCTGGCTTTGTTCGCGCGTACTCCAATCGTCGGACAAATCAACCCGCTGCCAATTGGCGCCCACGGCAAGCACAACAGCCCCGATCATCGCCCACTGCACGACACTTTCGGGACGGAAACGGCCGTTCCCCGGTTTGGCGGATGGCGCCGCCCAGCGGATAAGCGTTTGGTAGCCCACGCCCAGCCACAAGGCGAAAATGAGGTAGGTGGGCAAAAACATCGTGTCTTTGTCTATGACGCGGTAGTTGATGTAAAAGATGGCGTTAGCCAGGAACATGAACGCCAACATCCCGTTGAGCCGCCAATCTTTGCGCCACAACACCGCCATGCCCAGCAGCCCCGGCCCGACACCGATGGCGAAGAAAGCGAACCACAACTGCTTCAAATAAGCGATAAGCTGCGGCGGCAGCTCGTGCAGATGATAACCGAACATCTGCCCGGCGAAGGTTTGCCCGGTGATGAGCGCCCAGAAACCGTCCCAGCTTTGCAGATTGGTGGGGTGGAAAACGCCGGACGCATCGTACAATCCGGCGTAGTTGAAGGCGGGTTGGGCGGCGTAACGCAGGGGCAGGATGAGGAAGACGGCCGTTCCCAGCGCCATCGCCCCCAACCCTGCCAGCAGTACACGGGGGCGCAGCAGTTGGCGCGGATGGCGCGTCAGCACAAACCAGACCGCGCCGGGAACCAGCAGCGCCGTCGCCGCGTGGTTGCCCAGGCTGAGGGCCATCAGCAAAACGGGCAGCGCAAAGCGGCCCGGCGTGGGGGCGTCAGCCCAGTGCAGCAGCGCCAGAATGACGCCGGCCATCAGCGCCGTGTGCAGCGTGTACACCTCGGCGATGAGGGAGAGCGCCCAGAAGAAGGGGGCGGAAGCCAGCAGCCCCAGCGCGCCCATCCGCGCCCAGCCGCCAACGTCCAGGCGGCGTAAAATCCGGTCGGCTAACAAGATGGTGAGCGCGCCGTTAAAGGCGGAGAAGAGGTTCATGCGGTAGCCCATGTCTGCGCCCAGGGGCAGCCAGGACCACAGTTTGCCCAGCAGCAGGTAAAGGGGGTAGCCGGTGGCGCGGATGAGACCGTTGGAAGCAACGGCCGTTGTAAATTCGGCGCTGTCCAGGTTGTAGATGGTGGGAGCGGCCGTCAGCCAGTAAAGCAGAAAAGGCAGACCAAAAGCAGCCGCAGCTGTCCAATCCAGCCAGAAAATGAGCCGCCGGAGGGCTGCGCTGCCGCTGCCGGGGCGTGGGGTCATCAAGGATTCAGCTTGTTTGATCATGTGTACCTCATATCAAAAACTGCTATTTGAGGGCCAGATGGGTGCGGGCGGCTGGGAAGAGGTGACGGCCGTTCGTCATTAAGTGACATTCGACGCGAAAAAGTAACGGGTTAATTTACGAAAAAAGCGAATGGTCAAGCCATCCGCTTTTCAAGAGAGACATCACCGGCTACCACCGACCACCATGAATGAAAAGCAAGAGCTAGAGCAAGAGCGAGAGGAAGAACGAGCCTCTATCTCTAGCTCTATCTCTAGCTTTATACGAAGGAGGGTAGGAAGCTAAACGCTTTTGGCTGGATGTTTAATCATCGTCACTGCCGCCGTGTCCGGAATCGTCACCGCCATGTCCGGAATTGCCATCGCCATCCGAGCCGGAGTGGCCGCTGCCGTGCCCGGAATTGTCACCGCCGCCGGAACCGGAACCGGAGCTGCCGCTGCCCGAGCCAGAATTGTCGTCACCGCTGCTGCCATGGCCGGAATTGTTACTGCCGGAACCGGAATTATCGTCGTTGGCATTGTCGTTGCCACCGTTGTCGTTGGCATTGTCGTCGCCGCCATTGTCGTTGGTGTTGTCGTCGCCGCTGTTGTCGTTGGCGTTGTCATCGCCATTGTCGTTGGTGTTGTCGTCGCCGCTGTTGTCGTTGTTCTCGCCATTGTCGTTGGCGTTGTCGTCGCCACTGTTGTCGTTGGTGTTGTCATCGCCGCTGTTGTCGTTGGTGTTGTCATCGCCGCTGTTGTCGTTGGCGTTGTCGTCGCTGCTGTTGTCGTTGGTGTTGTCGTCGCTGCTGTTGTCGTTGAGCATAGCCTGGTCACCGGTAGGCGAAGCGAGTTGGACTGCTTCTGGAGTGGGGCTGACTGCCTGAGCGGGTACGGCCGTTGCTGGTGCGGTACTGGTCGCCTTTACATCAAGCTGCAGCTCAATGCTGGCCCGCTCCCCCGGTTCAGATGTAAAGGTTTGCTGCAATTTGAGCGCCGGTTCGCGGATGGCATAAAACACCTCGCCTGGCTCGCTGGCAGCGGCTACGTTGGTTACGGCCGTTAACAGCGAAAACAAACTCAATACTGTCACCGCAATCACAGGCAAAATTAGAACAGGTAAACGTAACTTGGGATGTAATTTTTTCATTTCATTTTCCTCACAGAGATTGGGTTAATTGCGTAGATTCTGTCTAAAAGTGATCGGAAGCGGCTAAAAGTAACGGGTTGCGGTTTATGGCTGCGAATCCAACCGCTCCAACTGCTCTTGCGCCAGCCGCGCCCATTTCCCATCCGGGCCATCCAGGTTGATGACGTGTTGAAAGTGGCGGCGGGCGTTGTCCGGGTCGCCTTGATTGGCGTAAATAACGGCCAAATCGTAGTGGGCGGGGACATATTCGGGGTCCAGGGCGACGGCCGTTTCCAACACCGCCGCCGCCTTCGCCAAATCACCCAACCGGGCATACGTCAGCCCCAAATTGCGTTGGGCATTGGCAAAATCCGGTTCCAGCGCCACCGCCTCCCGGTAGGCCGCCAGCGCCGCCTCCAGTTGGTTTTGATCGTGGTAAATGTTGCCCAGGCCGTTGTGAGCCAGCGCCATCGTTGGCCGAGCGGCAATGGCTGCCCGGTAGGCGGCTTCGGCGGCGTCCGACCGGCCCAGCGCATACTGAGCCGCGCCCAGGTTGTAGTAGGCTTCGGCAAATTGGGGGTCGAGGGCGACGGCCG
>JANTHP010000135.1 GCA_024762395.1 Anaerolineae bacterium | reverse complement strand
CTTCCCGGTACGCATCTTCCCATTCGGGCAGGCTGAGGAGACGGCCGTGACTCGGATCGCGTAATTTTTCGTAAGCATTCAAGTAGCGGGCTGCCTCGCGCAATAATTTTGCCTTTTTGCCGCGCAGCCGGGTTCCGGGAGCGATGTTATCGGCAACAGCTAACAAGCCGCCAGGGCGCAGCACGCGGTCGGCTTCGGCAATAAATTGAGGAATGCCGGGAAAATGATGGGCGGCGAGGCGGCAGGTAACCAGGTCGAAACGATTGTCGTCGAAGGGGAGGGATTGGGCAACGGCCGTTTCAACGCTGATATTCTTCAAACCACGCTCTTGAGCCAACCGCATCGTTTCCACCAGCATCTCCGGCGTGATGTCGGTGGCGACAACATGGGCGACATGGGGCGCAAAGGTGAGCGCCGTATGTCCGGCCCCGGTGGCAATGTCCAAAACGCGCCAATCGGATTGGGGCTGAGTCAGTTCAACTAATCGTGGCAGGCTTGCACCCTGGGCATGAACACCGCTCGCGGCGTAATCCGCAGCAGCGCGACCAAATTGATATCGAACTTGTTGTTTACTCATGAACTATTGTGAATAAGATAGGCGCTAAGCGCTTTTAGCAACCGTCTATGACGCTTGGGGGAGATAGCGCCAATGGAGCCAGCAATTTGGCTAAGGGGCAAAACAGTCAGGAAGCCAAGTCTGATTAAGGATTCTGCTAACAAACCGCTTGACTCAAAATCATCGTCAAAAGGAGAGATTATTTCATCAAAGTCCTGAACTTTCCGGTGCAATTGAGTACTAATGCCACAAACAAGGAAGTCGTCATAAGGCGGCATTTTTCGCAAGATAAGCGCGGGGCGGTTTTTTAACCGACCATCGGCCTGGGGTAATGGCGTAAGAATGAGATCACCTTCCTGTATCATAATCGGGGTTTGGCTCCTTGATCTGATTCATTGAGTACTCCGGTTCATTTTCGCCATAAGCTTGTTCTAATTGCTTACTAGATAGTCGCATCCAGGCGCTGCGCTCTTCATCGGGCGGCTCTTTGGGCAACACGGTAATGATTAATTTCGTGTCTGGTTTTAGTTCAAATGCCTCATCCAAGCGGATCTGCTTGCCGTCAAAATGTCCACGTAATGTAATTGTACGCATGGTATCACTTTCCTTACTTTAGTTTATCACTCAAACGATTATAACACGCCACAGTTACCGTACATGCTCAAATATCTGATCGTATTTGGGGGCCATTTTTGACCAACTGTAGCGGGAAACGGCCGTTCCCAATTCCCTGGCCATCTCCCCCGCCTCAACCGGGTGGGTCAGCGCCCAACGCAAACGCGCTGCCAATCCACCCTGATTCTGATACAAACAGCGTAAATGAAACGGTTCAGGAATCAGCTCCGGGTAACTTAATCGGTGTGGCAAAATCGGGAAAGTACGGCAATAAATCGCTTCCAACATGCTGATGCCAAAAAATTCATGGTGCGCGGTAGAAATGGTAACGGCCGCTTCCCACAACAGCCGCCTGTATTCATCCGGCTCGGCATGGCCCACATGGACAATCCTGTCGCTTAAACGCTCGATGGCTTCGGTAAAGATAGACGGCCGTTTTCCAAACTGCTGCCCGCACAAAGCCAACCGAAACGGAATCCCCTCCACCTCCATCGCATACAACGCCGCAAAAAACGCCTCCGGATTCTTGTCATACTCCCATCGCTGATTCCACACAATTAAGGGAGATTGGAGATTAGAGATTGGAGATTGGTCTCCAACATCCAATCTCAAGTCTCCAACCTCTAATCTCCCAAAATCCACCCCCACCGCCAAAACAGCGCTCTTCGCCCGCAAAACAGCCACTGTTCCCAGTTCATTGTACTCCGGGAAATGCTTCAAAAACCTGGGCAGCGCCTCAAAAAAGCTGTCCAAATGATACTGCGAATTAAACAAAACCAAATCGGCCGTCAGCATCGAAGCATAATTAATAAACGCATAATGCTGATCCCGCTCTCCCAACTGCCGCCGCATCGGCCCCGCATCCCCATTCTCCGGCAGCGGATACGTCAACTGATTCTCGTGCATATACAAAACCAACGGCGTCCGACCCAATTTGTGACGAGCCAGCGCCGCAAACGTCGTCAAATCCAGCATATCCGTCGCCACAACCACATCCGGCGCCCTTCCCCAATCTGCCAGAAAACGGCGCGCCAACGTCGCCGCCCCGCCATGCATGCGCCACTTCCAAAACCGATCCGGCAGCGTCAACAACGACACTTCATGCGCGCTGTGCCGCCTAAATCCATCCGCCCACGCCGCATGACTGCCGCCATGATACGGCGAAACCAACAAAACCCTCATCACTCACCTTGCCGCTCTGCAACCTTGCCACATAACCCCATGACAAATGTCACTAATTTTCGCCCCCATCGCCACATTGTATTATACTACCCGACGAACTTTCCAGACGGGAGTTGGAACATTGACAGAGCAAGTTCCTGAATTATATTGGGAAGCAACTTACGCCATCGTTCTGGCGTTAATCGAACATCACCCACACCATAATCCTGAAAATGTGGGACTCGAAGAACTAACCCACTTAGTTCAGTCTTTGCCTGGATTCAAAGACGACCCGGCTTTCGTCACGGAACGGATTTTACTCGATATTCAAACCGTATGGTATGAGGAGGCTACTAATTTATGACCACAAGCCCAACAGACCCAGGGACACCTACGCCTGAAGTACCCGAAGAACTTAGAAATAACGTTGCCATCACCCCCCTCGCCAAGCTATTAGACCCGATCTACAACTGGTCGCGCCGCAATTCCCTGTGGCCGCTTGGCTTCGGTCTGGCCTGCTGCGCTATCGAAATGATTTGCGCCGCATCCAGCCGGTATGATTTTGCCCGCTTTGGCATGGAAGTATTCCGCGCCACCCCCCGCCAGGCCGATGTAATGATTATTTCCGGTACTGTCACCAAGAAAATGGTTCCCACCATCGTTCGCTTGTACAACCAGATGGCTGAACCGCGCTATGTCATCAGCATGGGCGCCTGCGCTTCCGGCGGCGGCCCCTTCAAAGAAGGGTACAGCGTTGTAGACGGCATTGACAAATTCTTGCCGGTAGATGTCTACATTCCCGGCTGCCCCCCCACGCCACAGGCGCTTCTCAATGGCATGATTGCCATGCAGGAGAAAATTGATAATCAATCAATTGCTTCAGCCCCCTGGTACCGAAAAGGCGACCCCACAGCCGAGGTTGTCCCGGTTCCTGTGCTTGGCCCGGACCTGGTAGATGTTCGCCAATTAGACGTCATCAAAGAAGAAGCCGCCAAAGTAGAAGCAGAAGTAGAAACGGCCGTTAACGCCTAAACAACTACGAGATTACGAGACTATGACCGAATCAATTCTCAACACCCCACAAGCCGGCAGCGCTGCCGGCATTTATGAAAACCCGGTAGACGAAGCCATCGCCATCCTCAAAGAACGCTACCCCGGAGCCGTCGCCGACGACCCCCGCGACAACTACAGCGGCCTCGTCGTCAACGCCGGCAGCATCGTCGAAGTCGCCCAGGCATTACGCGATGACCTCGGTTTCAATTACCTCTCCAGCGTCACCGGCGTTGACCTAATCGAAGATAACAAACTAGAAGTCGTCTACCATGCCTACAGCATCGAAAAAGGCGGCAGCGCCGTTGTGCTGCACGTCCAGGTAGACCGCGACGACCCCGTCGTCCCCTCTCTTGTCCCCATTTTCCCTGGCGCTAACTTTCAGGAACGAGAAGCCTGGGACATGATGGGCATTCGGTTCGACGGCCACCCAGACTTGCGCCGCATCCTCACCTGGGATGAATTTCACGGCCACCCGCTGCGAAAAGATTGGCACGAGCCATTCTATGAAGCCGACCACAAGCCATTTGGCAGCCGTTGGCCCGGCGGCAGCGTCCGGCGCGCCGAAGAACACAACCCCTTTGGCAAAAATGTCCAATATCCGCCTGGCTGGGTTCCCACAGGCGAAGAATACGAAGTGGAAACCAATATGTACGAAGGCGTTACCGTTTCCCGCGAAGCGACCCCCGGTCTCAAAACAGACAAAGTCATTGTGAACATGGGGCCGCAGCATCCTTCCACGCACGGCGTCTTCCGCATGGTCGTCACCCTGGATGGCGAAACCATCGTTGGGTTGAAGCCGGTAATGGGCTACTTGCACCGCAACCACGAAAAAATCGGCGAGCGCAACACCTTCATCCAAAACATCCCCTACACTGACCGTCTGGATTACATTTCATCCATGTCCAACAATCATGGCTATGTATTGGCGGTAGAAAAGCTAATGGGCGCCGAAGTTACCGAACGAGCCGAATGGATTCGGATTTTGATGGTGGAATTAACGCGAATTGTCAACCACCTTTGGGCTTTGGGCTTCTTATTGAACGATTTAGGCGCGATGCAGACGCCCATGCTCTACTTCTACATCGAACGTGAACTCATCCTGGACTTCTTTGAAGCGGCGGCCGGTTCGCGGATGATGTGCAATTACATGCGTTTTGGCGGCGTGGCCTATGATTTGCCCGATGATGTACGCGGCCAACCGACTATGCAGTTCTTGCACGATTTGATTTACGACCGGATTCCGAAGGCGCTGGAACAAGGCGACGGATTAATGACGGGCAATGAGATTTTACGTAACCGCAGTATTGGTGTGGGCTATTTGTCGCCTGAAGACGCCATCGCCTACAGCACGGCCGGCCCGGTGCTTCGCGCCAGCGGGATACCTTATGATGTGCGCCGTGCAGAACCTTATTCTTACTATGAACATTTAGATTTTGATGTGGCCGTTCGCTATAACGGAGACATTTACGATCGTTTCCGAATTCGGATGGATGAAATGCGCCAGAGTTTACGCATCATCGAACAGGTTTTGCCGCATCTTAAAGCGACAGAAGGTCAACCGGTTGTGGGCAGCAAGCCGCAGTATGCGCTTAGAATGCCGGCCAATGGCGAAGCTTACGGCCGTGTCGAAAATCCCAAAGGCGAACTCGGCTATTATGTTACAGCCAAACGCCGCAGCTCCAACCCGGAACGCTACCACGTTCGCGCCCCATCGTTCATTAATCTAACGGCATTGGAAAAGATGACGGTAGGGCACAAGGTGGCCGATTCAGTTGCCATTTTGGGCAGCATTGACATTGTTCTTGGCGAGGTAGATAGATAGGAAAAATGATGAATAATGAACGATGAATGATGAGCGGATTCACGCCATAACATTCATCATTCCGAATTCATCATTCCTCATTTCGGAGAAAAGTATGTACGGACTTGGAATTATTAAAGGGATGGCGATTACGATGAAGCATTTTGTCGCCACCTATCTGGATGACATTAAATGGCTGACGAATGGCGGCCGTTATTACAATGATGAAGCGCTGCAAGTACGGCAAAGTCTAAAAGGAAAAGGAGCCATCACGGTTTTTTATCCCGAAGAGAAGCTTGATGTGCCGGAACGGTTCCGCTTTGTGCCGTTTTTGGTTACGGATGAACCGACGCCCGGTCAACAATGGGGACAGGATTGGTGTACATCATGCGGTATTTGCGCCAAGGTGTGCCCGCCCCAATGTATTTGGATTGAACGAGGCAAACAGCCTAACGGCCGTCCCAAACCGGAACCCGTCAACTTCTTCATAGACATAGACATCTGCATGAACTGCGGCCTGTGCGCTGAATTTTGCCCCTTCGACGCCATCAAAATGGACCACGATTACGAACTGGCCAGCTACGACCGTACCACCGCCCATATCCACGACAAAGAACGACTCAGCAAACCCATCAGCTACTGGCGTCAAATTGCGCCCAAAAAAGCCGAAGCCGAAGCTGCCGCCCGCGACTTTGCCAAATTAGCCAAAGCACGGCGTAAAAACAAAAAGCGCGGCGAAGACACTGACCAAGAAGCGCGGCTGGAAGAAGCCAAAACCCGCCAGCTAATTTATCGCGGCGATCTTTATTAAAAAGACAGAAAAGGAACCAGGGGCTTATTTCCAACGCCATCACCCTGTCTTTTCTAATTGAGTTCTAACGCACCAGACCCAATAACACCGAATTTTGTGTCATAATAATGAGTCTACTTTCAAAAGTAGACTCATTATACTTTTTTAACGTAAATCGCATGTGACTGCACAGCGCTGTCGAAAAGATTTGTCAAATTTTTTAACATTACCAAACGTTTACTGGGCCAAATTTGACAAATCTAAAAAGGTAACTGAGTAGTTACAATCACATTACCATCAGGATTAAATTATGTTTAAAAAACAACCAAACGAAGCCGTCACAGAAGAAGCTGTCATGGCCGCCCTCTCCACCGTCATAGAGCCTGAACTTCACCGCGATCTGGTATCGCTTAATATGGCCCGCGACGTAAAAATCAACGGTAACGATGTTGAATTCACCATTATGCTAACCACCCCGGCCTGCCCGCTCAAAAGCACCATGGAAAACGACGCCAAAGCAGCGCTCTCCAAAATTCCCGGCATGGGCAATGTCACCGTAAAATTCGGCTCCAACGTGCCTACCGACAACCGGATCAGCGGCCAAGTTGGGCAGCAATTCCGTAATACCATTGCCGTATCCAGCGGTAAAGGCGGCGTCGGCAAATCCACCATCTCCGTCAACCTGGCCATTTCATTGGCGCAAGAAGGAGCGCGCGTAGGCTTAATGGACGCAGATATTCTTGGCCCTAACATCCCTATGATGATGGGGGTGAACCAAATGCCGCCGCCGCGCAACCGCAAGATGGTTCCGGCCGAACGATTTGGCGTTAAATTCATCTCCATGGCCTTTTTGGTAAAACCAGACCAGGCGCTCATCTGGCGCGGCCCTATGCTGCACAGCGCCATCCAGCAGCTTCTAACTGATGTTGAATGGGGCGAACTGGATTATCTTGTCATTGACCTGCCGCCAGGTACAGGCGACGCGCAGTTAACACTGGCCCAGGTTTTGCCGCTCTCCGGCGCCGTCGTCGTCACGCAGCCGATGCAAGTGGCTGCCTCCGATGCTTTGCGCGGTCTAAAACTGTTTGAAAAGCTAGATGTGCCTATTATTGGTGTCATCGAAAATATGAGCGGTGAATTTTTCGGCACAGGCGCCGGTGAAAAGCTGGCAACTGATTACAATACACCCTATCTTGGCTCTGTGCCGCTGCAACCGCAGGTACGAATCGGCGGCGACATCGGTGAGCCGATTGTGGTATCGCATCCCGATTCTGAAGCGGCGCAAGCCATTAAGCAGGTAACAAGGGAAGTTGCAGCCCGCGTGAGTGTGCTAACGATGGCTAATCAGGACAGCGGCGGTTCTATCCCCATTAAGATGGTTGGCTAACTGGCTTAAAACGATTCAAGATTAGGTAAGAGCCGGCTTACAGCTGGCTCTTACTGTTTGTGGCCTTTTTGTTATTTTTCCTAAATTAGTTATAACTATGCAACAATCTTAAATAAAACTGGCGGTATCTTCTCCGGCTATTTGTAGAAGATGCCTTGCCAGATAACCGGAGTTTTAACATGGCAACAGTAGTAGCAGAGCGATCATCTGTCGTGGGGGTGCGCTTTCAAAAGCTAGGCAAGCTATACCATTTTAAGCTGCGCCATGATCAGGATATTGAACCAGGCGATCATGTGGTGGTGGAAACGCAGCGAGGCAGACAATTAGGCCAGGTGATGGCCTATATTGACCCGCAACAAGTTGACAATCGAAAAAGTTTACGCGGGATTGGACGCAAGGCGAACCCACGCGACCTGGTGATGCAGCAGGTTTGGGAAACCAAAGAGCTGGATGCATTAATTACGTGCCGTGAGAAAGCCAGTCAATTGGGTATTAAGGACGCAAAATTTGTTAAGGCTGAGTACAGCTTTGATGGCAGTTGGCTGACATTCCATTACGCAACTGAAAATAAGAAGCTGAATATCAAACGGCTGCAAAATGCGTTGAAGCAGCATTTTCATACTCACATTGAAATGCGGGTTATTGGGCCGCGCGATGTAGCGAAAATTTTAGGCGGCTATGGCGCTTGCGGCGCGCCTCGCTGCTGCTCTACGTTCCTTACTGAGTTTAGCCCAGTTTCGATTCGGATGGCTAAGGCGCAGGGGATTTCGCTGAGTCCACAAGAGATTACGGGGATGTGCGGCCGTTTGCGCTGCTGCCTGGTTTTTGAATACGAACAGTATGTGGAAGCAAAGAAGACGCTGCCTAAACGGGGAAAGCGTATTGGCACGCCATACGGCGTTGGCAAAGTGCGCGATGTGCGTGTGCTGCGTGAATCGGTTGTGGTGGATATTGATGGGGAGTGGCATGAAGTATTTCAACATGAAATCGAACCGCTGGATGAGTTGAAAGCGCTGCAAAAGAAGGCTGAGGCGGGCTGCTCGAAGCATGAGAATGGCGGCTGCGACTGCGGCGCGAAATAATATAAGGCTTTGACGTGACTAAGAATCGAGAAACCGCATGGGAATTGGTGTGTGAGTTTGTGCAGGATAAGGGCTTGCGACGGCATATGCTGTCGGTAGCGTCGGCGATGCGTTGGTATGCCGAGAAACTGGGTGAAGATGCCGATTACTGGGAAGTTGTGGGACTGATTCACGATTTTGACTGGGAAATTCACCCGAATTTGAATCAACACCCTATCAAGGGGGCTGATATTTTGCGAGAACGCGGCTGGGATGAGGGAACGATCCGCACGATTTTGTCGCATTATACGGAAGGAACTGGGGTGGAGCGGGCAAAACCGATTGATTTTGCGCTGTTGGCGTGCGATGAGATTACGGGTTTGATTGTGGCAACGGCGTTGATACGGCCGTCTCGCAATATCGCCGATGTCAAACTAAAATCCATCCGTAAAAAATGGAAAAATCTTAAATTTGCGGCCGGGGTGGATCGGGCGCATGTTGAGGAAGTCACGGCCGATTTCAGCCGCGTTTGTTTTGACGGGCAACTGGATTTGTGGACGCACATCGGCAATGTGCTAACGGCGATGCAAGGCGCGGCTGACCAATTAGAGTTAGACGGCCGTTTAGCCGCCGCTGCCTAAATTTTTCTCTAACCTATGGCAAAAAAAGAATATATCACAGTACAAGAAGCGTTAACGGCCGTTCTCGACGGCGTCCAAGTTTTACCCACTGAGCACGTCCCCCTCCTGGAAGCATTAGGGCGCGTTCTGGCCGAACCGGTGACAGCCCACGACAACCTGCCTCCTTTCCCCAATTCCTCCATGGACGGCTACGCCCTACGCGCCGCCGACGTTGCCCACGCCACAGAAAACGTCCCCACTGTACTACGAGTCATTGGGGATATAGCGGCGGGGGCTATCATGAAAACAGCATTAAAACCAGGCGAAGCGGCACGCATCATGACCGGCGCGCCAATGCCATCAGGCGCAGACGCAGTTATCCCGGTAGAAGATACAAATGAACCCTGGCGCGGCAGGGAACGGCCGTTACCCACCCACATCAACATTCACCGCCCGGTAAAACCCAACGACAATGTCCGTCATATCGGCGAAGACATCCAGGCCGGACAAACCGTACTCCAGGCCGGACACGCCCTACGCCCCCAAGAAGTCGGCATCCTCGCTTCCCTCGGCATTCACCATGTCCCCGTCATCCGACGCCCCAAAGTCGGCGTTCTCGCCACTGGCGACGAGCTTATCGCCGTTGAATCCCCACTAACGCCGGGCAAAATACGCAACAGCAACGGCTACACACAAGTCGCCCAAGTGCTGGCGCTTGGCGGCATCCCCATTTCCCTGGGCATCGCTCGTGACACCGAAAACGATGTACGCGACAAACTCCAAGCCGGATTAGACGCCAACGTTGACCTGTTTGTCAGCTCAGCCGGCGTCTCCCTCGGCGCTTACGACGTCGTGAAAGCGGTTCTGGAGCATGAAGGTAATGTTTCATTCTGGCGCGTGCGCATGAGGCCCGGCAAACCATTGGCTTACGGAAAATACGGCGGCATCCCCTACCTCGGTCTCCCTGGCAATCCCGTCTCAGCCATGGTCTCATTTGAACGCTTTGCGCGGGCTGCCATCCTCAAGATGGCTGGGCACACAAAATTCGACCGCCCTCAGATCACCGTTACGCTGCAAGACGACATAGAATCAGACGGCCGTGAAAGCTACATTCGAGCAGTCGTTGAAAAACAAGGCGACGCCTACATCGGCACAACCACTGGCGGACAAGGCTCCCATATGATGACCTCCCTGGTCAAAGCCAACGCACTCCTGATTGTGCCCGAAAACGTCAAATTCATCGCCGCCGGCGAACAAGTAACCGCCTGGATGCTGGATTGGCCGGAAAAAGTCTTCTGATTCAGACTGGCATTTGCCTCAGAGGCGACAGTTAAAGTAAACGGTGACCACTCCAGTCACTTTCCTCAGAGATATTGGTCACAACTTTAAGTGACTGTCACTTCTGAGGCTGAGTAGTTAGTAAACAGATAAAAAAAAGCCCCGTTTCCGGGGCTTTTGTCATTGGTCTTAACCCTCGTGGCGAACACGAAGGGTTCGGTTCATAATATCTTCCTGTTGAGCGCGCATTTTAGCCCGGCTCTTACGCCGCTTGCGCTTCTTGCCCCGAGTTGGGCTGGGAATCGGCTCTCCCATTGCCCGGCGCATGGCTATCTCCATCGCCGTAGGCATGATTTCTTCTTCCAAATCTTCTTCTTCGTAGCTAAAACTTTCTTGTTGTGACCGTCCACGATTACCGCCATATGACGCTTCTCTTTCCGGCTCATCCAAAAGCGCCTTAATACTCAAATCAATACGGCGCTTCCGCTTACTAAAACCAAGAACCTGAACTTGAACTTCATCGCCAACTTTATACGCTTCGCTGGGATGTTTCACATATTCGTGGCTTAATTCACTGATATGCACTAATCCTTCACGCTCAGCGCCAATATCAATAAAAGCGCCAAAGTTTTCCAGACGATTGACACGACCCGTATACTCCTGTCCGGTCTTTAAGTCACTCCATTCAACGGCCAAAGGCTCGATCATGGTAACCATGACTTGCTGGTTATTGGGGTTTACCTTCTCAACCCATACAGTAACCTCATCGCCTACGGCAAGCACATCTGATACGCGATTGACCCGTTCTTTGCCTAATTTGGAAATATGAACCAGGGCATTAGCGCCAACGCCAATATCTACAAAAGCGCCATACAATTCCAAACGCTTGACAACGCCGGTCAATTTCATTTTTGGTTTAAGCTCATCTAAATTGGTCGGGGCAGCCGCCTCCACCAACGTTTCGGTAATTTCTTCACTCATGAAAACGCTCTCCTACGCAGGGTATGATGTCTTCTGCGCTCCGC
This sequence comes from Anaerolineae bacterium, assembly GCA_024762395.1. Classification (GTDB taxonomy): domain Bacteria; phylum Chloroflexota; class Anaerolineae; order Promineifilales; family Promineifilaceae; genus JACKCC01. Next base: position 332 of record JANTHP010000135.1, on the reverse strand, counting down.
GCAATAAAGCGATCAATTTGATTCGTCACAATGGGAACAGAACACAGTAAGTAATTTAGTAAAAGACAAGACGCAATTATAACAATCGTCGGAAGTCTGTCAACCAATTTACAGGCAAAAAATTATTCAAAACTTTAGTAACTATTCAGGTGTCTCTCGACTGTCATACCCGCGAAGGCGGGTATCCAAGCGCCAGGATGGGTTCTTGCCTTCGCAGGAATGACCCGTATAGGCACTTACGCGCCAACATCGACAAAAAGTTGTCGATCTTTTCGAATGGATAATTTATAACGGATAACGAGTAATGGCGAATGAAGGAGTCTTCCGCTGGC
>JANTHP010000134.1 GCA_024762395.1 Anaerolineae bacterium | reverse complement strand
GGTTGTGATTGGCCTGGCATTTGAGCACAAGATTTATTTGCCGATTATCACCAGCAGCAGCAGCGCAACGGCCGTTTCCCCCGAAACAGCCGCGCCGACTCAGGCAAAATTACCGTTTGCCTGGCTCCCCTTCGCCTTAGTTGCCGGCGTGCCCATGATGTTGGTTAGCCAGAAACCACTTAAACGCAAGTAAGTTCTATAGTAAGCATGGTTCGGGAGTTGGAATTCCCGAACCTGTATAAAAAAGGGACAGCCGCCAGTAAGCAGCTGTCCCTTTTTTAATGGGTCAAGTTTGCAAACTTGACCTACAGCAATTCATTGAAGAAAACGGCCGTTTCCGCCGCAATCTTCTCCCAGGTAAACAACTCAGCCACTTGAGCCGCTCCTTCCCCTAATTTTTGACGCAAACCGGCATCCGCCAGCGCCATACCAATGGCCTCAGCCAATGCTTCCGGCTCATCCGGCGGCACAAACCAGGCGTTTTGGCCGTGAACCAGCTCCGGCGTAGGTATCGTGGGATAGGTTGTGATGAGAGGACGGCCGTGCGCCAACGCCGCCATCAACGTCCCCCGCCGCAGCGAAACCCCATCCCGATACGGCATCGCCATCACATCCGCCGCGTGCAGGAAGGTGGAAACCGCTTTATCCGCCACAAAACCAGTCCAATGCACCCGTTTTGACAAGCCCAAATCCACAATTAACTGCTTGAGTTGGCCCAGGAACGATTGATTGTTGTCCGGGTCGCTGCTGCCGGTTTGCCCGCCGATAAAAACAAGGTGGGTGCGTTCATCCAGGCCGGCTAATGCGCGCAAGAGCGTATCGGCCCCCTTGCTTTCGTTGAGAAAACCGAAATAACCCAACAGCTTATCATGCTCAGCCAGGCCGAATTGGGCGCGCGCGGCGGTGATTTCAGCGCGGGCCGGCCTGTAGGCGGTGATGTTGCTGCCGATGGGGATTTGGCGGACTGGTTGCTGGTGGCTGGCAGCCAGGCGCTGGTAATCGGAAGGGTTGGTGGCGATGAGACCGTGCGCGTGGCGGGCCATGAAGCGAACGGCCGTCTCCCGCAATCGCCCCGCCTTGGGAAACAGGTAAGGAACGCGCAAATCATGGAAGGTAACGGCCGTTTTCACTACCCCCTTTAGCCGCCAGGGCAAAAAATTGATGGCCGGGCTGTTCATGTTGTACGCTGCCGCCTGGTACTGGATATTCACCACATCCAACTCATGCCGGATAACCAAATCAGTCACAGCCGCCAACGACGGCCAACGCCACTTTTTAATTTGAGGATGCAGTTGAGCAAAACCCAGGTCTACCGGCTCCCGTAAATCACGCACTCGCCGCTGTTCAGACGGCCGTCTGGCCTCCCTGCCGGTGATAATGTGAATCTCGTGCCCGGCCGCAGCCAGCGCTTTGGCCAATTCTTGTGTAAACGCCCCCACCCCGCCTTCCATAGGCGGGAATTCCCCAGTGACAAACCCGATTCGCAGCATCATAAGAGCTAGAGCTAGAGCCAGAGTCAGAGGATAGAAACCCCCTAGCTCTGGCTCTGGCTCTAAACTTTAGCTTACCAGGGCTTCAAATGGATGCGGGATGGGATGACCGCGCCATTTTAGCAGGCGCAAGGCGTATGTTTTCCGCAAAAGTTCAAATTCAGGCGATTTTTTACCTTTGGGCGGCAGTTCGCCTTCAACAACCCGGAGCAAATCGCGGTCGCCCAGCTTGTTAAGGGCCAGCAAACCCTCATGGAAAGCCTCCGGCACCTTGCTCAATGACGGCGGCATCCCCGATTTGATGGTTTGCAACATCACTTCTTGCAGCGGCCAACCGGATGAATCGGCGATTTCTTGCAAAAGATTATAAATTGATGCCGGCAGTTCCACTTGTACTTTTTTCTTCATTACTACTCCTTGTAAATAGCTAGAGATAGAGTGTAGAGATAGAGGGATGTTCTTCTCTGGCTCTTGCTCAATCCTCTAGCTATTTTCATTCATTCGTGGCGGACAATCGCCCATCTCGTCTCTAATATCCGGCGGGGCGAAGACCGGAACGGATGACTTGCCAATAGGCCTTAACGCGCTGCCGGCGTAACGGCCGCTTATGCCCCGCCAATCCTTTTCCCGTTTCCAACACTAACTGCCACACATAGTTCAAAAGCAGGAAAATCCGCAGTGCGCCCGCCGCCAAACGGCCGTGATATTTACGAAAATAGCGCAGTTTGGCCCGTTGAAAGTTAATATGCCGCGCCGTGACTGCTTGCTCGCTGCTTTTGCCCTCATAGTGTAACACTTGGGCCGCCGGAAAGTAAATAATCCGCCAGCCGGCGTCCTTCATGCGGCGCTGCCAATCCAATTCTTCCGAATACATGAAATAAGCTTCATCCATGCCGCCGATTTGCTCGACAACTTCGCGGCGAGTCAGCAAACAGGCCCCTTTTACCCAATCCACATCGGCCGTTTCATCATCCGGCAAATCTTGCGCGTAATAATGGCGCAAAATACGTTTGGGGGCAATGGGCTGCAGCCAGGTACTTTCAAAAAAGCCGGTCGCCACTGTAGGAAACCGGTTGCGTGAGGGCTGAATGGAACCATCATCATTGAGCAACTGCGGCCCTAACCCGCCCACATCGGGATTTTGTTCCATGTAGGCGACCATTTTAGAGAGGGCGTTCCCTTTGATTTTGGTATCGGGGTTGAGAAGGAGAAGGTAACGGCCGTTGGCCGCCGCCAGCCCCACATTATTCCCCCCCGGAAACCCCACATTCTCATCACGCGCCATCAAATTGACCCAGGGAAACTCGGTTCGCACCATCTCCGGACTGCCATCGCCTGATGCGCTGTCTACAACGATGACTTCCAAATTCAAATCGCCGCGCCCCGCATCAATTGAATGCAAGCAAGCCCGCAGCAAGTCACGCACGTTCCAACTGACGATGATGATAGAGAGGTCATGCGCGGTGCGTGATGCGTGCCTGTCCTGAACGTAGTCGAAGGGATGCGTGATTTGCATTTTATTGGACATGCCAAAAGAGTTTTAGGGCATTAGCGGTGGTATGTTGGCTAAAAACGGCCGTTTCCAGTCCCCGTTCCCGGGCAATTCGTTCAGCCACAAAAGCCACATACGCCGGTTCATTCCGCTTGCCCCGATGAGGATGCGGCGTCAAAAACGGCGCATCCGTCTCCACCAAAATCCGATCTATCGGGACTTGGGCCGCAATTTGGCGCAGTTCGTCTGCTTTTTTGAACGTTACCGGGCCGGTAAAGCCCAGATAAAAACCCATCGCCAATGCCGCCTGCGCTGTCTCCCAATCGGCGGCGAATGAATGCAGCACGCCGGGCCGTTCACGCCCCGCCAGCGGCGATTCGGCCAACAGCCGCACCACGTCGGCGCTGGAGTCCCGATTATGGATGATAACGGGCAAATTCAAGTCGGCGGCTAATTCCAGTTGTAATGATAATGCCCGATGCTGCACGCTCTTGGGCGACTTGTCCCAATAATAATCCAACCCAATCTCGCCAATGGCGACAACTTTTTCGTGCCGGCTCAGGTCGCGCAGCCTGTCTATCCAATCATCTTGCCAGTTGGCCGATGAGTTGGGATGGACGCCAACGGCCGCATAGATGTTGTCGTATTGTTCGGTAAGGGCGAGAACGGCCGTGCAATTCTCCAAATCCAGCGCCGGAACGATGATGCGGTCAACGCCGGCCGCCGCCGCGCGCGCCATAACGGCGTCTCGGTCATCGTCAAACCAATCAAAATCAAGATGGCAATGGGTGTCAATTAACATAATGAATGATGAATGATGAATTAGGAATGATGAATTAGGAATGATGAATTAGTAATGATGAATTAGGAATGATGAATGATGAATTAGGAATCCCCATTCATCATTCACCATTCCGCATTTCTAAAACAGTATACAGGTTTAGATTACCTTCTTTGCCATCGCTGCGGAATTGGTCAAGGATATGGAGGTTGGCGGCGGCGGCCAGGTTGGCTATTTCGGCTTCGTTCACAAAGCAAACATAACGCAGACCAAATCCGCCCCGTTTCCAGGTAAGCAGGTAATCGTTTGGCTCTAAATCGCCCGCCGACAGGCTGATTTCAGCCCAGTCGCGCAACTTGCGGCGTTGGCGGGGGCTGTCCATAAACTGCCAGGTAGAGAGGAATATACGGCCGTTTGCCCCCAACCGTTCTCCCATCTCGCGCAGCAGCCGGGCGCGGTTGGCGTGGCCGGGAATGTGCTGTAAAACGGCCAGACAAGCGACAATGTCATACCGGATCAACCCATCCAGGCAGCCGGGGCGGCTTAAATCCCGTTGGAAATAATCGCCGGGAACGCGGATAGCGGCTTTGGTCAGCAGTTCGCCGCTGAAATCCACACCGGCGTAATGGGCTAAGATGTTATGCTGCGTGAGAAAATAGCCGAAACGGCCGTTACCGCATCCCACATCCAACACCGACACCAATTCTCGCGGCAAAAAATCCCGCAGCCGCTCAAATCCCGGCTGAGGCGTCTCTCGCGTTTCCGCAAACGGGTCAGCCAAAGAATCATAAAATTGTCGGTTCAAATTCAACAACTTCTGAACAACGTTATCTTTCATGTAACTATACAACTGCCAGAGGTGACAGTCACCTGTGTAGGCGCTTACGCGCCAACAGCGGCAAAAAATTGTCGATCTTTTCGAATGGATAATTTATAACGGATAACGAGTAATGGCGAATGAAGGAGTCTTCCGCTGGCAAGAAATTGACAATTATCCGTTATGCGTTATTCATTATCCGTTTTCTTCGCTTGCCGCTTACGGCTCTCTTTTGCCAGTATCATCTGGCACAAGACGTAGATACTCTTTCATTTCATTTTACACGAATGGCTTGTACAAGCGGCCATTACTATCAATCCGCTGCCATCTCATAAAAACCTAGCAGGGTGTTGCCGTATCGTCGTTCCCGGTACAACACCAGATGCGTCAATTCTAATGGTTCAGATTCTTTGGGGTCAATTTGGACGATGACGATGCCATCAGGGGTCAGAAAATCGGCCGCATGTTCATCTAAAACCCGCATAACCTGCACCCAGATTCCCAGATATTGCGGCGGCGCAACGTAAATCACATCAAATGGCTTCCCGCCTCGACGCAAATAGTCAAACGCATCAGCTTGCACGACTTTGGCCCCGGCAGTTAATTTCGTATGAGCTAAATTGGCCTGAATCGTGCGGATGGCCGGACGCACCTTGTCTACAAAAACCACTTCGGCCGCACCGCGGCTTAACGCCTCAATGCCCACCTGCCCCGTTCCGGCGAACAAATCCAGCCAGCGCGTGTCAGCTACCCAGCCGCCGAGAATGTTAAACAAATTCTCTTTCACCCGATCCATAATAGGCCGGGTCGTATCGCCGGGGACTTTTTTGAGTTTGCGCCCTTTGGCGCTGCCGCTAATCACTCGCATTTATTTCACCGTCAATGATGATAGCACATAATTATCGCCGATTTGTTGGCCGTTTTCGTCAAGTACAGGCAAGCGCCAGCCTTCCGACTGCACCCAAAGACCGGTGGCTATGACATAATCGCCAGGCGGCAGGTCTAACGGCAGTTGCAGATAATGTTCGTCGCGGATGTATTTATCCGGCGGCCATTGGCGGGTGGGGAATTCGCCGGGGTTGATTTTATCGGATTGGGCAGCCAGGAGGCCATCGGCCCGCAGTAAGTGGACGAAAACCTGGTAATTAATGTCTAACGGCCGTTCCGCCTGCCAATACACGGTCACATTCACCACATCGCCGGGGCTGGCCTGCTTTGTGGAAATATCATGCCCAATCAACGCAATCTGGTCGCCGAAATTGACAAAGACGGCCGTTTCCGCTGCCTCCGCCACAAAATCAGCCGAATCATAATGGAGCCAGCCCAGAGGCTGCAAGATAAAGAGGGTAACGGCCGTGATGCCCAGGACAACGCCGAGCGTGATGCGATCGTGAGCCGTGAAACGTGAAGCGTGAAACGTGAAACGTGAAGCGTTGGGCTTCATGCGCCAGCCCAAAAGCAATGTTACAGCCAGGGAAACGGCCGTAATCACCCAGGCCAGGCGGCGCGGCGGAGTGTCCTTAAATTCGACCTCAACTTCGTGATGGCCTTTAGGGACGGGAATGACGATGAACCCTTCGGGGCGGGCCAGTTCTGTTTCTGCCGGTTCGCCGTCAATTTGCACTTCCCAGCCGGGAAAATCGAACAAAAACAGGCGCAGCCGGAATTTTTTGGGCGCGTCTACGGTGTAACGAACGTGCAAAGGGGTGATAGTTTCGGTTGTGACGGCCGTTCCCTCCGGCATCGCAATCCAATTCACCCAATCAGGCGGCTTATCCTCGTAGAGCGGCGCTACCACATTGCCATTCCGCCGGGGGAGCATGTCCACCGTCGCCGGCACATAATCCGCTGTAGACGTCGTCCCCAGCCAGCGCCCTTTATGCTCAATCTCTGACATGCGGCCAGTAAAAACAGGGCCGAAATCCGGCCAGGGGGCGGGTTGGGTTAACGGTAAGGCAAACAGGATGGGCAGCAAGATGAACAGTGAAAAGGTGAAAGGGCGCAATTTCCCAACGGCCGGCACGGCTGCACCGGCAAGAATCGCCAGCATGACGGCCGTTGCGCCCAGCAGCCGCCAGGGAAATTGGAAAAAGGGCAAAAATGGCAGCGTTTCCCAGATAAATGTGGAAGCAGGAAACATCAAGAACAGTAAAACGGCCGCCGCCACCGCAAAAAATGTGAGATGCGCCGCCTGTTTCACCCGCCGCAGCGCCAACATGACCAATCCCAAACCGCCTAAAATCCACTGCGGCACGCCCAAATTAAACACAAAGTCAGGCTGCGTTGCTCCCCAATCCAACCGTTTGGAAAAAGACAGCAGTTCCCGCCACGACAAAAAATGGGTCCGAAAATCGTAATTGTCCCCCGCCCCCAGCAGCGTATTCAAATTAACCGCATCCCGCTCCAAAAACACAGGCAGCCAGAAGAAGGCGGCGAGGCCCAGGCCAAGCAGGAGCGCGGCAAAGAGTCGCGGAGTTGCGGAGTTGCGGAGTTGCGGAGTAATTTTGTCGCTTCGCCGCTTCGCCGCTTCGCCGCTTATTGCCTGCCATACGGCCCAAGCAAATAACAGCCCAAAAAAGAGCAGCCCCATCAAATTATGGCTGAGAATGACGGCGGCGGTGAAGAAAACGGCCGTCACCCAAGTCCATCGCCCCCCGGCATGGCCGCCGCCCCGCCGCAGCCGATCTAACGACCACAACGCCATCGGAAAAACGCCAAAACTGAACGATTCCGGCAAAACGCCGCGCGCGTGCGGGTCAATATATTGGATATAAGGCGCGTAGAGGAAAACGGCCGTTGCCACATACCCTGCCCGCCGTCCCCAATTGTCACGCACAAAACCATACATCCCGACGGTCCCCAGCAGCATCCCCAGCACAAACACCGCCTTCACGCCATCCACTGCATCCAAACGGGGCAGCGCCTCCACAAACAAGCCTAGATAATACGTCAGCGGCGCATAATAATTAAAAATAGGATAGCCGTAACCGTGATAAAAATCGGGCGCCCAACGGCCGTACAACTCCCCGCCCCGTACCAACAAACTCAACTCATGCAGCCGAAAAATATGCAGCTCCGCATCCGTTCCCTCCGGCAGGCTGGGAATGCTCAAAAACGGCCAAAGCGCCAGCAAACTAATCGCCAGCGCCACCAAAAAGCCTTTATCAAATCGAGCCAGCCGCTCCTTCAACCGCATCGCATATCCTGAAACGTAAAACGTGAAACGCGATGCGTGAACAAACCATCACGCTTCACGTTTCACGCTTTCAAACATTGACAATTGACAATTGACAATTAACAATTGACCATTAACAATTAATTACTTCCCCATCCGTTCCGCCACAATTTTGGCAATATCGTCAGGGTTGTCGGCCACCGGCACACCAGCGGCGCGCAGCGCTTCAATCTTGCCCTCGGCCGTGCCGCTTTTGCCTTCCACAATAGCGCCGGCATGGCCCATGCGTCGTCCGGGAGGCGCGGTACGTCCAGCAATGAAAGAAGTAACAGGCTTGGTCACATGTTCTTTAATGAACGCCGCCGCCTTCTCTTCCGCATTCCCGCCAATCTCGCCAATCATGACAATATGTTCCGTGGCCGGATCCGCTTCAAACAGCTTCAACACATCAATAAAGTCCGTACCGTTGATAGGATCGCCGCCAATACCGACGCATGTTGTCTGTCCAATGCCCAAGCGGGTCAAAGCATCAATGACCTCATACGTCAGCGTACCGCTCTTGGAAACAACACCCACCGGCCCCGGCATCGCCACTTCACCAGGGATGAACCCAATTCTGGCCTCGCCGGGCGTCAATAAACCAGGACAGTTTGGCCCCAGCAGCCGCACGCCTTTCGCATCCAGATAGGCTCGCGCTTCGATCATGTCTAACACGGGAATATATTCCGTAAGACAAGTCATAAAAGGAATACCGGCATCGGCCGTTTCATAAATAGCGTCCACAGCAAATCGGGCGGGCACAATAATCATGGAAGCGTTAGGCTGAGTCGCCTCAACCGCTTCCCGAACTGTATTGAAAACCGGCACTTTTTTACCGCCGGCTTCAAAAACCTGGCCGCCCTTACCCGGCGTCACGCCAGCAACGACATTGGTTCCGTACTCAATCATCTGACGGGTGTGAAAGCTGCCTTCACGCCCGGTAATGCCAGAAACAACGACACGTGTGTTTTTATCAATTAAAATGCTCATGATTAGTTGCTCCCTTGCGCCAAGGCAACTGCTTTTTGGGCGGCGTCGGAGAGGGTAACGGCCGTTTCCATCTTCGCGTCAGCCAAAATAGCCATCCCTTCAGCTGCATTCGTACCAGCCAGACGCACCACCATCGGCACATCCGTCTGCACCTCTTCCAGAGCAGCCACGATACCCTTGGCTACCTCGTCACCGCGCGTAATGCCGCCAAAAATGTTGATCAACACGGCTTTCACATTGGGGTCGGACAAAATAATCCGCAGTGCCGCCGCCACCTGATCCGCCTTCGCACCGCCGCCAATATCCAGGAAATTAGCCGGCGCGCCGCCAAACAGCTTGGTCACATCCATCGTTGTCATAGCCAGACCGGCCCCATTGACCATACAGCCAATGTTACCATCCAGTTTGATGAAATTGATACCCGCCTCGCGCGCCTGTTTTTCCGCCACTGGTTCCTCGGCCACATCGCGCATCGCCGCCACTTTTTCTTGGCGATAAAGAGCGTTGTCATCCACCGACATCTTGCCATCTACGGCCAACAATTTACCTTCGCCGGTAATGACCAACGGGTTAATTTCGGTCAGCGAAGCGTCGTTGGCCTTGAAACAAGAATAGAGACCGGTCAACAGTTTGTGAAAATCACGCCACAATTCTTTGGGCAATCCCATCCGAGAAGCGACGTAGGTGGACTGATAACTACGCACGCCCAATGACGGCTCAATGTGAACTTTGATGATTTTCTCCGGCATTTCTTCGGCTACCTGTTCGATATCCATACCGCCGGCGGCCGAAGCCATAATCATGGGGCGCCGGTTGGCCCGGTCAATCAAAACCGCCAGGTAAATTTCTTGTTCAATGCCAGGGGCTAATTCATCACACAACACTTTACCAACAGTGTAGCCCTTGATATTCATGCCCAGAATCGCTTTAGCGGCTGCTTCTGCTTCTTCTGGGGTACGACCTAATTTTACACCGCCTGCCTTGCCACGGCCGCCGGTATGAACTTGTGCCTTGACGATGACGCCGCCCAATCGCGCCGCAATTTCGCGGGCCTCCGCCGGGGTATAAGCCACCTCGCCGTTGGGAATGGGCACGCCATGTTCGGCAAACAATCGTTTGGCCTGAAATTCGTGCAGATTCACTTAAAAGCTCCTTGTAAAAATGGTTTGTATGGGCGTAATACATGATACGTGATGCGCATAATACACATCACGTCTTACGTATTACAAAAGCCCAAAATATAAGAGCGAACACAAAGGTTCGCTCTTGTTTCATCTAAAAGTACGGGCAGAATTATAACACGCCCAACCCCATTGGGCGAGTACACCGGCAGGAGTAATTAGACCTTTTCTCCCCCTTGACACAACGCAAATAGACTCAAATAATAAGAGAAACGTAACTATCCAGCGCTGGTGAGAAGATTTGTCAAATTTTTTAACATGACCAGGCGTTAACCAAGCCAAATTTGACAAATCTAAGGAGATACCTGCTTAGTTGCAGAGAAACATAGACCAACACGGTAAAATGTTTCATATTCAAAATGGCGGCAAAGGGAGTCGCAAAGGATCAGGTTTTAGTGTCTCAATCTCCCTCTTTTATCTTGGCAAATGAGCTTTCGGCAACTGACGTTTCTCGACTGGAAAAGGAAGGCGTTTTGCTGCGCGTGCTGAAACCCAGCGTGCAAAAACGCATAAGGCATGTTCTAACTTCCCGCCATCATGAAGCGCACGCTTATGTGGTGGTCAGCGGCGATCAGATGTTTATCTCGGTGGCTCATGTGGGCAATGACAGGGAACGCAAACAGATTCTGGATATGATTCGGCAGTGTCAAATTGGATCGCGGGTTGATTTGAGCGGTTTACCGGCGCCCTTGCGTCATCTTTTGGAACCAGATTGCGTGGAGTCAAGACGCCTATCGCGAGTTGCCGTTTTAAGTGGATTCACCGGCGTTTTATTGGGCATTTTGGCAATGGCAATCAGTATCCCGTTGATTGCTGCGGTGGAGCTTGTGCTGCATGCGCCGCTGCATGAGTTTGGCGGGATGCAGATTACGGCCGTTGCCTTCGTCATTTTTACTGTGTTGGGATGGATGTTGTCAGCCGTTTTCTTCGCGCGTCGCATCAAAAAGTAGGATTTGTGCCCTGGCTGCGCTGACGCATAATTTCAAACCCTAAAATGGCCGCTGATGCCGCCGCCCCCAATGAACGATTGAAGGAACGGCCGTAAGGAATCCCCAACCGCAGATCAGCCTGTTCCAAAAATGAGCGGGTAATCCCCCGTTTTTCGCCGCCAATCAACAGAAAAAGCGGGATGGTTAGCCGGGTTTCATAAATGGATTGGCTGTTTTGAACGGCCGTACACGCCACCATCACCCCCTGCTTCCGATAAAACTCAGCCGCAGCCAACGCCGTCTCCGCCACCGCCATCGGCATAAGTTCCGACGCCCCCGCCGAAGCGCGCGCCACAACCGCCGCTGCCGACAACCAATTACGCGGCCGTACCACCAGACCGTCGGCCCCCGCCGCATACAACGCCCGCACCGCCTGCCCAAAGTTAAACGGGTCCTCAATGCCATCCAGCATCGCCACAAAGGGGATGGCAGCATCGCGCAGCAGCGCATCAAGGCCAACAAAACGACGCGGACCGACTTCTGCCAGAACGCCGCCATGCGTTTTGCCCCCACTGTGAGCTTCGATAAAGCCGGCGTCTACTCGTTCAACTTTTATGTGGGCGGAAACGGCCGTTTTCACCAAATTACGCACACCCCAGTCCCGCTTCTTCCGGCTCACATACACAGCCTTCACCTCGCGGCTGCGGCCACGAATCGCCGCTTCAATCGAAATTCGTCCTTCAAGCCATGTCTGCTCAGCCATCTTTCACACCAAACGATAAAAAACCAGGCCGCCCAAAGGCAGCCTGGTTCAAAAAAAATCTAAACTTCACAGCAAACGTGCGTGCGCCTATTGAT
>JANTHP010000133.1 GCA_024762395.1 Anaerolineae bacterium | reverse complement strand
CGCGACATCCTGCTCTACAACCGGGCGCGCGTCTTCGCCTTCGTCCTGGCGTTAGGCGAAGTGGACGATTTGAAATACGCGGCAGCGGCGGGGGCGATTAACTTCGGCTTCCCCGTCATCGCCGACACCGTCATCCCCGAAATTTTGCCCACCGGCGTTACCTCCTACGAACACGTCGTCTCCATGCCCTTCAACGAGATTGATGGCCAAGACGATTTGGAACGGGCCGAGCGGCTGGTGCAAAAGTGCATCGAAGTGCGCGGCGTCAAAGTGCAAGTCGCCGACGTGCCCGTGCCGGTCCCCTACGGCTCCGCCTTTGAAGGGGAAGTGGTGCGTAAAACCGACATGCGCGTCGAATTTGGCGGCAAATATTCCCGTGCCTTTGAATATCTGTTCATGGCCCCCATGGACGAGGTGGTGGACGGCCAGATTGAAGTCGTCGGCCCCGGCTTTGACGATGTTGAGGTCAAGGGGCATATGGACATGGGCATCGTCGTCAAAGTGGCCGGGCGCAAGATGCAGGAAGATTTTGAGCCGGTGCTGGAGCGGCAAATTCACTACTTCATTAACGGCGCTTCCGGCATTCAGCACATCGGCCAGCGGGACATTACCTGGATTCGTATTTCCAACAACGCGGCCGATAAGGGGTTTGACTTGGCGCACTTCGGCAAAATCCTGCACGCTCGGTTCCATGCCGACTTTGGCGCTATTGTGGATAAGGTGCAAGTTACCATCTACACCGAACCGGCAAAGGTGGACGAATGGCTGGAGAAGGCCCGCGTCGCTTATGATTTCCGTAACAAGCGGCTGGCCGACCTGACGGATGATGCGGTTGAAGAGTTTTACTCGTGCACGCTTTGCCAAAGCTTCGCGCCGAATCATGTGTGCGTGGTCAGCCCGGAGCGGCTGGGTTTGTGCGGCGCATACAACTGGCTGGATTGCAAGGCGTCGTACAGCATCAATCCTACCGGCCCCAACCAGCCCATCAAACTGGGACGGCCGATTGACACGGACAAAGGGTATTGGGAAGGGACGAATGAGTACGCGGCCGTTGGCTCGCATGGCGTTGTCGAAGAAGTAGCGATGTACTCCATCATGGAGAATCCAATGACGGCTTGCTTAACGGCCGATACGGAGGTGCTGGTAAACGGCCGTGTCGCTCCCATTGGCGATTTTGTCAATGAATGGACGGAAACGAAACCGGAAACAGCCGCACTCACCCTCGACAACCAAAATCGTCTGACTCCCAGCAAACTCCTGGGCGTTCACAAAAACCCGGCCCCGGAACAACTGATTCTCCTGGAAACAAAATCGGGGTTGGCTTTGACGCTGACGCCAGACCACGAAGTGGCTGTAGACCGTTGGTCGCAAAACGGGCACGGCCCCTGGGTGCGCGCCGACGAGATTCGGGAAGGCGATCGGCTGTACGCGCTCAAACATCTGCGGCTGGAGGCGGAAGTTCCACTGGCGGTAGATTTGCTGCCGGATGATTGCCGGGTGACAGACACCGTGCTGCTGGCTGAATTGCAAACGGATTTGCGCGTCCGCTGCGGGTCGCTGGCGGCGGCTTACCGGGAGATTGGTCTGCCGCAGCCCGATCCGCGCGTTCGTTCGATTCCGCTGGGCGATTTGTGTCGCCTGGTTGTGGCTGCCGGGCGTGATTGGGCGGTGTTCAAACGGCGTATTACCGAAGTTGCGCCGTCATCAGGCCATCCGCAAATGAAATTGCCGGAGATAACGCCTGATTTGTTGTACTTGTTGGGGTTGTTGGCGTCGGACGGATCACTTTCCTGGTACGGCCGTTCCCAATGCCGCGTCAATTTCACCAACAACAATGAGACACTTTTGAATGCATTTACCACCCTGTACCGGCAGATTTTCCCCGCTGCCGCTTTGGGACGGCGCGAAAAAGAGGGCGGGGGCATGATTGACGGCCGTCAAATTGCTTCTACGCGGCCCAGCACAGATTTGTATGGCAATAATTTCTTGTTGGGATTGCTGGCGGCGGGTTTAGGCGTGCGGATGCGTGGCGATCAGACTTGGGATTTGACCCGGTTGATCAAACTGCCGGAAACGCATATCGCCGCTTATCTGGCCGGCGTGTTTGACGGCGATGGGTCGGTTCGTCTGCGACAGTATGAGAACCAATGGCCGGTTGGTGAGGGATATCTGAGTCTGCATGAGGAGCAAGCAGCGCGCCATCTACAGCTGCTGCTGAAGCGGTTGGGCATTGTCAGCCGCTTACGCCGGGATCGCACGGTTTTCAAGGTTGAACTGCATGGTTCTGGCCTGCGCCGCTTTGCCGAATCGGTTCCGGCTCGCCATCCGCAAAAACAGAAAACGCTGGAACAAATTGCCGCGCTGCCTAAACCGGAGGTTGACAAGGCGCAGAATGAGGTTTTGCCGTATGCGGTGGGCAAAAAATTGGCCGAGCTGCCGGAAAGCCAGACTGTTCTGAGTCGTTCGACACTGTTTTACTACAAAACCGGCCGTTCACGTCCGGCGGCAGATAACGTGCGTCGGGTTATCGCGGATGCGCCGGAAACGGCCGCTGTCCTGGCCCCGTATCTGGAAAGCGATACCTTCCTGGATGCGGTGGTGCGGGTAGAGACGGTGGAAAATAACGGCCGTTACCCCCACGTATACAACTTGAGCTTGTTGGACATCAACAGCTATCTGGCTAACGGCGTCCATGTAAAAAATTGTGGCTGCTTTGAGTGCATCGTCATGCTCATCCCGGAGGCCAACGGCGTCATGGTGGTGAGCCGCGAGGACACCAGCATGACCCCGGCGGGGATGACGTTCAGCACGCTGGCGGGGATGGCCGGCGGCGGCATGCAGACGCCGGGCGTGATGGGCGTGGGCAAATTCTACCTCATCAGCCCCAAATTCATCTCGGCCGACGGTGGTTTCAAGCGTATTGTTTGGATGAGCAGTTTCCTCAAGGAATCCATGCACGACGAACTGCAAGCTGTCGCCGAACGGGAAGGCGATCCTGATCTAATCGAACGCATTGCTGACGAACGAAATGCGACGGATGTGGATGATTTGCTGGCCTGGTTGGAGGAGCATAACCACCCGGCGCTGGTGATGGATCCGATCTTTTGAATGATGAATTGTGAATGATGAATTGTGAATTGTGAACGGCTTTTCATTCACAATTCACAATTTCCAATTCACAATTCACAATTTTTTGTTATGAAAAATTCTCCCAAGCTTGTTCGGGACTTAATGTCTGTAGGCGTTCCGACTTGTGGGTTGGATGAGTCGGTTGTGGAACTGACGCGCTGGTTTTTGGAGAAGGATATTGAAGGCGCGGTGGTGTTGGATGAAAATGGGCATGGGGCGGGGGTGGTGACCCATGACGAGTTGGTGAAAACGTATGCACGGGGTGATTATGAGGTGTTGACGGCGCAGGATGCGATGCGGGCGGGTATGCCTACTGTGCCGCCGGACATTCCGCTGACGGCCGTTGCCCAAATTATGCAAGACCTGAATACGCGCATCATCTACATCACCCACCACGCCGGCGGCATTGAGTATCCGGCGGCGTATTTGACATACAAACATCTGCTGCGCCATTTGGCGGCGCGGGATGAGGCTGAGTTGAAAGATTTGGGCATTAAAGCCGAGCGCGAAGCGCCGTTGGAGACGTTTTTCCGGCGGCGGGATGAAGCGCTGCGAAGAGCTAGAGGTAAGAGCTAGAGCTAGAGGCGGGAGCGTTGTTTTTACTCTAGCTCTTGCTCTATCCTCTAGCTCACAAACAAAGGAGTCTACTATGCCAGTACAAATTCCAAAGGATAAATGGCCCGGTCAGGTTCGTGTAGCGACGATTGGGGCAACTGAAGCTGACGGCGGCACGCGAACAAGCGTCATCACGGTCGGCGGCGAGAAGGCGCTGCCATTCATGCACTTTGAGGCAGAAATGCCGTACAGGCCGGTCATTGCGCTGGAGATTAAAGATCGCAAACCGGATGATTGGTCGCCGTTGTTGTTGGAAACGTGGGGCGAAGCGATGGATGCGCCGGGAGCCTGGGCTAAAGCGGCCGAGGCGGCAGGCGCGGATATGCTGCAGCTCTCGCTTAGTTTGACGGGGGTGGATGGGGAACCGAACACGCCGGATAAAGCGGTAACGGCCGTGCAATCAGTCCTCAATTCCTCCGGCTTACCGTTGGCCGTTTTTGGGCCGGGGCAGAAAGAGGCAGATAACGAGCTGCTCGTGCCGGTGGCCGAAGCGACCAAAGGGGAGCGCATCGCCCTGGGTATTTGCGAGGACAAAAATTACCGCACCATTGTGGCCACAGCGATGGCTAACGACCATCTGGTTACCGCCCGTGCACCGATGGACGTGAACCTGTCCAAGCAGCTCAACATTCTTATCACCGACATGGGCTTGCCGCTGGAGCGCATCATCATGGATCCGACGACGGGCGCGCTGGGTTACGGCATCGAGTACGGCTATTCGGTGATGGAGCGGCTGCGGCTGGCGGCGCTGCAAGGGGATACGATGACCCAACTGCCGATGATCGTCACACCGGGGTTTGAAGCCTGGAAGGCGAAGGAATCGAAGGTGGGGACGGGTGTTCCGGCGGCCTGGGGCGACTGGCTGGAACGGGCGATTAACTGGGAAACGTTAACGGCCGTTGCCCTGCTCGAATCAGGCGCAGATATTTTGGTTTTGCGTCACCCTGAGAGTGTGCGGCGGGTGCGGATGGCGATTGAGGAGTTGATGGAGGCTGAAGAGTTGAGGTTGGCGACTGGCAACTAGAGACTGGCGACTAGAGATTAGTCTCCAATCTCCAATCTCTAATCTCCAATGGAGTAAAAAAATGGCACTAAGCGGAATTCAAATTTACAAAATGCTGCCGAAAACAAACTGCAAGGAGTGCGGGTTTCCGACCTGCCTGGCCTTTGCGATGAAATTGGCAGCCAAACAAGTTGAACTGTCGGCCTGCCCGCACGTCAGCGAGGAATCGAAGGCGCAGTTGGCCGAATCATCGGCCCCGCCGGTGCGGTTGGTGACGCTCAAATCCAATGGCTACCAGGCGGCGGCGGGCAATGAAGTGGTTTTGTTCCGTCACGAGAAGAAATTCTTCCACATGCCAGGCCTGTTCATCCGCGTCAAGGATGACCTGACATCGGAGCAGATTAAAGCGAAACTGGCTCCGGCTGAGGCGTATGAGGTGGATTATGTGGGGCTGGAGCTGACGCTGGACGGCTTTGCGGTGGAATCGGTGACGGGGGATGCGGCGGCGTTTGCTACGGCCGTTCAGGCGGTCAACGCTGTCAGCCATCGTCCTCTGATTTTGATGAGCAGCGATCCAGATGTGATCGCCGCCGGATTGGCCGCGGCCGACTGCGAAATACCGCTCATCTGCGCCGCTGACGGCGACAATTGGGAAGCGATGGCCGGGTTGGCGAAGGAACATAAAGCGGCGTTGGTGGTGAACGGCCGTACCCTCGACGAACTGGCCGACTTAACCGAAAAAATTAAGGCGACCGGCGTAGAAGACCTGGTACTTAACCCCATTGGCGACAATTTAAGCCAGCGGCTGGCCTTAAGCACCCAAATCCGCCGCCTGGCCCTCAAGAAAAACTTCCGCGCCCTGGGTTACCCCTTGTTCGTCGCCCCGATGGACGGCGAAGACATCGCCTACCAATCCATCCTGGCGGCGCAGGGGATCGCCAAATATGGCGGCTTTGTGGTGATTGATTATTTCGCACCGGAATTGGCTTATCCGCTGTTGGTTTTGCGGCAAAACATCTACACTGACCCGCAAAAACCGATTCAGGTGCAGCCGGGCTTGTACGAAATCAACGATCCGACACCCGAATCGCCGGTGCTGGTGACGACCAACTTCTCCATTACCTACTTTAGCGTGGCCAACGAGGTGGACGGCTCTGGCCTGCCTGCCTGGCTTTTGGTGACGGAGGCGGAGGGGATGAGCGTCCTGACGGCGTGGGCGGCGGGCAAGTTTGACGCCGAGCGTATCGCTAAGGATGTGAAGCGGTTCAATGTGGCTGATAAGGTGGCGAATAAGCGGATTGTGCTGCCGGGGCATACGGCCGTTCTTTCCGGCGAGCTGGAAGAAGAACTGCCCGGCTGGGAAATCAAGGTCGGCCCGCGTGAAGCGGTGGATATTCCGGCGTTTATGAAGCAGGTGTTGGCGTGATGCGTGAAACGTGAAACGTGAAACGCGAGGTCGGAATCTTCACGTTTCACGGAGTTTGAGCGATGGGTTTCAAATGAAGCTGGCCAATTTCGCCGCGACCACGACATCACCGTCATTGACGGCGGCTGCCCCATGATGTTCCTGGACTTCGGCCACAAATGTATGCGCTGGATGTTGGGCTTAATGAAACGACTACCAGCCTAAATCAAGGATTATGACTGCGCACCGGGTTAAATTTGATGTTATAGCTGAGCCAGTTCAAGTGGTGACCGGCACCCTGCTGACCGAAGCGGCGCATGAGGCGGGAATTGACATTGCCCAGCCCTGCGGCGGGCAGGGCCGCTGTGGCCGTTGTGCGCTGCAGGTGGTGGGCGGGAGTGAATCCCGCAGCAGTGTGCGCTCGCGCAGTACGCTGCGGCTGTCGCCAGAAGATGTGGCCCAGGGGTATGTGCTGGCCTGCCAGGCGGTGGTGGAGGGGGATGTGAGCATCCACGTGCCGCCGCAGGAGGCGTTGGAACGCCGCCTGACAACGGATCGAACGGTGGCCGAGGTGCAGGTTCCAGCGGGTTATGACCCGGCAATTGACCAGACCATCCGCCGGGTGGCGCTGACGCTGACGCCGCCCAGTATGGATGACCAGACGGATGATTGGAGCCGCTTGCAGACGGCGCTGCGCCAGGAAACGGGCATCGGCGAGTTGCAGGTATCGTTGTCGCTGCTGCGGAAGATTGGGCCGGTTTTGCGGGAAGGGGAGTGGGAGGTAACGGCCGTTTTGAATTTAGAAAGCAGAGGGCAGAAGGTAGAAGGTCTCCAATCTCCAATCTCTAATCTCCAATCTGCCAAACTCATTGACCTGCAACCTGGACACATCCCCGCCGACGCGCCCTTGTGGGGGGCGGCCATTGACATCGGCACAACGACGGTGAGTGTCTGGCTGGTAGATTTGTTGACGGGTGAGGTGGTGCAGCAGGCGGCCGAGTACAACCGGCAAATTCGGCGCGGCGAAGACGTCATCTCCCGCATTATTTTTGCCAGCAAGAATAACGGCCGTGAAGAGATGCGCCGGTTAGTTTTAGAAAGCATCAACGGGCTGCTGGAGCGGGTAGTAAAGCGAGCGAGCAGCGAGTGGCGAGTGGTGGATGACCAGCAACTAGCCACCAACAACCAGCCGCCAGCCACCAACAACCAGCCGCCAGCCACCAACAACCAGCCGCCAGCCACCAACAACCAGCCGCCAGCCACCAATAACATTGTCAAAGCCACTATCGCCGGGAACAGCACGATGATGCACCTGCTGCTGGGGATTCCGGCGGAAAGTATTCGGTTGTCGCCCTTTGTGACGGCCGTCAACCACATCCCGCCCCTCACTGCCCGCGAAGTGGAGCTGGCCATTCACCCGGAAGCGGCCGTGGACTGCCTGCCCGGCGTTGCCAGCTACGTGGGGGCCGACATCACTGCCGGGGCGCTCTCGTCGGGATTGGACGACAGCGAGCAGGTGAGCCTGTTCATGGACATCGGCACAAATGGCGAGACGGTGCTGGGGTCGCACGATTGGCTGGTGACCTGCGCCTGCTCGGCCGGGCCGGCGTTTGAAGGGGCGGGCGTGGAGCATGGCATGCGGGCGACGCGCGGGGCGATTGAAGAAGTGTGGATTAACAGCGACACCTACGAACCCACCATCCGCGTCATCGGCGACGCCGCGCCCAAAGGCTTTTGCGGCAGCGGTCTCATCTCGTTGCTGGCGGAGATGTTTGTGACCGGTGTGATTGACAAGGGCGGCAATTTCAACACCTCGCTGCCCACCACCCGCATTCGCAAAGGGGCGCATGGGCTGGAATATGTCGTCGTGTGGGCGAATGAGGGGGTCAACCGCGACATCGCCATCACCCATGTGGACGTGGACAACTTGCTGCGGGCCAAGGCGGCCATCTACGCCGGATTTACGGTGTTGGCTGACGCGGTGGGTGTGCCCTTGGAAACGGTGGAACGGGTGTTGATTGGCGGCGCGTTTGGCAAGTACATCAATGTGGAAAAGGCGGTGGAAATCGGTTTACTGCCGGACATGCCCTGGGAGAATTTTCACTTTTTGGGCAATACGGCCGTTCTCGGAGCCTACTATGCCCTGTTGGACGAAAAACAGCGGGCGCGCATCGCCGACATCGCCAGCCGCATGACCTATATCGAGCTTTCGGCCGACAATTCGTTTTTTGAAGCCTTTACGTCGGCGTTATTTTTGCCGCATACGGACATGAGTTTGTTTCCGTCGGTAGCAGGCAGCTAGAGCTAGAGCTAGAGGAATGGGTTGCATACCACTCTTGCTCTAGCTCTAGCTTACCGGAGGTGACTGATGAAATTGAACAGCCTCCACGTTTTACTGACTTACCAGTGCAATTACGAGTGTGACCACTGTTTTGTCTGGGGGAGTCCGCGCCAGTCGGGGGTGTTTACGCTGGCGCAGTTGGAAGATGTGTTCCGGCAGGCGTTGGCTGTCCCCAGCATTGGCGAGTTCTATTTTGAAGGGGGCGAGACGTTTATTTATTATCCCGTTTTGGTCAAGGCAGTGTGGCACGCACATGATTTGGGGTTCCACACGGGGATTGTGACGAATGGGTATTGGGCGACGGGGGTGGATGAGGCGCTGGTCTGGTTACGGCCGTTACGCGACGCCGGTCTGGATCGTATCGAAATCTCCTACGACCCTCTGCACGGCAACCCGGAGAATGACCCGGACGCGCATCCCAGCCTGATAGCTGCCCGCCAGTTGGGCTTGCCGGCCAATCTCATCACCGTTGATTTGCCCGCGACGTTCCGCGACCCGGAAACGGCCGTGCCCGGTGAACCGTTAGTCGGCGGCGATGTGATGTACCGGGGGCGAGCGGCCGTCAAATTAACCGATGGCCTGCCCCGCCAGCCGTGGGATTCCTTCACAACCTGCCCCTATGAAGCGCTGGCCGACCCCGGCCGCCTCCATTTAGACCCGTTTGGCAATTTGCATTTATGTCAGGGTGTGGCGATGGGCAATGTGTGGCAACGGCCGTTAGCTCAAATCATCGCCGAATACAACCCCCAAACCCATCCCATCGCCGGCCCCCTGCTGGTCGGCGGCCCGACCGAACTCGTCAACCGCTACAACCTGCCCCATGAAAACGGCTACGTGGACGCCTGCCACCTTTGTTACTCTGCGCGCGAGGCCTTGCGCGTTTATTTTCCACAGATTTTAGCGCCAGACCAGATGTATGGCGTAGCGTGAAACGTGAAACGTAAAACGTGCTAAACCTCTTTTTAGGTTTCACGAAAAAGGAGAAACCCTATGTACATTATTGGTGAAAATATCCACATTATTTCCCAGAAAGTCAAAGATGCCTTGAAAGCGCGGGACGCTGAATATTTTAAGAAATCCGCCATTCGACAAGTGGAAGCCGGAGCGCAGGCGCTGGATTTGAACCTGGGGCCGCGCAAAAGAGATTGGGAAGAAGTTTTTCCCTGGATGGTCAAAACCGTTGAATCCGTGGTGGATGTGCCCCTTAGTCTGGACAGCACCAACATCCTCGGCATAGAAGCCGGACTGAAAGCGGTGACCAAAGCGCAGCCGATCATCAATTCCACGTCGGCGGAGGCGGAACGGCTGGAAAAAGTGCCGCTCCTGGCGAAAAAGTACAACGCTCGTCTCATTGCCCTCACGATGGGCAAAAGCGGCATCCCCGTCGGGGCCGATGAGCGGGTCAACATCGCGTTGGAAAAGCTCATCCCGCGCGCGCTGGAGATTGATTTCCCCATCAGCGACCTCATCATTGACCCGTTGGTGCTGACTGTTTCCGGCTGCCAGGAGTACTGCCCGGAACTGATTGAAGCGGTGCGGACGATTCAGTTTGCCTGGGATCCGCCGCCGCCGATTTCAGTGGGGTTGTCGAATGTGTCGAATGCCGTCCCCAGACATAACCGGCCGCTTATCAACCGCGTTTATTGCGCTATGTTGATGGGTGCGGGCTTGCAGATGATGATTGCCGATCCGTTTGATGAGAAGCAAAACGAGGTGATTCGGGTGATTGAGGAGCGGGATGAGGGAACGGCCGTTGGCCGCCTCTACCTTAAAATCCACGACCGCATCGCCGCCATGGAACAACCCGTTTATGAAGATGTGGACCCGACCGATCCCGAACAAGTCGCCATTTGGAAAACCGTGCAAATTTTATTAAACAAAGTGATTTACGCAGATTCCTATCTGCAACAAGAAGCAGTCATGTAGGACAATTTTGCAAAATTGTCTTACGAGGGGGATGAACATGTTAAAAGATAAACAAGCGGTTGATGTTGATGCGCTGTTGGCCAAAGCCAAAAAGCCATCAGCTGACGCCATGCGATTACACCCCTTCTACCGGGGCAAGGTAGAAACGACGCTGAAATGCGCCGTGCGCAACTTCCAGGATTTCGCTATCTGGTACACGCCTGGCGTGGCCGCGCCCTGCCGCGCCATCGAAGCCGAGCCGGAAAAAGTGTACGATTACACCAATAAATGGAACACCGTCGCCGTTGTCAGCGATGGCACGCGCGTACTGGGGCTGGGCGACATCGGCCCCAAAGCCGGCCTGCCGGTGATGGAAGGTAAGGCGCTGCTCTACAAATATCTGGGCGGTGTGGACGCCGTGCCCATCATGCTGG
This sequence comes from Anaerolineae bacterium, assembly GCA_024762395.1. Taxonomy (GTDB): domain Bacteria; phylum Chloroflexota; class Anaerolineae; order Promineifilales; family Promineifilaceae; genus JACKCC01. The sequence goes on along the minus strand of JANTHP010000133.1, from coordinate 1,012 downwards.
ACACCAAAGACCCGGACAAAATCATCGAGACAGTGTTGATGTTGCAGCCGTCGTTCGGCGGCATTAATCTGGAAGACCTCTCCCAGCCGAAATGTTTCCGCATTTTGGACACGCTGCGCGAAAAGGCGGAGATTCCTGTCTGGCACGATGACCAGCAGGGTACAGCGACGGTGACGCTGGCCGGATTGATGAACGCGCTCAAGGTGGTGGGCAAGAAAAAGGAAGAGATTCGCATCGCTTTCATTGGCTGTGGCGCATCCAACGTGGCCATTTCCCGCCTCATCTTTGCCTGGGGCGTGGACCCGACCAAGTGCATGATGGTGGACAGCAAGGGCATCCTGGGGCCGCATCGCAAAGATTTGGAGATGCGCCGCCATGAGTATGTGGATAAATGGCGTTTGTGCCAGACGACGAATGGCGAGCTGCGTGAAGGCGGTATCCCGGAGGCGATGGAGGGGGCGGATGTGGTGATTGCGCTTTCTAGGCCGGGGCCGGGTACGATTAAGCCGGAATGGGTGGACCGGATGAGTGAGGATGCTATCGTTTTTGCCTGCGCGAATCCAGCGCCGGAAATCTGGCCCTGGGAAGCGCAGGAGGCGGGGGCGCGCATTGTGGCAACCGGCCGTTCCGACTTTCCCAACCAGGTGAACAATTCGCTGGGCTTCCCCGGCATCTTCCGCGGCACGCTGGATGTGCGGGCGACGACGATTACGGATGAGATGTGTTTTGCTGCTGCCAACGCGCTGGCCAGCCAAATTGGCGGCCGGCTGGATGCGGAGCATATTTTGCCTAATATGGATGATTGGGAAGTGTTCCCGCGTGAAGCGGCAGCGGTGGGTATGAAGGCGCAGGAACAGGGCGTGGCTCGGTTGGAAAAGAGCTACGATGAATTGTTTGAACACGCGACGCAGATGATCGGCCGTTCCCGCAGCATGACGAAGTTGATGATGGAGAAGGGTTTTATTGCGGAAGCGCCGGAGGAGTAAGCGGTAATCCGTAATCAGTAATCGGT
>JANTHP010000132.1 GCA_024762395.1 Anaerolineae bacterium | reverse complement strand
CGGCGGCGAAGTCCGCATCAAAAACGCCGCTCCGCAAGACCTGGGCATGATACGCATTGTGTATGAAAAATTAGGCGTCCATTGGGTTGATGAAGGCGACGACATTTTCATCCCTGCCGGCCAATCTATGCGCATACAAGCCGCGCTGGGCGGGCGCATCCCGTCCATTAAACCTATGCCCTGGCCCGGTTTTCCCCCCGATTTGATGAGCATAGCCGTCGTCATGGCGACCCAATCCGCAGGCTCCATTTTGCTGCACGATTGGATGTACGAGAGCCGCTTTTTCTTTACCGACAACCTCGTGTTCATGGGCGCGCGTATTGTGCTGTGCGATCCGCATCGCGTGCTGGTGGAGGGGCAGTCAAAATTATTTGCCAGCCCGCATGGCGTTCCCAGCCCCGACATCCGCGCCGGTATGGCCATGATTTTGGCCGGATTGTGCGCTGAAGGCGAAACAACCATCCATAACATCCACCAGATTGATCGCGGCTACGAACGCATCGAACACAAGCTGAATGCTCTGGGGGCCGTTGTTCGGCGGGTGGAGTGAGCAAACGGTAAGCGGCAAGTTTGTAAGTGGACAATTGCCTGCACCCGTGCAGATTTGTATATTCCATCCCTTGACACCGAACACTTGTTCGTGTACAATGCAGAACAAATGAGCGGTTTTGGATGAGTTGAGTCCCTTTTGTGTCCCAGCTTGCCATCACCTGAGGAGTTATCAAGATGGCCAAAGAGAAACCATTATCTGGACGGCAGCAAAATATCTTGCGTTTTATTTGGGAGTATGTGCAAGAAAATGCGCGCCCGCCCACAATCCGTGAGATTGGCGGCAACGTCAACATTAGTTCGACATCCGTTGTTAATTACAATTTGAATGCACTCAAAAAACGCGGTCTTTTAGAGCGGGATGCTGACGTATCGCGCGGTTTGCGGTTTACCGAGCAGGCGATGGAGATGTTTGGCGGCGCTGTGGAAACTGTGTCCGAGGCTGTGTCCGATGCCGTGGATTCCTTGGTGCGCATCCCTTTGGTTGGTACGATTGCAGCCGGTCGTCCGATTGATTTGCCGGAAACGGGTTATGCTTTACATGATGATGATGAAATTGTAGATGTGAGTCCTGCCATGCTGCGCGGTGATACCAACAGCCTGTTTGCGCTGACGGTCAAGGGGGATTCGATGATTGACGCAATGGTGAATGATGGCGATATTGTCATTATGCGCGAACAAAAGACGGCCGAAAATGGTGAAATGGTGGCTGTTTGGTTGAAGGAAGACGACACGACTACGCTTAAGCATTTTTATCATGAAACGCCCAAAACAGTGCGATTGCAGCCGGCTAATCCGAGGATGGATCCGATTTATGTGGATGCGGCTAATGTGGAAATTCAGGGTAAAGTGATGATGGTAATGCGCCAGACGGCCTAAGCTGTTTGTTTGGTGTGAAGGGACGGCCGTTTTTGCCGTCCTTTTTTATTATTTTGGGAGTAGAACGTATGTTCTTTATCGGGATTGACAATCATGTCTGGTAGTCGAGATCGGGCAGCGGACCGGGCGCAAATGACGCAGCAGGCGCGTTTGCAGCATCAGTTAACGGTGCAGTCGCAGCAGATTGAGCGCGTTTTTGCGCAGCATCAACTGTCGGCGCACATTGCCGGCGGGGCGGTACGGCCTCGTTCGATTCGTTATGATTTGAGCGCGTCGTTGGCGCAAGGGTGGGAGCGGCTGCGCGATTTGACGTATGAGTTGAAGACGGCGCTGAATGTTCCTGATGTCCGCCTCAGCCGTGAAGATGGGCAGCTTCGTTTGCACATAACGCGGCTGGAGGAGCCGCCGGTTGCTTTGTTGGATTTGCTGCCGCTGCTGCCTGATTTGCCGCCTTTGACAGCAACGTTGGGGTTGGATGAGAACGGCCGTCCTGTGCTGCTTGATTTTGATAACCCCGATGTAACGCATGTGTTGATTGCCGGGGAGGAGAATGCGGGCAAAACGACATTGCTGCGTACCCTGGCCATGTCGTTAGCGCTGAAGAACCGGCAATCCCATTTACAGATGCTTGTCATTGATTTGGTAGAGGGGAACGGCCGTAATGCAGCGCTTTTAGACCCATTGGCGTATTTGCCGCACATGCTAACCGGAATCAGCCGCCAACTGGATGAGGCGATTGAAATACTGGCCTTTGCCGTTGGCGAGGTGATGTATCGGCGGGAACAGCAGACTGCATTTCCCAAAATTGCGCTCTTGATTGATAAAGCGTCCCGATTGCTGGATTTGGGCGGCGAGCCGGTACGGGAGTCGTTGAGTTCTCTTTTACAGCATGGGGCTGGCGTGGGTGTGCATGTGATTTTGGGTGCGCGCCATCCCGAAACTATTTTTGCCGATAACATGTTTCGCGCCCATTTGCCGGTGCGCCTGGTTGGGCAGGCTGCCGATGAGATGCGGGCCAATGTTGCCGCCGGGCTGATGGGGACGCAGGCTGAATATCTGCTAGGGCAGGGTGATTTTCTGGCTGTTGTCGGCGGCGAAATAACGCATTTTCAGGCGGCGCATATCGGCGATTATGATTTGCATATGAGTTTGGAGGCGCTGCACCGGAACCGCCCTCAACCGTTGTTGGCTCGTCCGATTAGTGTACGGCCGTTTTTGGCGGCAGACGCTGATGAATCACGCCAACCGGGGCAATCTCGGCTATTTTATTTTGACGGGCAGGAAGTGGATTGGCAACCGGAAACAGGAGAGTGAATAATGAATGTGGGCATGTTATGGTTAGATGATGACAAGCGACGGCCGTTTCCCGAAAAAGTACAGCGTGCGGCCGATTATTATCAAGAGAAGTACGGCCGTTTTCCCGAATTGTGCCTTGTCAACAATCAAATGCTGGCCGCTGAACAGCGTATAGGCAAAATAAAAGTACAGCCGGTTAAGACTGTACTTCGCGATCATTTTTGGTTGGGGATGCAGACCCACACCAACAAAGAAAACTAGTAACTATTCAGGTATCTCCTTAGATTTGTCAAATTTGGTCTGATGATTGCTTGGTCATGCCAAAAATTTGACAAATCTTCTTGGCAGCGCTTTATAGCTACAAAAATTAATCCAGTGATTGCATCATAATTGAGCGAACGCCGCCTTCGATGAGTGTCATTTCAGCCGCATAGGTACGGCCGTCTTCGCACTTTAATTCCGCCTTCATCTCTGATGGCTCAGGCTCTAACTGCGTAAGGAAGGCTAGCGCCGTTTTATCCTTAACCAGACTGTTAATCGGCTGTCCCGTCACCTTATTGGCATTGGCAAGGCCAAAGGCAGCCCGCCCGGCAGCGTTAATCAAAATGACACTGTTTTTTTCGTCCAAAACAAAGACCGGTTCATTTGATTTGTCAACGACAGCGCTTAACGTTTTGCGTTCTCGTTCGATTTCGCTGTAAATGTTGGCATTGTTGATGGCGATTGTGGCGTAGCCGCCCAACGCGGAAAGCGCGCGCGTGTCATTGCTGTCAAACGACGTTTCCTTCAGATGGTTGGTGACGCCCAAGACGCCGATTGGCTTGTTTTGTAGGACCAACGGCACATAAATGAGCGATTTGACTAGCAGCGCGGTGTGCGTGCGCTTCCACTGAGAGTCATTGCCAATGGCAATGGCTCGTTTGTTTTGTAAAACCTTGCCTGCCAGGCTGTCTGTTACTTTTTTGCGCATGGATTGCGCTTTAGAGTCCAGGTTTTTGGACGCGCGAACGTAAAGCTCGCCGTGTTCTTCGTCCAGAAGCATCAGCGATCCTTCTTCCGCGCCAACGACGTAAACGGCCGCTTCCACCACTCGATGCAATACTTCTTCTAGATCCAAAGAAGACGCCACTGACTTTCCGACGCCGTACAACACATTAAGTTCCTGGGCGCGGCGTTGCAGTTGGGAATTACTTTCCATCAATTGCTGCACCAATTGATCCCGTTCATGCTGTAACCGGCTTTCCCGCAAGGCGCGGTCTACCGATTCGCTTATTTCATCGGCGTCGAAGGGTTTGACGACATAATCGCGGATGCCTAGACGGAAAGCGGCGACGGCCGTTTCCTCCGAACCATGCGCTGTTGCCAAAATAGCGGGAATCTCAATGCTCCTTTCGCGCAGCTTTTCTAGTACTTCCAAGCCGGTCAGGCGGGGCATTTGCTGGTCAACAATCATCAAATCCGGTTCTTTGGCGATTGCAATTTCTAGCCCCATTAGCCCATTTGAAGCAGTTAACACCTCAAATCCTTTTGGTTTTAGAATGTAGTCGCTTAAAAAATCACGGATTTCTTGGGAGTCATCTATGATCAGAACTCGTTCATACATAGTAGCATTTCCTTATAATAGGGGCATGTTTACGTTACTATATTACTACTCGCACATGAACCTTGCAAAACATATTACCATTACACAACTTGTCGATATTATTAATGAGGTATTAGTCACAACTTGCTGCATTTTAAGTAACTGTCACCTTTGAGGCTGGGTAGTTACCTTAATTTTTTACAAAAACTTGTCGAGGAGGGGGGCATGAGATAGCATGGCGTTGTGACAAGATTAGCGAGATTATACCATAAGTGGCACCATTTATTTTATACGTATAACGGCCGTTTTCCGTTTTGGTTGCTTGCCGTTTTATTGTTTGGGTGCAGCCGCACGCCAACTGAAACAGTTATTGTGACCCGTGTTGTTATTGTAGAAGGGCAAGAAAACGTCGTAACCCAGTTGGTTCGGCAGACCCAGACACCCACCCCCGATTTTGTCGAAGCGCCGCCCAGGGAGCCGACGACGTTAGATTTAAGCTATCTCGGCAATGTGCCTGATTTTGACCCCCAAACGACAACCAGCGCCAATGGCATCAACTTTGTCGAAAACTTGTTTGTCGGTTTAACCAACTACAACCATGCTAACAACACGATCGAACCGGAATTGGCTCAAAGTTGGGATGTCAGCGCAGACGGCCGTGTCTGGACATTCAACCTGCGGGACGATATCTTCTGGGTACGTCCCAATGAAAATGGCGATATGGTTGATGGCATTATGCAAGCGGAACCTGTGCGTCCCGTAACTGCGGGCGATGTGGTGTACGCCATCCAGCGCGCCTGCCGGCGGGAAACCAAAGCGCCGGACGCTTTTTTGTTATTCCTCATTGAGGGGTGCGAACAAGTTCATAAAGCCAACGACCCCACACCGGCCGATTTAGACGCCATTCAGGCGAAAGCGCTGGACGACACAACGGTCCAATTCACACTTTCAAAGCCGGCCAGCTATTTCCTCACCCTCACCAGTTTGTGGCTTTTTCATCCCGTTCCCTCAGATGTGTTAGAGGAGGCGGGCGCGCAGTGGCAGACCTCCGACTTGATGATGACCAGCGGCCCATTTATGCCGGTATCTCCCCTGGAACCCGGCGCTCCAACCACATTGCACCGCAATACGTTGTGGCCACTGCCGCGGCCAGGCAACGTGGATATTGTCAATATCCTTTATTTCGACCAGGCGATGCCTGCATATCAGTTGTGGCAGGCCAAAAGCCTGGACATCAGCCCTTTGCCGGAACTTGAGCGGGATGATATTGTGGCTGAACAGCCGCAAAAAGTGCGGTTTTTACCGGAGCAGACCCTTTTTTACTTAGGATTTAACTTTGACAGCGGCGTTTTCCGCGAGCCGGAAGTACGGCGCGCCTTTAGCGCCGCCATTGATCGAGAAAGATTGATTGAACAACTTTATGGCGATCTAGCGCTGCCAATGCGTCATTTATCGCCGCCAGGGGTGGTGGCCGGCCCGCCTATTGACCGCATCGGTGTAGGGTACAGCCCGGATGATGCGCGAAAATGGTTGGCTGAAAGCGGGTTCCGCAGTTGCCGTTTGATGCCGCCGATAAGATTCATGGTCACTTCCTCAGATTTGTCGCTGCGGCAGGCTGAACTCATCCGGGATATGTGGGTTGAAGAGCTGGGCTGCGCGCCGGAACAGATTGTGATTGAACAGGTTCAATTTGGTACGCTGCTGGCTAGTACACGCCGGGATGCGGGCGCCGCTCGGCCGGACGTATGGGAATTGGCCTGGTCGTCGTATTATCCGGACGCGCATAATTGGCTGGGTGATTTGCTGCACTGCACAGATGGCGGTAATCGGCCCAATCGGCCTTGTTCGGAGGTTGACGGTTTGATTCGACAGGCAGCGGGGGCGTTGGAATATCAGGAACGGGTTATGTTTTACCGCCAAATTGAGGATATGTTTTTTGGCGGTGATGGTATTACGCCGGTAGCTCCATTATACATTCGCGGGAATGAGAGTCTGGTGCAGTCCTGGCTAAGTTTTACGCCGGCGCTGTTTGGCGGTGAGCAGTATGATGCGTATGTGATTGATGTGGAAGCGAAGGAGTTGGAACGGGAGTTGGAGCGGGAGCCTTAGAGGGTGATGGAGCAGTTGGCGCGGGAAACGGCCGTTTTCGGCATTCATTTGTCACAATACCAACTGGAACAATTTAGTTTGTACCAGAATTTACTGCTGGATTGGAACCAGCGGTTGAATCTGACGGCTATTCGGGAGCCGGAGCAGATTCAACGGCGTCATTTTTTGGATGCGTTGACCTGCTCGACGGCCATAGCGGCACACAGCCCAATGGATGAGTCAGCGGCTGTTTCTATGATTGATGTGGGAACGGGGGCGGGGTTCCCCGGCTTGCCGCTCAAAATTCTCTATCCGCACATGCGGTTAACATTGGTTGAGAGTATTGCTAAAAAAGCGCATTTTCTGGAAACGGCCGTAACCGAGTTAGGCCTGTCCAATGTAACCGTTATTGCTGAGCGGGCAGAAGTGTTAGGGCGAGACGACCGCTATCGGGAGCAATTTGATTGGGTTATGGCGCGTGCAGTGGCGCAGATGCGGGTGCTGGCAGAGTATTTGCTGCCGTTATGCCGCGTGGGCGGCCATGTATTGGCTCAGAAAGGGCAAAACGCGGCGGCAGAAGTTGAAGCGGCGGCAAACGCTGTTCGGACGTTGGGCGGCGAATTGGCGCAGTTGCATCCCATCAAGCTGCCGCAGCGGGATGAAATCCATTACTTGGTTGTCATCAAAAAAACGGCTGTCACCCCCGCAAAATACCCGCGACGAACCGGCATGCCGGCAAAACGGCCGTTATAGCCGCCATTTATCCCCCCAATGGGGGGCGTTCAACCTGAACCGCGTACAAACTTTGCGGCTGCTCAATCCCCTTTAACTTAACAGGCCCCAGCTTATTAACAGCAATACGTTTGAGCAGCGCCGGCGCACTCTTTTCTAGCGCCATAAAGACCGATTCAGAAACAACAATCTGACCATCCGTCGCCAAATCAACCAGACGATGCGCCGTATTCATGGCCGCGCCCACCATGCGAAAACTCAAACGAGACTCAGCCCCCACATTTCCCATCAATACATCCCCCTGGTCAATGCCAATACCCAGCCCAAGTTCAGTGCCGGCCCGCTTATACCAGCCTTGCCGCAGCTTGTTAAAGCTGTGCTGCATCGTAATAGCCGTTTTTAATGCCAGGTAGACCGCATTTTCCTGATCCACTGGGGCATTAAAGCCTACCAGCAGCTCATCTCCAGTCAATTCAAACACAGTGCCATCATTATCCAGCGCAATTTCCATCATTTGCGTAAAAAATTCATTGAGTTGATTGATCACTTCGCCGGGTGCAACTTTAGAGATCATTCCCCCGGTCCAGTTACGTAAGTCAGCAAACATCACCACCGCATGACGGCGCTCCCGGCGCGCCATCATGCCTGGCTCATGGGAAAGGACATGCTCCACCAGGCGCGGCCCCATGTAACGAGAAAATGTATCCTTCAGTACCTGTTTTTCACGTCGTTCTTGTTCCAGGCGCAGTTGTTCCATGCGTTTCAGTTCTGTAATATCCTGCATCACAGCTGCATATCCTACATCTTTGATGGGCGATACAGACGCAAATAACGTCTTTTCACTGTTCAGATTGACTTCCTGAGGAGACAGCGGGCTGGTGCCTGCTTCAAACACAGGAATCAGCGCCCCCAACTGGGGAACATCTTGGATAGATTTCCCCGTAACATCAGCGGCGGCTAAGCCGAACAAATTTTCAGCTGAATGGTTAAAAAGTGAAATACACCATTTTTCATCTGTTGTAATGATGGCATCTGATGATTGAGCCAAAATAGCTTCTAATTTCCGGCGTTCCTCGCTGATTTCAGTAAATAAGTCGGCGTTTTCGATAGCGGCGCTTACGGTGGATGCGATCGTCTCTAGGAGCGAAAGATGATCATTATTGAAGTAACCGGGCTTTGGGTGATTCAGGATGAGGACGCCTATGGTACGTTGTGACCCAATCAGGGGCATACCAATGGCCGTTCCTGTCTCTTCCTGGTCGTCCGGTAGTTTTATCCAGCGGTTGTCCTGAGTAATATCTTCGATGATATCGCCCTGTTTGTGTTCCACCAACCAGCCGCCTAGTCCTTCATTCATAACAGCGCGGGCGACATTTTCACTTACTTCAACTTGCGCTCCTGTTCGAACGAGAAATTTATGGTTGACTTTGCCGGTTTCATCAAGCAGCATGATGTTGCCTTTTGTGGCGCCGATGGCAGCTTGTGTGTGTGTGATGATGTCGGCCATCATTGTTTCAACATCTAGCTGGGTACTGGTGGCGCGGCTGATGTCATAGAGTAGTTGAAGGCGATTGCGTTCTTCTTCCAGGTTAACGCGGGTGCGTTTGAGTTGGATGAGTGTGCGGACGCGGACTAAGAGTTCTTCGCGGACGTGGGGACGCGACAAGAATTCATCGGCGCCAGCTTCAATACCTTCAATGCGGTATTGTACTTCGCGCAGCGCTGTTACCATGATGATGGGGATAAGGTTGGTTGTCTTGTTTTCTTTTAGGTGCCTACAAACATCAAACCCGTTCATATCCGGCATCATGACGTCTAGCAAGATGATGTCGGGCATTTGGGATTGGGCTATTTTGACGCCCTCTATGCCGCCATCGGCCTGAAGGATGCGATATCCTTCCATTGATAGTTGGGAAGATAGGAGTAGGCGGTTTTCAAAGCTGTCGTCTATGATTAGAACTGAGGCCTGATTGGTGGTGTTATTTCCTGAATGTGTCACTTGTTGTTTCTCTGGTGTAATTTACCGGATAAGTTTTTCTTGCCTGGTTGTGTGAATTATAGCTTATGTTGATGGTCTGGGTATACACGGCCGTTTTCCACCAACATACTGGTCGCTTTTTCCAAAAATTCGGCCGTAAACATGCCCGGATCGGTAGCTGTAAGAAATGCCTGCGTTGATTTTTGCACATAGGCTAGCAGCAGGGCGCGCCGGTTTTCATCTAATTCAGCTACGACTTCATCTAACAGGAGGATGGGTTTTTCGCCGGTTATCGTTTCCATCCAGTTGATTTCGGCCAGTTTTAGGGCCAGGATGGCGCTGCGCTGCTGCCCGCGTGAGCCGTAGCTGCCCAGATCACGGCCGTTTATCGTCATCAGCCAATCATCGCGGTGCGGGCCAACGCTGGTTGCGCCCCGGCGCAGGTCTGTCGGCTGCGTTTCTGCCAACGATTGCGCAAAGCGTTTGGCGATGCCTTTTTCGTCGGCTTGATGCGTTTGTATCCAGTTTTCTGACGGTTCCATGTTAGATGTGGTCGTGGAACGGCCGTTTCCATTCCCTTCCAGGCGTGGCAAATAAGCCAGCCGGATCGTTTCCTGCCCCTGCGTCAATGCTTCATAATGGATACGCTGCGCTTCGCGCGCCAGATTTTGTAAAAATGTCGCCCGCCGCGCAAAAATCCGGCTGCCCAGTGCGGCGAGCTTCTCCGTGAAGACGGGCAGCACATCCATGCTGCCTATTCCTTCAGCCAATTGACGCAGCAACGCATTTCGCTGCTCTAAAACTTTATTGTAGTTGGACAGCGTCCGGCAGTAAATAGGATCAATTTGGCATAGTGTAACATCCATGTAGCGCCGACGGCCGTTTGGCGGCCCGGTGATGAGCTGCACATCTTCCGGCAGGAACAGGACGACGCGCATATTGCCCAGCAAATCCATCAGCCGCACTTTGCGCTGGTCTACGAGGGCTTGCCGCCGGAAACTGTACTCGGAACGGCCGTTCCGACCGGAACGATTGTTACGACCGGAACGGCCGTTGCGCCCCTTTTCCCGAATCAGGCGCATTTCAACCTGATGCTCGCCGGTTTGGGCGGCTAATTGGGCCACCAACCGGCCCACCACAAGCGGCTCATCCGCTTGTGCCGCATCCCAATTGAGCAGTTGGATGTCTGAATTTGTATGGGGGGAACGAGATGTGGCCAGATAATAAATCGCTTCCAGCAAATTTGTTTTTCCCTGTGCGTTATTCCCATGCAGCAGCGTAACGCCTTGGGGCAAGGGTAATTCTAAACGGCCGTAGTTACGAAAATTCGTTAGCGATAAATGGGTGATATACATGTATTCTCACAGGTAGGTAGTGGCGTGATTCTAGCATAAGCGCATAGCGTTGTCATAACCTTGTTTTCTTGTTGCGGTGCATCTGGCTACATGCTATCCTATGCGCTAAACTTCTGCCTGTAGCCCGATTTGGCAAATCGGGTGGTAACTATACAGGTGACAGTCACTTTTTCCAGAGGTATTAGCCAAAGCCACGATGTTTAGTAAGTGACTGTCACCTCTGGTAGCTGTATAGTTACATCGGGTGAACGATTTACCAAATCGTTCTGCGTTTATAAAGGAGTCCCTATGGCTGAAACAAGCAGCCCCGAACGTTCCCCGCTTCGTTTAATTCTAACAGCGCTGTTCGTCGTCATTCTTCCGTTGGCGATTGGTCTATACGCCGCACCGCGCATCGTACCCAGGCCCCAAGTCGGCGTTATTCGCCTGAATTACGAGATTTTTGGTCAAAGCGCCTACGAAATTACCGAACAGTTGGCTTATGCTCGCCATGACCCGGCCATTAAAGCTGTTGTGTTGGTCATTAACAGCCCCGGCGGGTCGGCCGCCTACAGCGAAGAGTTGTATTTGGATGTGTTGAACACTCGCAGCGAGATGCCGGTGGTGGCAACGGTGGATTTATTGGCCGCCAGCGGCGCTTACTACATGGCCGCCGCCGCCGATGAGATTTACGCCAAACCGACATCGGGGGTGGGCAGTATCGGCGTCATCGCTTCCTTGCCGGGGGCGGTTTACATTGAAGAGGAACTGTTGACGACCGGCCCTTACAAGGCGTTTGGCGGTACGCGGGATGGCTCGGTGCGGCAAATTGAGCGGGCCAAGTTTGCCTTTCTGGAGGCGATTCGCAACGGCCGTGGCGACCGCCTGAAGGCCGACGACGATTTCCTCTCGCGCGCGGAGATTTTTACCGGCGTGCAGGCGCTGGAATTGGGGCTGATTGACGGCCTTATTGCCAATGAGGAAGTGGAACGGCGCGCGGCTGAATTGGCCGGCGTCTCCTCTTACGATGTCGTCGAACTGTACCCGCTTGTATTTGGCGATGAGACGCAGACGGCCGCTTATAATTACCAGCCGCCCCCGATTGACGCCCAAAAGTTGTGGGCGCCGCCGGTGAATCTACCACCGGGTATGTACTACCGCCTTGTTGAATTACCGGCCAATCGTTAGGGTTGACGATAAATTACTGCCCTTTTTTGAGATTGGAGATTGGTGAACTGGAGACTGGTAGTCGCTAATCTCCAGTCTCCAGTCTCAGGGAGTAAATCTTAGACAATTACTAAATTCCCGTTCTTTAGGACGGGATGAATGCGTTTCACGCCCAAAGGGATTATTATGCGTAAAGCAATGCTTTTTTTACTTGTTTTTGTGCTGCTGTTGGTTGGGCCGACGGCCGTTCGTTATTTCACTACCTACGACTTCTCCGCGCCGGAACGAACTGCGCC
>JANTHP010000131.1 GCA_024762395.1 Anaerolineae bacterium | reverse complement strand
CCCACTTCGTAGGCGGGTTCGCCGATGACGCCTTTGGGATCGAGCGCTAACCAGGGCTGCCGTGCGGCGCTGAGGATGTTCCAATGGTGCAAATCGCCATGCAGGAGGACGGGGGCGGCCTGGGTGGGAAGGAGATCGGAGAAGAGGGAAACGGCCGTTTCCACCAACCGCCTGGGAAATGGACCGAATCCATCATCAAATGCCTGCCCCAGCTTATTTAGCCCCTGCGCCCAATCGGATACTGTGGGGAAACGGCCGCTTTGGTTACATTCAACACAGGCGCTTTTCGGTGCAGGCCGCCACAACTGCTGCATCACCTGGGCGGCAATCCCTGTCGCTTGTTCATCATCCTCGGCCAGCGCAATGAGCGGTTTGCCCGGCTGCAGCCGTTCCAGGAGCAAAACGCCGCGCGCCGGGTCGGCTGCAAGGAGGCGGACAATGCCATGCCCGTTGTACAGCCGCAGCGCTTCAATTTCTGCGAGCAGTTCCGGGTTAACCACGCCGATTTTGAGTACGGCCGTTTCCCCATTCGTCATCACAACCGGCGCGGCAAAATTGTATGACAGGCCGGGAAAAGGCGGCTGAACCGTCAGCGCCCACCGTTTTTCACAGGTGGCGATGAGGTCGGGCAGCGATTCCAGCCAGGCCGCGCCCATTTCGCCATAAAGTTTGCGCATGGTTTGAGCAAAGGTGTCGGGGATAAATATTGTCATGTGGGTACAGTAACAAATTGGCGTGAAGATTACAAAAATCTGCCAGACTTTTGTAATCTGATAAAATGGCGCGCGAGGGAAAATATGGTTGTTGTTGTCATGGGAATCGCGTGGCTGGCGGGTATCTGGTTAGCGTCCGGTTTGGCGCAGCCTGTAATTGTGTGGCTGCTGGTTGGCGGCGCGGGGCTGGCGGCAAGCGCCTTGTTTTGGAAAAGGGCGCGCATCCGGCTGACGCTGCTCGGTTTGGCGGCAATTGGATTTGGCGGAGCGCGATATGGTACGGCCGTTCCCCTCATCAACAATTCCCACATCGCCTACTACAACGACGGCCCCGCCGTCACCCTCACCGGATTAGTCGTTGACGAGCCGGATGTGCGCGACCGGTTCGTCAACCTGCGCGTGGAGATGGAAAGCATTGCGCCGGAAGATGGCCCCGCTCAGCCAGTACACGGGACGGCGTTGGTGCGCGCCTTCCGCTACCCCGAAATTGCCTATGGGATGCGGCTGGAGATGAACGGCCGTCTCGAAACCCCGCCTGAATGGGAAGATTTTAGTTACAAAGAATATCTGGCCCGCCAAAACATCTACAGCCTTATCAACACCCCCCGCATCAGCATCATGGCCGAAAACGAAGGTAATCCCCTCTATCGCGCCATCTACGCCTTCAAAGCGCGGGCGCAAACAACTATCAACCGGCTCATCCCCGACCCGCAGGCGGCGCTGTTAAGCGGCATCTTGCTGGGCAGCGACACCGGCATCGCCCCCAATCTGGCCGACGACTTTCGCAACACAGGCATGACCCACATCATCGCCATCTCAGGTTTCAACATTGCCATCCTCATTGCCATTTTGGTGCAGGTAAGCGAACCGTTTTTGTCCCGGCGCGGCGCGGTAGGCTTTGCCATCGTCGGTATCACCCTTTACACCCTCCTTGTCGGGGCCGATGCGTCGGTGGTGCGGGCGGCGATTATGGGCGGCATTTACCTCGTTGCCAATCGGCTGTTGGGACGGCCGAATTTCGCCTACGCATCCCTCTTTTTGGCCGGATTCGTCATGACGCTCGTCAACCCATTCACCTTGTGGGATGTCGGTTTTCAACTCAGCTTTACCGCCACGCTGGGGTTGATGTTGTACGCTGACCCATTCACCCGCTGGACGCGGCGGCGTTTGCTGCGCTACCTCAATCGCAAAACCGTCCGCAGCGTCATGGGGCTGATTTCCGAATCCATCCTCATCACGCTGGCGGCGCAGGTGTTGACGCTGCCGTTGATGGCAGCTTATTTCGGACAGCTATCGCTCATCAGCCTGCCCGCCAATGCCTTGATTTTGCCTGCCCAACCCGGCGTCATGCTCTGGGGCGGCTTGGCGACGCTGACGGGAATGGCTGTCCCTGCCATCGGCCAGATTTTCGGTTGGATTGCATGGTTGTTTTTGAGCTATTCGATTGGTCTGGTGCGTTTGTTTGCCGCTGTGCCGGGTGCGGCGGTTCCGATTGCGGTTTCGCCGACGGGCATTATGATCATTTATGCGGCGATTGGGGCTGTGACCTGGCTGGCAAAGCAGGAACCGGAGCAGAGGGAAAGGGTAACGGCCGTTCTCCGCCAAAATTTCAGCCAACGAGCCGCTCTGGGACTGAGCCTGCTCGCCGCCACCCTCGCCATTGGCTGGAATGTCACCCAACCGGACGGCAACCTGCACATCGTCTTCATAGATGTGGGGCAAGGAGACGCCACCTTCATCCAAACGCCCAGCGGGCGGCAGATTTTGGTGGACGGCGGCTACTATCCCAGCGTCCTTAACGACGCATTGGGACGGCGCATACCCTTCTGGGATAAGGAAATTGACCTCATGGTAGCGACTCACCCCGACGCCGACCATATTTCCGGGCTGGTCGGCGTGTTTGGACGGTATCGCGTCGGCCAACTCATCACCGATGGGCAGGGGCTGGGCGAATCGCCTATTTACGATGCGGTTTTGCTGGCGGCGGAAGAGGCGGGCACGCCTATCCGCCGCGCGTTGGCCGGCGAAACTATCTTCATTGAGGATGGCGTGCGGCTGGAGGTTTTGCACCCTGGCGCGGAGCTGTTCCCCGACGAGCGTAATGAAAATTCGGTTTCGATGCGGTTGGTTTACGGCGATTTCACCTATCTCTTCACGGGTGATGCCGAAGCGCACGCGGAGGAGGCGATGCTGGCGCGGCGGGTTCCGCTGGATGCATTGGTTTTCAAGGCGGGGCATCATGGTTCGAAGGGATCCAGCGGCGCGCCGTTTTTGGCGGCGATACGGCCCCAAATTATCACGATTTCGGTGGGCGCGGATAACAATTTCGGTCATCCATCTCCGGAAATGCTGCAGCGCGCCCAGGATGTTGGCGCGGTTGTTCTGCGAACGGATGAGTTGGGGACGATTGAGGTGGTTACAGACGGCCGTACCATGTGGTGGCAGGCCGGGCCGTGAGCAAATACACGCCCTCATCACCTTTTGAGTTATAATAAAACGAAGCAGAGAATCTCATTTCGAGTTGGTATTTATTTTTGTTACAGAGAGGACGCTATGACTATTGCTACGCCTCATGAACTGAATCGCCTACAAAAATTGTATGCGGCTGGTTTTCAAAATACGTTTTTGGACACGGCCGTTCACAAAATCATCGCCCGTCAGATTGCACGCGATGAGGCGGATTTGCAGCGCATTAATACTGACCTGGCCCGCTATGAAACACAATACAACATGGAATCAGCGCATTTCTGGGCGCAGTACCAGGCCGGACAATTAGCTGACACGGCTGATTTCATGGAATGGCATGTCCTTTGTAAAATGCAGCAGCGCATCCAGAATAGATTAGATATTTTACGCGGCGACATTTCCCATGCGAGAGATTGAAGCGTATTTACAACAAATAGATTTAGCGCTGGTAAGCAGTTCTGCTATTGCCTCTTACACCATAACGCATCGTTGGGCCAACAGCGATGATGGGTATATCCGTTTACGAGCAATGCTAATTAATGATGATTTTCTGGAAGCGCCGGCGTATTTTGTTCTGGAAAATCAACAAATTGTAACGGAAGATTATCGTTATCAATGGATGGATGCCGACAAGAAAACATTGCGCCGCCGTTGGGACAACACGCCGCATCATCCCGGTTTACCTTCTTTCCCTCATCATATTCACGACAAATCAGAAGAACATGTTATTCCTGGCAAGCCGTTAGATTTGTTGTCTCTTTTGCAACAATTAGAAACAGAATTGTCGTAAAGATGCGTCGGCCAGCAAGGATTTTTGAGTTTTAATGAAAAAATTTTCCTTTGTGTTTTTTGTACTCTTTCTTGGTCTAGCTGCGTGTCGTCAAGAGGAACCAACGGCCGTTCCTTCCCCCGCGCCTGAATTTGCCAATACGGCCGTTCCCAACCCCACCGCCACCGCCATCCCGGCAGCCCCTACGCTTACCCCATCCCCCACGCCCATTCACCCGGCTATTGCCGCCGAAGACCAGACGCTCGATGAGGATGGCGTTTTGACTATCGCGGCCGTTACCGCGCCGGAAGATGCCTGGCTGGTTATCCACGCCCAGCACGACGGGCAGGTGGGAGAGGTGTTGGGGTTTACGGCCGTTGCCGCCGGCAGCAGCCATGACATCACCCTGACCATAGACCCGCTGCAAGCCACGCCCCGCCTCACCGCCATCTTGCATCAAGACAGCGGCGAAATCGGTCAATTTGAATTTCCCGGCGCCGATGCGCCTGTTTTGGAAGGCGGCGAAGCCGTTTCCGCCGGATTTTCTGTAGACATTCAGGTCAAACTACCGGCCATCGAAGCAGCCGATCAAGAAATTCTGGAAGATGGATTAGCGCTCATCGAGAGCGTCTACGCGCCCGCTCCCGGCTGGCTGCTCATTCACGCTGATGAGGATGGCGCGGTTGGCCCGCTGCTGGGGCATATTTTCGTGAACGCCGGAACCAGCGAAAATATCCTCGTTCCCATCCAATGGCGGCAGGCCACGCCCACGTTGCACGCCATCTTGCTGGAAGACGGCGACCGGCCCACCCGTCTCGATTATCCCGATGGCGACCGGCCCTTCATTGTCAACGGTCAGCCTGTCATGACCTCCTTTAAGGTGACGCTGCCGCCAGATGTGTTTGTGCTTGATCAGCCGGTTGTAAATGGCAAAATCGAGGTGGAGCGGGTGGTCAGCGACGGTCCGGCCTGGTTGGTGGTTTATTTTGATGAAAATGGTCTGCCGGCGCGCATTATTGGCTCGGCCCATTTGGACGACGGCTTAAACGAACAGATTGTTGTAGAAGTTGCCGAACGCGCTGTGACTGACCAGCTTCACATTCAAATTCATAACGATGACGAGCCGATTGGCGAATTTACGTTCCCCGGCGCCGATGAACCGCGTTTGTATCACGGCCGTCTTCCTTTCCCCACCACTTTTCAAACTAATTTGGGCAACTATTTAGTTGTGCAGGATCAGGCATTGGTGGAACAATCGGTAACGGCGCCTTTTGTTGTTGTAAATGCGCCGGCCTGGCTGGTCATTCGCAGCGGCGCAGCTCCTGACGAAGGCGATATTCTGGGTACAGCATGGCTCTCAGCCGGTATCAATCGGAATGTAACGGTTGACATTGAGACGGATAATGCCAATGAAACGCTGTACGCCGTTCTGTACAGCGACCTGGGCGAGCCGGAACAGTTTGATTTCCCTGGCGATGATGTACCGTTGGCATATAACGGCCGTATCATCCAATCCCCCTTCACCTTATTGCCATAAAGCATGGCTCCACACAAATAAAACAACATGACAAACACAACCATCACGCAAGCCGAGGCTGAAAGCGAACGATTCTACCAACGCAACTTCTTTGCCGGACTCGTACACGGCATCTTTTTTCAGGCAGCCGACGCTTTTGGCAACATTCACACCGTTTTACCTGCCTTTGTTGCTTTGCTTACCCCCTCTACCATTGCTATTGGTTTGATGGCGGCCGTGCAGGGCATTGGCAATGTCGTGCCGCAGTTGTTTACTGCGTATCTGCTGGAAGATAAACCGCGCAAAAAGCCTTATTTGCTGGGCGTCATCACCACCCGCTGGGTCTCGTGGGCTATTTTGGCCTATTTGACGTATGCGTTTGGCGCAGAACGGCCGGGGTTAGTGCTGGCTGTTCTCATCACGCTGTTTAGTATGTTCTCGATTGCGGGCGGGATGGGAACGGTTGTCTATGCGGATATTTTCTCAAAGGCGATTCCGGCGCAGCGGCGCGGACGATTTGCGGGCTGGCGGCAGCTTTTGGGTTATGCGCTGGCAATCGGCGCCGGGTATGTGGTCAAATTTATTCTGGGCGATGAAATGCGGTTCCCTTACCCCACGAATTATGCGCTAATTTTTTTGTTGAGCGCGGTGGGATTGCTTGTCGCTTTCACCGGTTTTGCGCTCATTCGGGAGCCGGTGTATCCGACGAAGCGGGTGTCTCGATCGGTGCGGGATTTGTTGAAACGGGCCTGGGGGTTGGCGGGGCAGAATGCTAATTTTCGGCGTTTGCTGTGGGCGCGGGGGCTGACAACGGCCGTTCTCGCGCTGGCTCCCTTTTATGTGGTTTATGCCCGCAATGAAATCGGGGTGGAGGCGGGGGCGGTTGGCCTATACCTGTCGGCGCAGATGGCGGGTGGGGCGGTGTCTAATCTGTTGTGGGGCTGGTTGGGCGACCGGTTTGGCAATAAGAGTGTGATTGTGGGAACGGCCGTTACCGGCGGATTAACCCCGCTTCTGGCCTTACTCGTTCCAAGCACAACACCGGGTCTGTTTTTGCCCGTCTTCGCCTTCCTCGGCGCAACCATTAGCGGGATGCGGCTGGGATACAGCAATTTCATTCTGGAAATGGCCTCTGTTGACCTGCGGCCCACCTGTGTGGCTCTGCAAAACACGCTGCTGACGCCGGTGAGTCTGCTTCCCCTGGCGGCCGGCGCGCTGATTGGGGCTGTTTCTTACCCAATTTTGCTGTCTGGCGGCGCGCTGTTAATGGCAATTAACACGATCGTCGCCATTTTTTTGATTGAACCGCGACATTATCCAGAAAGCGGATGTTTGGACTAAGTAACTGAGAAGTGACTGTCACGGGGTAATAAATCGTTTCAATAACCAGGCCGTTCAGCCCCGTGACAGTCACTTGGAGTCAAAGAGGCGTCACATCTCCCGCGCCAAATCAACCATATCGCCCAGAACGCCGGCGGCCGTCATCTCTACGCCGGCGCCTTTGCCGCCGATGAGTAACGGTTCATCGTTGTAACGGCCGGTACGGAAGCTGATGTATTTCAAGTTGGCTAATGGGCTGTCGGCGGGGATGGCTTTGAGTCCTACCGTACCGCCGTTTTGGGAGAGAACGGCCGTATATCTTAACACGCATCCCTCAGCCGCCGCCGCATCTACCCGTTCGCGCATCGCCTCATCCAATGCCGCCGCCGCCTTCATAAATTTCGGAACCGATAATGCCGCCATTTCCGCCGGATACAGCGATTCCACGCCAATATCGTCTTCTTCCAACGGCCAGCCGGCCATCCGTCCCAAAATCATCACCTTTCGCATCACATCCCGGCCGCCTAAATCCTCGCGCGGGTCAGGTTCCGTGTACCCGTTGGCCTTTGCCTGCGCCACCGCCTGCGAAAAAGCGACGCCCCGGTCTAACTGCTGGCAAATGTAGCCCAGCGTACCGCTCAACTGCCCCTCAATTTCATGAATAACGTCATTCGTATCCAGTAAAGTCCGCAGCGTGGCAATCACAGGCTGCCCGCCGCCAACGGTAGATTCATGGCGAATGCGGCGATGATTGAAATAAAGCTGCGCCGTGTCCCAGGGACCGGCCAGCGCTTTTTTGTTAGCCATAACAACGCTGTACCCATAATCCAGCGCCCGATCAATCACGGGTTCCATGCCCGCCTGCGCGGTTATATCAACGACAATGACGTTTTTCAGTTCGGCGGCGGGGGCAAAGTCTATGATATCGAGGTTGGACGGCCGTTTCCCTGTCAACCGTTTTTGGCGGCATCCCTCAGGGTTCACCGGCATTCCCATTTTTTTGGCGGCGATGATGTCCCCAAGCTGTATATCAGTCAATCCATTCGACTCCCAGCGCAAACTATTGCTATCGGCGACAGCCACCACATCAAACTGTATTTTATTACGAGAGGCATGGAGGGAACGGCCGTCAACAATCTGCCGCAGCAGCGCCTGTCCAACCCCTCCCGCACCCAAAACAATCACAGGAACCCGTTTCATAAACCTTCCATCTCCAATCTTCACTCTATTCCCACAAAACCAAAGACCCCATCCGAAGACAGGGCCTTTGCTTACACCGTAGCGCCTATTCACTCATTCGAGGAGGCGGCGCTACGGTGCGTTTAGATAAGTTACTATCCATAAGCACCACCTCCTTTATTAAAAGATAGCTGCGCAACCGTTGCGTTGCCAATCAATCAATGATGGTTGCATTATGGCATAGCCCCAAAACAAAGTCAACCGTTACTCATGATTCTCTTTTGCGGCTAAAAGCTGCTTTATCAACTCATTCCCCTTCGAAAGCAGCGTCACTTCCGCATCGCCCTCAAGGATATTTTCCGTTTCCAGCAGTTCAAACAGCACACGAGCCACATCCGGGTCCTGGCTGATTTCATGCAGCGCTTCGCCTACAATTTTGGGGCGCATCGCGTTGGCTTTAGCAAACTCCACCGCCGCCTTGCGTTCCGCCGAGTTGGTAATGATGTTCACCCGGTTTTCCCCATCCTGCCGGATGGCCGACGTCACCTGGCGCAGCCGGTTAACCACCTTTTCTTCAATCTGATGAATCATATTGGCATCGCGGAAATGCACCTTGCGGATATAAACCGACCCTAACTTATAGCCCCATTCATGCGATTTGGGCGACACCTCAGCCCGCACCGCCCGGCTCATCACATGGCGCGTCTCCAGCATATCTTCCAATTCCATATTGCTCAACGTGCGCACCGTCGCATTACTCACATTGGCCGACAAAGAGCCGCGCGGATCGGTATTTTTGAACAGAAAGGCCACCGGATCGCTGATAAACATCTCATACCAGACGCCAATCCCCATCGGCGCGCCTTCTTCCGAGTTAACGGGCAAGCTGCGGAGATATTGCTGATCCAATCGCATGTCCAAAACGTGCCGTTTGCCCAGCCAGTTCACCAAAAACGCCTGCGGCCCCATTTTCAGCCAAAGGAAATGCAGCCCTGGCTCTTCTAAAACGCTGACAACCTTACCAAACAGCACATAAACATGACAGGTTCCCTCGCGCACAACGGCATAAAAGCCAAACACCCGCATCAACCATAACGTAATGGGTTCTGCAATCAGGAAAAACAAAAACGCGCCGAATGCAGTTCCTAAACTTGTCAAAATAACGCTCATTCTTCCACCTCCAGAATGATTTGCCCGGCTTTCTTAAAAAGACCCAGCCGGACATTACGCAAATAGGAATCCAACACGCCAGTGCCATATTCCTTCAACTGCCGTAATTGGGCGGCCATCGAAATGAGCGGTTCCACTTCGGCTTGCGCTTTGAGCGTTTCAATTTCTACCGCTCGTTTGGATTGTACAATCGTCTGGTCGGCTTCGGCTTGGGCCAGACTGATTTCCGATGAAACCTGGTTATGGGCGGTGTTGATGGCAGCCAAAGCCGAATCTACATGCGGCGGCGGATCAATACCCGTAATGAGCGAAGCATCGAAGACAACGCCATAACGCGCTTCGGCGGAGGCGCATTCATTTTCCATGTAATCGTTGATGGCATTGAGGTTTTTACGCAAATCGTTGATGGAGATGCCGTCAATCAATACTTCATCCAGTTCTTCATCCATCCCCTCGCTGCCCAGCAAATTTTCATCCGATTCAAAGTTGGCGATGCGCTGGCGCAAGATGGCGACGAAGTAGCCCATGACATGCACAATGGGACGCTTGACGCCAAAAAGGTAAGCGTATAAGTTGCTTTCGGACACGCGGTAGCGGATTTGCCCGGTCAAACCAATGTTGAGTTGGTCTTTGGTGACTGCTTCGAGCATGGTTCCGTTATGGTTGGCGGTGGGGGTTTCCAAATCGCGGGCCATGTTGATGGTGTTAGTGGCGACGGTGACTTTGTGAACTTTTTGCCAGGGCCACTTGAAATAGGGGCCGCCGGGTTGAATCACACGCACCTGGGGATAAATGTACCGCTCTTTGTCTTTCTCATTGAGTCTATCGGCGATGGGATGGTCCAATGTGGTTGCTTTACCCACCCGCTGAGCGCGTCCAAAGCTGGTTTTGACGCCGCGTTCGTTCTGGTCTACGGTGTAGAAGCCGAACAGGCCATAGCGCAGCAAAAACCAGGCGATGAAGCCTAAAACTACTCCAATTAAAAATCCGGTCATGGGGTTGTCTCCTAAATAATTGGGGAATGAAAATTTAATAACGGAGAAGAGATTGGAGACTGGAGATTAGAGATTAGCCCAGTCTCAAGTCTCTAATCTCCAGTCTTGGTTCTGTAGGTTATTTAATTTTCGTTTCTAACAAATAACAATGAGTCTTCCGAAAAAACCGCAGATTTTTCTCTCTGGGAATCAGGGTTGTTAATATTAATCCGCGTCTTTTTCCGGCAGAGTCAACAATCAACAAGCGTACGTTGACTTTACGGATTGATGGGATGTCGGGTTGCGTGGGTCAGCGTTTGTTTGCTAAATCGGTTAATGAGGCCAGGACGCGGTCTACTTCGGCGGCGGTGTTGTAGTGGGCGAAGCCGATGCGTACCAGGCCGCCTTTGTCGAGCAGGCCGAGCCTTTCCATGACGGCGATGGCGTAGTAGTGGCCGTCCCAGACGAAGATGCCTTGTTCGCCTAAATATGCGGCGACTTGAGCGGGGGTGTAACCATCTAAGCTGACGGCGAAGGTGGGGGTGCGCTCGGCCAGTCGTTCGATGTCGGTGATGCCGTATATTTTTAGTCCGGGAACGGCCGTTGCCCCTGCCAAAAATCGCCGACTTAACATCATTTCATAAGAGTTGGTCAGGCTCATGGCGTGTTCCAACTGTTCCCGCCGCGTTTTGCCTTGACCGATGGCGGCCAGGTAGTTTACGGCGGCCGTTACGCCCGCCAGGCTTTCAAAACTTTGCGTGCCGGTTTCCCATTTGCCGGGCGCGTGGTTGGAGGCGGGACGCACTTTGTAGGCCGTGAGCGACTCCATAAGGTCAAATTTGCCGTATAGGACGCCAGTGTGGGGGCCGAAGAATTTGTAAACACTGCACACCAAAAAGTCGCAGTCAATGGCTTGTACGTCTACCAGGCCGTGCGGGGTGTAATGGACGGCGTCTACGTAAACGAGGGCGCCGGCGGTATGGGCCAGGGATACGGCCGTTTTCAAATCCGTGATGCTGCCGACGGCGTTGGAAGCGGCTGTAATCGCCAGCAGCCGCGTCTTCTCATTTAGCAAACCAGGCAGTTGATCCAACCGCATCGTTGCATCGCTGGGTTCCAAATCCAGCCAGCGCACTGTCACGCCCCGATCTGCTGCCGCCATAAGCCAGGGGGAAATGTTGGCGTCATGGTCGAGGCGGGTGACGATGATCTCATCGCCCGGCTGCCAGGTGCGGGCCAGCGCGCGGCTAAAGCTGAAGGTGAGACTGGTCATATTTTGACCGAAGCTGATTTCTTCAGGGCGGCGGGCGTTGAGGAGATCAGCCATTGCTTCGCGGGCGGATTGGACGACCTGACCGGCGTGCCGGCTGGTGCGGAAGGGGCCGCCCAGGTTGCTGCTGCCGTAGGCTAG
Source organism: Anaerolineae bacterium (assembly GCA_024762395.1). GTDB lineage: Bacteria > Chloroflexota > Anaerolineae > Promineifilales > Promineifilaceae > JACKCC01. Next base: position 392 of record JANTHP010000131.1, on the reverse strand, counting down.
ATAACCGGACATGGCGTCAATCACGCTTTGGGGGGATTGGGTTCCGCCGGGGCCGTCGAGGAATACGGCCGTTTCGCCGTTCACTTTTAATTGCAATGCTGGAAATTGGTCTCGTAAAGGAGCTGGATTAAAGGGAATGTTTTGTGTTGACATAGGTTGATTATAAACGGAACGAAAGGGGATGTAAACGACCTGTTCTGCATGTAACCGCCGGGATGACTGCCGGGATTAGCTGTTGGTTGGCTTGTGTTTAGGCGCTAACAGCGCCAAGATCGACAAAAATTGTCGATCTTGGCGAATGGATAATTTATAACGGATAACGAGTAATGGCGAATGAAGGAGTCTTCCGCTGGCGAGAAATTGACAATTATCCGTTATGCGTTATTCATTAT
>JANTHP010000130.1 GCA_024762395.1 Anaerolineae bacterium | reverse complement strand
GCCTCGCAGACGCCGCTTCTGGAAAAATGGCAGGGTCTTGCCTTCCAATTAAGCGAATTGGTCGCCGAATTGGACGATTACCAACAAGAAATTGAATTCAACCCATCCCGATTAAATGAAGTCGAAGAACGGTTGGAACTGATAGCTAATCTGAAACGCAAATATGGCGAAGATATTGCCGCAATTTTGGCTTTGCGCGAGAAGGCGGCGGCTGAATTAGACCAAATTGAGCGCAGCGAAGAACGCGCTACTGAATTGGAAGCGGAAAAGGAGCGTTTTTTACGCAAAATCGGCCGATTGGCGGCGGCGCTTTCGCAAAAGCGGCAGGCGGCGGCGCAGCAGTTGGCGGCGATGGTGGAGCGGCAGATGGCTGATTTACGCATGGCCGGCACGCGCTTCCAGGTGGATTTTCAGGTCGAGGAGGCGATAAATGGCGCCTTTGTGGGCGAGGAGCGGTTGGCGTTTGACCAGACGGGGATTGACCGGGTTGAATTCTTGCTCTCCACCAATCCGGGCGAGCCGTTGAAGCCGATGGCTAAAGTTGCCAGCGGCGGCGAGACGGCACGGCTGATGCTGGCCCTCAAAACGGCGCTGACGGCCGCCGATATGACGCCGACGTTGATTTTTGATGAGATTGATCAGGGAATTGGCGGCCGTGTGGGGGATATTGTGGGGCGCAAGTTGTGGGGGTTAACGGCCGTTGCCAACCATCAAGTTATCGTCGTCACCCATTTGCCCCAGTTGGCCGGGTATGGCGACGCCCATTTCCGCGTGCTTAAGCAGGTGAGTGACGGGCGGACACGGACGGTTGTGGAGCGGTTGGAGGAGGACGGCCGTGTCCAGGAACTCGCCGCTATGTTAGGTGCGCAGGGCGAACACGCGCTGGGCAGCGCCGCCCACATCTTGCAACAAGCCGCCGCCGCAAAAACAAAAAATAGAGGTTAGAGCAGGCCGGTTTTTAATTTTCTGCGCCCACAATTGGTTTACCCAATAGATAATCAATCGCCGCTTGCAGTTGGGTGTCTTCAAAATCGTCCTGGTTTTCCACATCGGGCAGGGAGATGGCGTAATCCGGGTCCAGACCGGTTTCATGCACCCAGTTTTCGTCGGGCGTCAGCCAGCGGGCGATGGTGATGCGCACGCCGCCGCCGTTGCTTAAGCCGTGCCAGGTTTGCACGGTTCCTTTACCAAAGGAGGTTTGTCCAATCAAAATCCCCCGTCCCCGGTCGCGGATGGCGCCGGCCAGCACTTCTGACGCGCTGGCGCTGCCTTCGTCAATAAGGACGACCATGGGGATGTTTTCGGCCAATCCTTTTGCGGTGGATTCGAAGGTGTTGACACGGCCGTCGCCAAATGCTTCTTCTAGCACAACGCCTTCCGGCAGGAATTGGTCGGCAATTTCGACAACGGTGTCCAGCCCGCCGCCGGGGTTGTGGCGCAAGTCCAGAATTAGACCGGTGGGGTTTTGGGACATGACGGCCGTTAGCGCTTCCTCTAATTCGGCTGCTGTGCGGTTGCCAAACTGGGTGATGCGTACATAAGCCACCCCCTCATCAAGCATTTCGCCCCGCGCGCTGATCAGTTCGATTACGTCGCGGGTGATTTCCACTTCAAATGTTTCGCCGTCTCGTTCTATTTGCAGGGAAACGGCCGTGCCCGCTGGCCCTCGCACCAACGACACTGCCTCCAATAAATCCATCCCCGTTAAATCCACGCCATCCGCCATCCGCAAAATATCTCCCGGCTGCAAACCGGCCGCCTCCGCCGGCGAGCCGTCAATCGGCGACACAACCGTGATAGCCCCATCCACACTTTCCACCGTCGCCCCAATGCCCTGAAACTCGCCATCCATCCGTTCCCGCGTAGCCGCTTCATCCTGCGGCGACAAATAGCGCGTGTGCGGGTCATCCAGCGACGCCAGCATCCCGTCAATCGCGCCTTCAGTTAGAGCCTCGTCATTCACCGGCTGTTCATAGTAGCGTGTGTGAACTAGCTCCCAAACCTCCCAAAACGGTGCAAACGTTTCATTTGCCGCTTCAGGCATTTTAATAGCAGACCCGAATAAACTTATGGGGGCAATCGGCGATTGCGCATAGACATAACCGCCGCTAAAGCCGAAAATAAATAAAACTACCGCTAAAAATGGAGTAAAAGAACGTGATTTCATGCCTGATCCTTAAAAATCGAGATTGGTCCAATCTTCAAGATTGGACCAATCTGAAAACATTGCGCCTATTATACGTCAGGTTTATTAGCGTTGTGTAGGCGTAGGTTTAAGGGGAGATAAGCGGTGGAAATCCGTTTGGAAGGCCTTCCTCCCTCTGTTAAAATGGGGGTAAGTAACATGAATACACAAAAAATCAGAACGATTTATACCATTTCACTCGTTTTCTTAGATACCATCCTGATCTCAATCGCTTTTGTATTGGCGTACCAACTGCGCGTGCATGTTCCCTTTCCTGATGAATTGACGAATCAAGCGCCGTTAACGGGGTATGCTGGCCTGATGATTGTGCAAATTATCGCCATCATCACTGCGTTGGCATTTTATCGCCTGTACTATATTCCCCGCTCCCTTTCCCGTGTCGATCAGTTATATCATGTGATTGCCGGTGTGACTGTTGGCGCGTTGATGGCAGTCGCCATTTCGGTTTTCCTTTTTAAGGGGAATGACACCATTTTGGATTTTCCCCGGGCGATGATTGTTTACAGTTGGTTGTTTTCGATTGTTTTGATCACCCTGGGACGGGTTTTGCACTTAATGGTACGTACCTGGCTGCGCGGGCGCGGTATTGGACGCGATCGACTGCTCCTGGTGGGCAGCGGCGAGATGGCCCGTATTATTTTGCAGCGCATTTTATGGTCGCCTCAATTAGGCTATGAATTAGTCGGTATCATTAATGGCACGGATACGAAAGAATTACTGGGTGTTCCCGTTCTGGGTACGGCGGAAGATTTACCCCGATTGATTGAAAATGAGGCGGTTGATGAGGTTATCATTGCCATCCCGGAGAAAGGGCACCGAGAAACGCTGCGTGTGATTGATTATTGTGAGCGGGGCCGCGTTTCCATCAAAGTGTTCCCGGATGTGTTCCAGTATGTGACGAATAATGCCACGATTGACGCTTTGGGCGGCTTGCCGCTGCTTTCTGTGCGCGATTACGCGATGCGCGGTTACCTGCTCATATTCAAACGGATTATTGATTTTACGGCGTCGGCGCTGGGATTGATTTTCTTGTCGCCGTTGATGCTGCTGGTGGCGATAGCGATTAAGCTGGAGTCGCCGGGGCCGGTCTTCTTTGTGCAGGAACGGATGGGGTTGGATGGCAAGCCGTTTTTGATGATTAAGTTCCGCTCGATGCGCAAGGATGCGGAGAAGGATGGCCCCGGCTGGACGACGGATAATGACCCGCGTCAGACGAAATTAGGTGCGTTTTTACGCAAAATTGAGATGGATGAGCTGCCTAATTTGATTAATGTGTTTTTAGGCGAGATGAGTCTGGTTGGGCCGCGCCCGGAGCAGGCGCATTATGTGGAGCAGTTCCGCAAAATTGTGCCGCATTATATGGCGCGTCATCGGGAGAAGGGGGGGATGACGGGCTGGGCGCAGGTGAATGGCTTGCGCGGCGATACGTCTATTACAGAACGCACGAAGTATGATTTGTGGTACTCGGAAAATTGGTCTATCTGGCTGGATTTGACGATTGTGATTCGTCAGATTTGGCAGATTTTTGAGCGCAAAAATGAGCAGCGAGCCGGGCAGGATGTGCGTCCTTCGGAAGTGATGATGGAGGGGGTGGGGGATACGGCCGTATCTGACCCAACGGCCAACGGTTTTCCTTTGGATGAAAAAGATTACATAGACTTGATTGGGTAGTCAGCTAGTCAGCTAGTCAGTAGAACCGCTGAATCGTTGATCTAACGCGGTTCTTATTTGACGCGCATTTAGCCGCATGATATGATCTTTTAGTACCGATGTTAGCACTCTGGGCTAGAGAGTGCTAAATCTCTTTTAGACACAAAATAGGAAAGATAAAATTGAGTTTCCGAAACGGATTTTTCCCAAAACGGCCGTTTCGGAAACTTCGTTTGTATGAGCAGGCAATGTTCTCACCATTAACCGACCGGCAAGAAACTATTCTGGGCCTTGTTGTGCGCCATTTCATCGAAACAGGCGTCCCCATTGGGTCCACCACGCTGGTGCGTGATTATGCGCTCGACGTCAGCTCGGCCACCGTGCGCAACGAACTGGCCGCGCTGGGTGAGATGGGCTACCTGGCCCAACTACACACCTCCGCCGGGCGTATTCCCACAGAGTTGGGCTATCGTTACTTTGTGCAAAAGTTATTGGGCGAATTTTTGCTGCCGGTTGATGAGCGGCAGATGATTCGGCATCAGTTTCATCAGGCACGGCTGGATTTGAGCCAATGGATGCGGTTGGCGGCGGCTATTTTGGCGCGTACGTCGCATGGGGCCAGCTTTGTGACGGCGCCCCGGTTACGGCCGTCTCGCTTCAAGCATATCCAACTCATCTCTACCCAGGGCCGGTTGGTCTTGATGATTTTGGTGCTTTTCGGCGGCGAAGTCAACCAGCAAATGTTGACCCTGGCCGAGCCGCTGTCGCAGGCCCAACTCAGCGCTGCCGCCGATGATCTCAACGCTCTCTTTGAAAACGCGGTCTATGACGATATTGCCAACCAGCAAAACAAGCTGAACCCGCTGGAAAAAGATGTCTCCCGCCTGGTTTTAGAAGTTTTGGAGCGGGCTGACGCGCAGGCCATTCGCGATATTTACCGCGATGGCTTAATGAATTTAATTGAAGATGAAGGCACGCGGCAGGCGGTGCGTGTGCTGGAAGAACGTACATTGTTAGCCAATGTGCTAACCGAAGCCCAACCTCCCGATGCCACCGGCGTTCAGGTCGTTATTGGCGGTGAAGGGCGTTGGGAGGAGCTGAAAGATTGCTCCATCATTCTTTCCCGCTACGGCGTGGCCGACCAGTTTAGCGGTACGGTAGCTGTCATTGGTTCAACGCGGATGCCTTACGGCCGTAACGTCGCCGCCGTCCGCTACGTGGCCGATTTGATGAGCGGGTTTGTGGACCAATACTACATGGAAGACTTGCAGTTGAACGCATAGAGTTCGCTCATTTTTAACTTTTTAGATGGCATGTTTCGGGAATTCCAATTCCCGAAACACCAAAGCTATTTACGATTGAACGCATAGCAATACCTCTACCGGAGCCTGGGAGGCTCCTCTACGTGATCAATCTCGTGTAGAGGGGTCTCCCAGGCCCCGAACCGTATTACAAGAAGAAGGTGAATTCCAGTGAGCAAGAAGAAAAAAGAGAAAGAAGAAATCAAAGAAGAAGAGACGATTGAACCGGTCGAAGCCGAAAGCGAAGAAACAGAAGGCGAGACGGCCGAAGAAGAAAAACCGCTTACCCTGGAAGATCAGTTAGCCGCCGCGCAGGCTGAAGCCGCTAAAAATCTGGACGGCTGGATGCGGGCGCAGGCTGAATTTGCCAACGCCCGCAAGCGAATGGAAAAACAGCGCGTTGAAACCTACCAAAACGCGACAGCCAGCGTCGCCGCTAAATTGCTGCCCATCATAGATGATTTTGAGCGGGCGTTAGACAATGTGCCCGCCGAAATTGCCGAAAATAGTTGGCTGGAAGGCGTTCAGATGATCCAGCGCAAACTTGCGGGCATTTTAGATGGCTTAAACGTCGCCGCCATTGAAGCGGTGGGGCAGCCCTTTGACCCCATGTTCCACGAAGCCATCATGCAAGAAGCAACCGATGCGTTTGAAAGCGGTGTGGTGAGCAAGGAGCTGCAAAAGGGGTATCAGATAGGCGATAAGGTGATACGGCCGTCTCTTGTCTATGTGGCGGAGTAGCGGAGTAGCGGAGCAGCGGCGTGGCGAAGCGGCGAGGCATAAACGCCTCCGTGACCCCGCCACTCCGCAACCTCTTACACTTTGCTTGCGCCATTCATACGTAAATCCAATCTTTCTACGATAAAGTACACATCTGACAATAAAAAACGTAAGCGTTCAGTTACACAGAGCTTTACAGAGAAAAAACCCTATTTTCCGTGTAACGTTATGTTCCATCTGAACGGATACACAAAAACAACGTGAAACGCAATAATCTTCAGTAAGGAAACAAAATAATCATGGGCAAAATAATTGGAATTGATTTAGGAACAACCAACTCGGCTGCGGCCGTCATGGAAGGCGGCGAACCCGTCATCATCCCCAGTGCGGAAGGGAAACGCACCTTTCCCTCCATCGTCGCCGTAAACCCCAAAACCGGCGAGCGCCTGGTAGGCGAAGTTGCCAAGCGGCAGGCCGTCATTAATTCGGCCAACACCATTTTTTCCGTAAAACGGTTTATGGGACGTAAATTCGACGACCCCGAAGTCGCCCGCGCCCGTAAATACGTCTCTTACCAGGTAAAAAAGGCTGCCAATGGCGACGTGCGCGTCGTTATGAACGAACGCGAATACTCCCCGCCGGAAATCTCGGCGATGATCTTGCAAAAAATTAAGAGCGACGCCGAGGCCTATTTGGGTCAGCCGGTCACGCAGGCCGTCATCACGGTTCCCGCTTACTTCAACGACAGCCAGCGTCAGGCCACCAAAGACGCCGGTAAAATCGCTGGACTGGAAGTGCTGCGTATCGTCAACGAACCCACCGCCTCCTCTTTGGCCTACGGCTTAGGCAACGACAAAGACGAAGTCATCGCCGTTTATGACCTGGGCGGCGGCACTTTCGACATCTCCATTTTGGAAGTGGGCGACGGTGTGTTTGAAGTCAAATCCACCAACGGCGACACTTTCCTCGGCGGCGACGATTTTGACCAAAAAATCATTGATTGGGCAGCCGAGCAGTTCAAAATGGACCAGGGTATTGATTTGCGCAATGATAAACAAGCTTTGCAGCGTCTGCGCGAAGCGGCCGAACAAGCCAAAATCAACCTGTCCACTACTATGCAAGCAGAATTGAACCTGCCCTACATCACTGCCGACGCCACCGGCCCCAAGCATCTCAATTTGACGCTGACCCGCGCCAAATTGGAGCAGTTAACGGCCGATTTGATTCAACGCTCCATCGAACCTTGCCGTTTGGCTTTGAAAGACGCCGGATTGTCTAAATCCGAAATCACGCAGGTGGTGTTGGTTGGCGGTATGACCCGGATGCCGGCCGTGCAAGAAGCTGTGAAGAAATTCTTTGGCAAAGAGCCGCACAAAGGCGTCAACCCGGATGAGGTTGTCGGCTTGGGCGCAGCCATTCAGGCGGGCGTTTTGGGCGGCGATGTAAAAGATGTGCTCTTGCTGGATGTGACCCCGCTGACTTTGAGTATTGAAACTCTGGGCGGCGTGTCTACGCCATTGATTGAACGGAATTCCACCATTCCGACCAAGAAAAGCCAGGTGTTCTCCACGGCCGCCGACAGCCAGACGCAGGTTGAAATTCACGTTTTGCAAGGCGAACGGCCGATGGCTGCCGATAACAAGAGCCTGGGACGCTTTATCCTGGATGGTATTCCCCCGGCGCCGCGCGGCGTGCCCCAAATTGAGGTCAGCTTTGACATCAATGCCGATGGTATTTTGAATGTAACGGCAAAAGATAAAGCGACTGGCCGCGAGCAGGCGATGCAAATTGTGGCATCCGGCGGTTTGAGCGATGCCGACATTGAGAAGATGGTGCAAGACGCCGAACATTTCGCGGCTGCCGACGCCAAGCAGAAAGAGGCGGTTGAGGCGAAGAACATGGCGGATTCGGCTGTGTACAGCGCTGAGAAATTCCTGGCTGACAATGGCGAAAACCTGCCCGAAGCGCAGAAAGCGGCCGTACAAAGCCAGATTGACGCCGCTAAATCCGCATTGGAAGGCGGCGATACGGCGGCAATGCAAGAAGCGACCAATCAATTGCAAGCGGTGATGCAGGAAGCGGGCGCGGCTATGTACCAGGCGCAGCAAGCGGCTGGCGGCCCCGATGGCGCAGCCCCCGGCGGCGCGCCCGGCCCCGATACCGATGAAGATGTGATTGAAGGCGAATTTAGCGAATAAGCACGTAAACGACGACCTAAGGTTGTAGCAAGTTTACACGTAAGCAAGTTTGCAAGTGGCAAGTGGCAGGTTTACCCGCCACTTGCCATTTGCCACTTGCATCTTTTGATTTATGGCCAATAAACGAGATTACTACGATGTCCTGGGCGTTTCGCGCACGGCGACGAAGGCTGAGATGAAGAAAGCCTTCCGTCGTCTGGCCCGTCAGTATCACCCTGATGTAAACAGCGAGGATGATGCTTCTGAACGTTTCAAAGAGATAAATGAAGCGTATGAGGTGCTCTCTGATGAGCGGATGCGGGCGACGTATGACCAATTTGGTCATGCGGGGGTGCAAAATGGCGGCGGCTTCTCTGGGTTTGAAGGCGGCTTTGGCAATGTGGCCGACATTTTTGAGGAGTTTTTTGGCGGTGGTTTTGGCGGCGGACGGGGCCGGCGGCGGCGCGGGCCAAGACGCGGTCAGGATTTGCGTTATGATTTGACTATCTCGTTTGAAGAGGCTGTGTTTGGCGTTGAAAAGGAGATTGAGGTTACACGGCCGGAGATTTGCCCCACATGCAACGGTTCGGGGGCAAAGCCGGGGTCGTCGCCGATTCGCTGTACCAATTGCAACGGATCGGGCAATGTACGCCGGGTGCAGCAATCTATTTTGGGGCAGTTCGTGACGGAAACGCCGTGCCCGACTTGCCAGGGGACGGGCGAGCTGATTCCTGAGGTGTGTGAGACGTGTCATGGGCATAAGCAAGTCCAGAATACGCGCACGCTGAAGGTGAAGATTCCGGCGGGTGTGGACAGCGATACGCAAATCCGTTTGACGGGCGAGGGCGCGCCGGGGGTGAATGGCGGTCCGCCGGGGAATTTGTATGTTATTTTGCATGTGCAGAAGCATGAGATCTTCCAGCGGCGCGGCAATGATATTTTGCTGGATTTGCAGATTAATGTGGCGCAGGCGGCGTTGGGTGATGAGGTGATGGTACCGACGCTGGATGGCGAGGAGAAGCTTGTCATTGAGCCGGGTACAGAATCGGGCAAGGTGTATCGGATGAGCGGGCATGGCGTTCCCCGCCTGGATCGACGCGGACGCGGGCATATGGGGCGGGGCGACCAGCATGTGATGATTCATGTGGCTATCCCTAAGAAGTTGACGGATGAACAGGAGCGATTGTTTGAGCAGCTTTCGCGGACGTTGGGTAAGGAAGTTGTGGCGCGGCAAGAAAAGGGCTTTTTTAGCCAGTTTAAGGATGCGCTGGGGGATATTTTTGGTTAATGCGTGAAGCGTGAAACGTGAAACGTGATGAAAATTGCGTGTCACGCTTCACGTTTCACATTTCACGTTTTTATGTATTGGCTTGAAGTTAGTGTAATTACGGATGGGGAGGGGGCTGAGGCGGTGGCGGAGGCGTTACGGCCGTTTGCCCATGATGACGGCGTTGTTTTAGAGCAGTTGGGGGATGAGTCTGACCCTGATCCGGATGCGCTGGAAACGGCCGTTACTGTCAAAATTTACCTCCCTGAAGAAGACGACACGCCGGAACTGCGCCGCCGCCTGGAAGAAGTTTTGTACCATATGGGGCGGCTGTACCCCATCCCGCCGCCTACTTTCCGCCAGTTGGAAGAGCGGGACTGGGCTAATGCGTGGAAGGAACATTACCGCCCCTTTCGTATAGGTAAGAGGATTTGGATACAACCGAGTTGGATTGATGCGGAGACGGCCGTTTCAGATGGCGTTTCCAGCCAAGACGGTATTCGGCCCGGTGATGTGGTGTTGACGCTTGATCCGGGTATGGCTTTTGGCACGGGGCTGCACCCGACGACGCAAATGTGTTTGCTGGCGCTGGAAAAGCTGGTGCAGCCGGGCATGACCATGTTGGATGTGGGTATTGGCTCGGCTATTTTGTCTATTGCCGCCGCTAAATTGGGCGCTTCGTCGCTGCTGGGCATTGATACGGATACGCTGGCGGTGCAAGCCTCGACTGAAAATGCAGCCATCAACGGTGTTGCCGACCGTATTGCTGTGCGGCAGGGGACGCTGGATACGGTTCCCAAGCAAAAATGGGATATTGTGGTGGTGAATATTTTGGCTCCGGTGATTATCGGGCTGTTGGAGCGGGATGGATTGATAGATTATGTGGGGGAGAACGGCCGTCTCATTCTCAGTGGTATTATTGAGGAGCAGGCGGGGGCGGTGGAAACGGCCGTTGCCGCGGTTGGCGGTCAGATTATTGAGAAGTTCCAGGTGCGGGATTGGATGGCTTATGTCGTCCGGCCCGGATAAGGAACAATGTACAAGAGATTAGAGATTGGAGACTGGAGATTAGAGATTAGTCCAGTCTCAGTTCCGTAGGTTATTTAATTTCCGTTCTAAATCTGTCAACGACAATTAGAAATGCCCATAGCCTTTTCATCAAAACGCGAGATGATGAAAAAACAAAAAACGCCGCAAATTTGCGGCGTTTTTAATTAAATCAAATGCATTTGTGACTGCTTGATTGATAGCAGCGTTAGGAAGAACGGTGAAGGGCGATCAGCTTCGATGCGTTCGTTGTTTCCGATACCGGTACGTAATACGTCCCCGGCTCAAATCATACGGCGTCATTTCCAACCGAACGCGATCACCCAGCAAGATGCGGATGTAATACTTACGCATCCGGCCCGACAAATACGCCAGTACCTTGTGCCCATTATCCAGTTCTACCGTGAACTGTGTATTAGGCAAAAGTTCAACAACTGTTCCTTCAACTTCAAGTTTATCTTTTTTATTAGCCATATTTTCCAAAAAATTTAACGCTGTGTACGCTGCTTGCGTCGCGCGCGCCGGAGAGCTTTTTTCTTTTCAATCCGTCGTGTTTCACTTTTAGAAACATGCCAGCGCTTTTCCCGAATCACACTCATTGTACCAGCTTTCGTAACGCTTTTACGGAACCGTCGGAGTAAGCTCTCATCAGTTTCGTTTGGCATTAAAGTTACCTGAGGCAGTTTAATCACCTCCCAATTGATGATTTTATTTTGTATTTACTCTTCTTCAGAAGCGCCGCCATTGACAACTGCTTCTACTTCAGCCACCGCCGCCGCATCCACAGCATCTTCTGCCGCTGTTTCAGCCGGTTCCTTTTCCTGAGGGCTGATTTCACGCTGCGCCATCCACTCAATTTGCTCATTCGCCGTTACAGCGCGCAAGCTCAATCCCATGCGTTGGCGTTTGGTGTCAATACTGACAATACGCAGCAAGTGGACTTCCCCTTCATTAACAATTTCGTGGGGGTCTTGAACCGTGCCGCGCGAAAGCTGAGAAATATGCAGCAGCCCTTCCACGCCAGGCTCAACCTCGGCAAAAGCGCCATAATCCACAATGCGGGTGATGGTTCCTTCGACCAATTGATGTAGAGCGTAACGTTCTTCAACTGTTTTCCAGGGATTGGGAAGCAGTTTTTTGCGGCTCAAACTAATCCGCTGCTCGTTCCGATCCAGGCGCATCACATACACTTCGATCTCATCGCCAACGCTCACAACTTCACGGGGATGCGTTACCCGGTGCCAGGCCAGTTCCGAAATATGAACCAGGCCGTCGGCCCCGCCTAAATCAACGAAGATGCCAAAATCGCGCATACCGCTGACACGACCGGTTAACACCGCTCCTTCTTCCAGGTTTTCCAATAACTCTTGTTTACGCGCTTCTTCCCATTCTTTTTGGGCTTCGCGCTGGGAGAATACCAGACGGCGGCGGCGGCGGTCTACTTCAATAATTTTTAAGGGCAGTTTTTCGCTGCGTAATTTAGCCAAACGCTGCTGACGTTTGCGATCTCCCATTCCAGGCGTCAAATCTTTGAGATGGGAAGCGGGTACAAAGCCG
>JANTHP010000129.1 GCA_024762395.1 Anaerolineae bacterium | reverse complement strand
TACCACCCAAATTCCTGGCTTGACGCCAGACACTTAATCGGCAACCATTATTGCCGCGACCCGATAACGTGGGGCGAACCCGGTTGAGCCTACTTGGTTTAGTTACCAGTAATCGGTATCCAGTTATCAGTAAATCGGATTACTGATTACTGTTTACTGATTACCGGTCACTGTCCTTTCGGTCAACAGCTCCGGAGGGATTTTCGGCCGGTTGTCTGGGCCTGACTTGCACCTGTCTCAGGCTCGCTGACCAGCAAACGCTGGCTTACTCGTCTCCATCACAGCTTTTTGTTAATTGATTAGGCTGCATTATGCCAAAACGGCCGTTGAATGTCAAACTGAATGCGCGTGGCAAGTGGTAGGTGTACAAGAGCGTGGTAGGATAAAGACTTCCTGTGAGAGCCATACGTTTGATTGACAAATAATTGTGGAAGATTATTATGGTGGCGATTGTTTACCAATTATCCTGATCTTGAAAAGACAGCCATCGAGATTCTGCATTCATGTCAAGTCAAAGGGGGCTTACTTGATTCGCGTATTCTTGGCCGACCATCATCGCTTATTACATACCAGTATCCAGACTATCCTTTCTACAGCCGACAATTTAGTACTCATCGGTGAAGTAATTGAAGGGGATGAAATCCGACAAATCTGCCAACAAGAAAATCACCCCGATTTACTCTTGTTTTCCCCCAACATAGACAGTTCACCTGCTGCTGAGGTTCTTGACGCCATCAGAGAATCCTGTCCATCAGTCAAAATATTGGCCATGTTGTCTCATTCCGAAGAAGCCTGCTTGCGGCAATTAATTGATCATGGGGCAGATGGCATCATCTTAAAAAGCGAAGCACCAGACAAATTGCTGGAAGCGATTGATGCCGTAATGCAAGGCCAGCCCTGGGTCAGCGCCGAACTGCTACCAAAACTCGTGCAGCCGCAGCAACCGGAACCGGGAAACGACTTAACGGACCGGGAAGTTGAGATTTTGCAGTTACTGGCGCTGGAAAAAACGAACGAGGAAATAGCCCAGTCTTTGAATATAGCTGAACGCACGGTGCGATCCCATCTGGAAAGCATTTATAGTAAATTGGGGGTTAAGTCAAGGGTAGGGGCTGTGGCCCAGGCTATCCGGTTGAATTTGATTTCGTGAGAATCGGCTCAAAATTGCAGCCAGTAGTACCGGCGTCGGCGGATCGGCCAAAAAAACGTGCCTGATCCGCCGATGTGTTTTGTTGGGAAATGTTCTATGATGGTGCTCGTGTCGACACAAATTGAGTGAATATACAAATTCAAGGAGTTTGAAAATGCAAAGAAAATTCCAATATATCTTAATGGGAGCAGGGCTAACCCTTTTTGTCATTTTGGGAGCCTTAACTTTCTTATTATCACCGGCACAAGCCAGTCATTCTTCTGATGTGACCGCCAACGAGCCCATAACAAATACAAAAGTAACCTTAAATGAGGAACGGCCGTCAACTACGTCAACTACGTCAACTACAACGAATACAACTGTAGCCTTAAACGAGCAACTGCCGTTGGCGGCTGCACCTGAGGAAAAAGCCAATAGCTCTGGCTTAAGCACTCCCGAAAATCCCGAAACAGATGTTACAAAAATCTTGGAGCAGATAAGAATACTCGTTGAGAAAAATGAGGCTAATCTGTTTGGGAAACCTGGCTGGCTGTATGAAAAACACGAATATTATTCGCCGCTAAAATACGTCAGTAATACAGGTGACATTTATGGTATTCCTGTAACGGAACTGTATGGTACAGACACAGTAACCAATGAGGAATGGTACGAGATCGATGCACAGGGATATTTCCAACAAAAAGTAGGGCATATGACCGATGCCAATGGCACTATTCGTAATCAATGGGCCACAACCAATGGGCAGTTCATTGCTTTATCACTGGTTGGTGTGACCGAGCACGCCATACGCCCGGCAGATACCATCAATAAGCCACCATTGGGAAGTGATTTCCCCGCCTACCTGGAAATGGTTCAATCCGAGAAACAAACCAGTATAACAGCGTGGTACGACGCAGATCAATATGTTGTTGTAATTACGAAAGTGAATGATGAACCTAAAATGAATATCGTCGGTGAATTCGTGCAAGGTAAACAAACCAAGTACCAATTCAATTTGGAAACAGGCGCCATTCAGTTATTTGAAGTAACGTACCAAACAGCGAATGGCGAATGGATTATTCTTGAACGGAGTTTACTCCTTGAACAAAGTGTCGTTGAGAATTTGCCGCCAGAGGCGATGCAAGCCCTTAACGAGGCGTCCACGTTAACAGAGGAGAATTAGTCATGTATACACGTAAAAGAAGCTTCGCCCTGCTTATAATTTTACTTTTTGTCTGTACTACAGTCATTACCACTTACGCTGCTTCAAACGAAACAAGATATACCAACTTTGCTGGTATCACGACGGCTATTGCGCAGAAATATGTTAGCAGTAATTCTAGCGAAGTAAACTGTGCGTCATACAGTTTTACCCAATATCCAGACACAGACATTACTCACATTGGGTACAATACTTTCAGTTGTACTGTACAACGCAGCGATGGTAAATACCGACAAGCGAAAGACCTTGATGGTGATTTAGACTATAACGATTGGCACCATTCCAAAGTATTGACTGCTGACGTGGACGCACGCGCCGGATTTTCAAGAGATAGCACTTCTGCTGGTAGCCACGATTTTGGCCATTATGATGGAACGAGCTACAATTGGGACCCATCGTTGAGTGCTCAACAAACCTTTTTCCCTTAACTGAACAAATATTGAAATAGAAGGCGAAATGCACCTGACGGAAGCTCATCCGCCAGGTGCATTTTTATCTAGATGTATCGGTGAGGGTTACTTACAGAGTGCTGACTGGCGGGCTAAAATGCAAACTTGTTGGGCAAACTCGCATACCTGACGACTTGCACACTATAATTGGTTTGATGAATGACGAGACGATTCCTTGCTTACGGCCGTTAATCTGTCCCGTTTGCTCATCTTCCCTGGAATTAACCGGGCGGGCACTGGCGTGTCTGCACGGCCACAGCTTTGATCTGGCTCGTGAAGGGTATGTCAACCTGATGACGGGGCATAGGCGGCGCAAAATTTTGGGAGATGACAAGGCGATGTTGGTGGCGCGGCGGCGGTTTTTGGATAACGGCCGTTACCATCCCCTTGCCGATGCCATCAACACCCTTGTAAAAGCACACCTGGCCGCAAACGACGAAAAAGAGCCTGTTTTGCTTGATATTGGCTGCGGCGAAGGGTATTACTTACGCCAACTACGCTCCCATCTGCCGGCAAAAGCCTGCGTTTTTGGCCTGGACGCGGCCAAAGACGCCGTTCGGTCAGCCGCCCGCGGCGATAAAACAGCCCGTTTCATCGCCGCCGATGTGAACCGCCTTATTCCATTTGCCGACCATTCGGTAAATGTGTTGCTCAACATCTTCGCGCCGCGCCATGCGGCCGAATTTGCCCGTATTGCCGCGCCGGGCGCCCTGCTGCTTATCGTCATCCCACAACCAAACCATTTGCAAACGCTGCGGGAGGAATTGGGTTTGATGAGGATTGAATCGGAAAAAAGGGGACGTGTCATTGAGCAGATGAACGGCCGTTTCGACTTGCGGCCTGCCGCTGCCGCTCAACGCAAGCGTTTCTCCCTCCGATCCAGCCAATCCATCACCATCCAACTGAACTTGACCCAGCCCGACTTAACCGATTTGGTGCAAATGACCCCCAATTACCGCCACCTTACCCCGCAAAAACTAAACCAACTGCAAGCACTTACCCAATTTCAAACTACAGCTAGCTTTGAACTGTTAGCTTTTGAAATGAGGGATGAGAGATGAGGCGTCAAATTCATCATTTATCTTTCCGCCTTCATAATTTCTCTGCCGGGTGGGTGAATAAATCGGGCGGAGCGGTATCGGGGACGAGGAGACGCAGGGCACGCGGTTGGATGGCGCAAATCAGGGGACTGTGCCCGGCCCGTTCACCGTCGGCCTGGGCGGGCATGGCTGGCGTGGTGTGGATGGCAACGTGACGGCCGTGTACCAGCGTAAACTCATCATCTTGCAAATGGCGGCCCATCTTAATTTTAAGCAGCGCTTCCAGCATATGCGGCACGCCGCTGCCGCGCACGAGCCACACCTCAAATAAGCCGTCGTCTAACCTGGCATGGGGGCTGATCACGACTTCGCCGCCGGCATAGCGGCGGCAGTTGCTGACGAGGGCCAACATGAATTCATCTTCGAAGATACGGCCGTCCACCTCAACTCTGGCTTGAATAGGCGGGATTTTAGGCGCAACGGCCAACCCCTGGGCAGCATAGCCCACAGTCCCCAGCTTTTTTGACCATTTGGGACGGGGTTCCAGGGTGTTTACCAAAAACCCATCAGCGCCAACGCCAGCCCACAAGACCCAGTAACGGCCGTTACTCCGCTCCCCATCTTCCATTTTTCCTAAATCAATACGCTGAACCCGGCCGTCCGCCAGCGCATCAGCCGCTTGCAGCAATTTATGTTTATCCCAGTGCGTCGGACGCGGCATTTGCAGCTCTTTGGCAAACGAATTGCCCGTTCCCAACGGCAGCAGTCCCAGCGCCGTTTCCGTGTGCGCCAACCCGTTTGCTACATCTCCCAGCGTCCCATCGCCGCCGGCAGCCAATACAAGCCGACAGCCAGATGCAGCCGCTTCCTGGGCCAGTTTAACAGCATGTCCTGCAAATTGAGTGGGTTGAATGGCGGTTTGCCAGCCGCGCGCCCGCCAAAAGTCAGCGACTAGATGAATCGGAGCCGCCAAGTTGGCTGGCCCAGCTAGGGGGTTGTAAATCAGGGTCAATTTCGGCATCGGCTTCTATTTTAACCCAATAGCGGTAAAGTTTCTCGGCCAATTTAACGGCTGGCGTTTCAGTCGTATCCAGAACCAAATGTTCTCCCACAATTGGCTCTTGCGCTTCCACCATCCATTTATAGACTGTCCAATCCGCATCGGACAAATCGCCGGTTTGCCGTTTGCCGCTGATTCGTCGGGCCAAACGTTTTCCAATCGTTTCCTGAGAGGCTTGAACGTAGCACATCGCCACCGGCGCGCCACATTTTTTCGCCAGGCTCATAACATATTCCCGGCGCGCTTTTTGATAATTTGAGGCGTCAAAGATGACTCGCTGCCCTTGACACAACCGTTTTTCAATGATGGCGTAGCAAATTTCATATACCAGCCCCATTTCTGCGGTTGTATACGCAGGCTGGCGGCGCATTTTGGTGCGCATTTCATCTGTGCTGACTACTACGTAGGGAAATGAGTCGGTTAATTCCCTGACAATAGAGGATTTTCCAGTGCCGGGCAGTCCCACCATGAGCAGTAAGCTGCCGCCTTCACGCACGAAGGGGGAATCTGGCAGTTGAGCGTCTAGTTCATCAACAATGCGTTTTAGATAAATCACAGAAAACTTCTACTTTGGGTTCGCTCGTTTTTAACTTTCCTGATGACTACTCAGGTGACAGTCACTTTTCTCGAAGGTTTTGGTCACAACTTGCTGCATTTTTAGTGACTGTCACCTCTGAGGCTGAGTAGTTACCGTTCCTGTTTTGATAGCATGTTTTGGGAATGTAATTCCCGAAACACCAAGGTTATTTATGATTGAACCCTTTGGATTAGGTGAAAGCGGGAATTGTCTCATAGGGTTGTGGGTTAGGCTAATTTGAGCGGATGCCGCCGTTTTGGTCAATGTCCCGCATGATTTTGTTGACCAGATCGGCTAGTTTGGTTGGCGTTTTAGGTATGCCGCTGGTGGGAATGTCTACACGGCCGTCCTGGCATAAAACAGACAACGGAACCTCATACGCAGCGCCGGCTTCCTTCACAAGATAATGACGCTCGGCTTGAATACCTCGTTCCTTCAAAGCTGCATACAGCCGGTTAACGTATTCATCCCCATCCACATATAAATCGTTGATTTCGGCTGCATCCTGAAAACGGTCCCAAGTCGTGTGAATAAATGTAATTCGTCGCCAGCGCAAGCTGATAATCGGCCGTTCCAACCGCCGCAGAGGGCCTAACTGTACCTTGTAATACAACTCGTGCGCTCGCGGGTGTTCCGGCTGATTTGGAAAGAGCGATAACCGTGTAACCAATTCATGACCTAGCTGTGGGGCATAGTAATGCACAGCCCATTTCTCCGGCCCAAAGCGGCGGCCAAAATAGAATGCAAAATATTCAGCATACAATCCCTTTGGCGCATGTTTTTGTGGAATTCGGTACCATCCCTCTTTCTCTACAATGGCAAAGTCGGCTGGGTGGGGGACATAGGTAACCAAAATTCGGTCTTCTGGATACATAGGCAAATAGTTAATTATGCAGCTACCAGAGGTGACAGTCACTTGTAAAAATCATGACTCCAGCTAACATCACTGGAGAAGGTGACTGTCACCTGTATAGTTACGGCGAATGGTAAACATTTCGTCAAGAACAGGCAAACAGCGGTATAATTTCAGTCAATCTTAGTTCCCAACCATTAAAATAATACTTACGAGGAAGTTATGGCTGACCCACGAGTTACAAAATTAGCCCAATTGTTAGTTGATTATAGTGTCAAAGTACAGCCCGGTGATAAAGTTGCTATCCGGGGCAGTATGGTGTCTTATCCGCTTGTATTGGAAACGTACCGGGAAGTTGTTCGCGCCGGAGGGTTTCCACTGGTTATCTGGCAGGAGCCGGAATTTACCGAAATTATGCTCAAAATGGGAAATGATGACCAACTTCAGCATATTCCGGCCCCAATGAAAATGGTCATGGAAACGTATGACTGTTTGATCGGTTTGAGCGGAACGGCCAATACGCGCACTTTGAGCGGTGTTGATCCGGCCCGGCAGCAGTTGTCGCGTTCAGCGGGGCGCGAACTGACGCAAATTTTTATGCAGCGCAGCGCGGCTGGCGATTTTCGTTGGGTGGGAACAATGTATCCCACGAACGCCCAGGCGCAGGAAGCTGATATGTCGTTGAGCGAGTTTGAAGATTTTGTCTACGGCGCCTGTTTTGCCGACAAGGATGATCCGGTGGCGGAATGGCAAAAGATTAGCGCCATGCAGCAAAAGCTGGTTGACTGGCTGGTTGGCAAGAAGGATGTCACGGTCAAAGGGCCGAATGTGGATTTAACATTGTCTATTGCGGGCCGCACGTTTATCAATTCTGACGGTCAGAAGAATATGCCCAGCGGAGAGATTTTTACCGGGCCGGTGGAAGATTCGGTGAATGGATGGGTGCGGTTTACCTATCCTGCCATTTACAGCGGCCGCGAGGTGGATGGCGTTGAGCTGCGTTTTGAAGATGGTAAGGTGGTAGATGCTTCCGCAAAAAAGAATGAAGCATTCCTCATCAGTGTGTTGGATACGGACCCAGGCGCACGCTATTTGGGTGAATGGGCTGTGGGTACAAACAATGGTATCCAGCGGTTTACTAAATCTATTTTGTTTGATGAAAAGATTGGCGGCACGATCCACATGGCTGTGGGCGGCGGCTACCCGGAGACAGGCAGTAAAAATCAATCGGCCGTTCATTGGGATATGATTTGCGATATGCGGGACGGCGGTAAAATCTGGGTGGATGATGAGTTGTTTTACGACAGTGGTAAGTTTGTGATTTTGTAAGGCTGAAACGCTGAAGGCTAAAGGCTAATTATGCCTGAGTTACCAGAAGTAGAAACGGTTGTACGCGCGCTGCGACGGCCGTTAATTGGCCGCACGATTACGGAGATGCGTAATTATTGGCCGCGTCATCTGGTTGGCGTTACGTTGTCAGAATTCCAGCGTCGGGTACACGGCCGTTCCATCACAGCCATCAACCGCCGCGCCAAATACCTGATATTCAGCCTAAACGATGGGCAAAGCCTCATCATCCATCTCAAAATGTCCGGCCATCTGGCCGTTGTAGACCAGGATACGCCGCCGGACAAACACGTCCATACCATTTGGGGGCTGGATAACGGGCGCGAACTGCGCTTTCGGGACACGCGCAAATTTGGCCGGGTACAACTGGTTGAAAATACGATGGAGGCGCTGGGCCATCTTGGCCCCGAACCGCTCGAACCGGCATTCACTGTCGAAGTATTGCTAGAACGGCTGCAAAAGCGCAAACGAGCGCTCAAACCTCTTCTGTTAGACCAAACATTTGTGGCCGGCATAGGCAACATCTACGCCGATGAGGCATTGTTTCATGCCGGCATACATCCAGAGCGACGCGCCAACACGCTTACGCCAACTGAAATTGCGGATTTACATGCGGCCATTCAAAAAGTGTTGCAGATGGGCATTGAGCGTGAAGGAGCCAGCATCCAAACCTATGTCAAACCGGATGGGAAAAAGGGCGATATGCAGAACGCAGTGGCTGTTTTCCGGCGCACGGGCGCCCCTTGTTATAATTGCGGCAGTGTGATACAGCGGATTAAGTTGGGCGGACGCAGTACACATTTTTGTCCAACATGTCAGCATTAGAATAACAAAATGCCGTTGTAGCCCGGCGTAAGTCAAGTTTGCAAACTTGACCTACCTTTTTAAAGGAGTGAAAAATGCGACGAGAATTAGAGGTAATGAAGGTTTTGCGCGTTCCGCCTCTGGGCAAGCTTGTAGTGGCGGTTGATGACGTCCGGTATCAAAGCCTTTCGGAGGTTGGCGATGAGAAGGCGAACCGTGTTTTGTTGGCGGCCATTGGGGAGTTGATTGATTTTGCCGGTGGGTATCAAACGCTTGTAGAAGCGGGTGTTGCATCCCCTTTGGATATAGCGCCTGTGAAAGAAGCGCCGCTGGAACAGCAGCGGGAAGCATTTTTGGCGCGGCTGGAAGCGGAACGAGATGCCGCTAAAAGCGCAGCCAAACCCCAACCTGCATTTGCCACCTTAGATAGCGCCCCCACGCTCACAGATGAACCGCCTACAGCTAGTCGTGAGCTGAGTGTGGCTGAGCAAATTGATGCGATTTTGCAGGAGCTTGTGGCGAATGATCCGGCAATGGCGGAGCGCGTTATCCGGTTGGTGCAGGATCCATCGGGCGGTATTCGTATTGAAGTGGATGGTAAGATGTATCAAAAACCTGGCGATATTCCTGAACCACCAGTTCAGCAGCTAATTAAGCGGGCTGTGAAGCGGTGGGATGCGGCTTGATGGGAATGGGATGCCGTTATAAGTGTTATCAGATGCGGGCAGCAGTTTTTCAAAATGGTCAATGAGGCGTTTACGGCCGTTACTCGGTAAAAAAGCGGCCGCTGCGGCATTCAACGTCATTTGACGTAACTCATTGTAGCCCAACCCCAACTTTTGCACGGCCAATTGATACTCGTCTGTTAACGTGCAGTCGCTCACACTGGGATCATCCGTGTTGAGCGTTGCCTGTAAGCCTAAATCCAACATATCCACTAAAGGATGATGCTGCAAATCATGCACCACACCCGTTTGCAGGTTGCTTGTCAGGCAAACCTCAAACGTTATGCCCCGTTCCCGCGCCAACCGCAAGACATGTGAGTTTTCAATTGTGCGGACGCCGTGTCCAATGCGGTTGGCATATAACTCTTCCATCGCCTGGCGCACGCCATAAGCGCTGGCCCATTCGCCTGCGTGAATTGTAACCCCCAATCCCACATCTTGCGCCTTTTTGAAAATTGGCGTGAATGGCCCCGGTGGAAACTTTACCTCATTGCCGGCTAGATCAAGACCAACAATCCCTTTATCTACATAATCATATGCAATTTCAGCTACCTGACGTGCTTGTTCCAGAGGATCATGGCGAACTAATGTGATGATCAGCCCGACTTCGATTTCAAAATCTTTACGAGCGTGCTGCACTGCCTCGATAACCCAATTGGTCACATCAACCAGTAAGAACCGGCGAACGCGGGCCAGTGCTTGAGGGCTAAAACGCAATTCCAGGTAGTGGATGTTGTCAGATGCAGCATCGGCTATTGCTTCATAGGCTAACTGTTGTATGGCTTCCGGACTGCGGTAAAAGTGACGTAAGACTTCAAACTTGCTCAGAAATACCTCATGATTGGGAGGATCGTTGGTGATTTGCACGAGGGGGCGTAGTTGTTCAATGTTGGCTTTGGGGAGATTGAGTTTATGTTCACGGGCGATTTTTAATAAAGTTTCCAGGCGCAGCGACCCTTCCAGATGTCGGTGTAAGTCAATTTTGGGCATGGTCTTGAGCGTTTTGGGGGATAAGCTGTTTTCTAATTTTGACACAAGTTTTTTTAATCCTATGGGGTCTATTCGGGCAATGTGTTGGTTTTTCCAACCTCAATTACTCTGGGTAAAGCAAAGAAAAAAGAGCTTCCCCGACCAACTTCGCTCTCCACCCAGATTTTTCCCTTATGGGCGTTGATGATGCGTTTTACCAGCGCCAGTCCTATTCCGGTTCCCCCAAAACGACGTCGAGATGATCCATCTACCTGATAAAACCGCTCAAATATTTTACGTTGTTTATCTTCCGGTATACCTATCCCTTCATCGGCAATGGAAACGAGTACATCGCTTTCACGTTCCGTAACGGTGATGGAGATTGCTCCCCCATCCGGACTAAATTTCAAGGCGTTGTTGATGAGGTTGTCTACTACCTGGCTCATACGGCCCTTGTCCATGTAAACCATTGCTTGTGTGGCGGGTTTTTTGTAGATGACGTGTAGCCCTTTTTGGCTGGCGACGATCTGATGTGATGCAACGGCCGTTTTCAGGAAATCAGACATTGAAACAGCCTCAAGTTGCAGGTTGCCGGCATCAATTCGCTGAAGCGTAATAATATCCTCGATCAGCCGCGTGATTTCATCCGTCTTGACGGAAACAATCTCTAACGCCTCAATTTGTCCCGGATTCAACAGCCCCATTTCACCTTCCATCAACAAATCTACATATCCTTTTACAAAAGTTAAGGGTGTACGCAATTCATGGGATACATTTTGAACCAATTCATCCTTCAGACGATCACTTTCCTTCAATTCTTCATAGGCAACCGCTAATTCAACGGCCCGTTCTTCTACCTCTGCAAATAAACCGGCATTGGAAATGGCTACGCCAACCTGGGCGGCGGCAATGAGCATCAATTGAATATCAGATTCGCTAAAAGCATTCGGGCGGTCGCTGTCCACCGTTAGCGTGCCTATCACTTTATCACGCACAATAAGCGGTACAACGAGCAAACTGCGGATGACATCGCTGAAAAAGAGAAAGTTCGGCTCATTATGAGCATCGTTAATGTAAACCAGCTCGCCCTGTTTAACCACCTCGCCGGAAATACCTTCTCCTAGTTTCATGCGCGCCTGACCGATGATATCGGGGTTGATGCCAGCGCCAGCGGTGACAATCAATTCTGTTTCATCATCTGATAGCATGGTGATGGTACTGGCGCGGGCATTTAGCAGCTTTTGCAGGATTTGGACAGTTGTGTCCATGACCGAGTCTAGCTGTAGATTTCTGGTGACTTGTTGGGCCATATCCACCAGCGCGGACATATCTTGTAAGCGACGTTCAGCCTCATCGAAAAGACCAGCGTTTTTAACGGCAACAGCAGCCTGGTCAGCCAACAGGTTTAGGAGTAACAGCTCATCTTCGCTAAATGTGTGGCGTTTGGTGTAGGCAATGGTGAAGGCGCCAATAACCTGGTCGCCATGTTTTAACGGGAATCCGGCGATGGAATCAAGCCCCCAGGAACTGGCTTGTTGGGATTGGAAAAGGGGGTGTGAACTGGCGTCATTGATAACAAGCGCCTTACCGCTTTGTACAACAGTGGCGGTCAATCCATTGGAACGCACGGCTTTAACGGCCGCTTCCCGGCGGCCATCTCGCCATAATGCTGAACCAAAAGTGTATTGTTGGGTAGCAGCGTCGTACAAATAAATGTGTAGGTTGTTGGCATCTTCAATGAGGTCTAAGGCGGATTCGGTGAT
>JANTHP010000128.1 GCA_024762395.1 Anaerolineae bacterium | reverse complement strand
CGCTGAGAATGAAACCGTCGCGGTCTTTGTCAAACGGCCGGCTGGCGCGTTCGGGTTTGTCGTTAAAATGGGTCGAAAGGGCGCGCATGGCCCCAAATCCGGCGATGGCCGCTTCATGAATCAAGCCTTCCGCGCCGCCGGTAATCATCGCATCGGCTGCGCCGCGCCGCATCAGCTCCAGCGCTTCGCCGATGGCCTGCGTGCCGGTGGCGCAGGCAGCGACGACGGTGGAAATAGGGCCGTGCGTCCCGGCCATGAGGCTGACGTGGTAGCTGGGCATGTTGGAGAGGAAGCCGGTCATGGCGAAGGGGCTGACGCGGCTGAACCCTTTCTGGCGCAGGGTGATGAGGTTGCGGTCGGCGACATCGAAGCCGCCGGCGCCGGTGCCGACCAGCACGCCCACCCGTTCACTGTCGGCGACGGGGGTGGATAATTCCGCATCGTCCAGGGCCATGCGGGCGGCGGCGACGGCGTATTGGGAGACCAGCGACATGCGCCGCGCCTCTTTGAAGTCCATGTAGGCTTTGGGATTGAATGCTTTGACTTCGCCGGCGATGCGGCAGGGGAAATCGTACCGGTCTACGTCGAAGTGGGTGATGGGGCCGATGCCGGAACGGCCGTTCAACAATCCGTCCCAACTTTCTGCGGCCGTATGCCCAATGGGGCTGATGATGCCGACGCCGGTGATGACGATGCGGGGACGGCCGTTTGAGTCTAAAAAATCATCCATAATTTTTCAGGAATGAGGTCTGAGGAGTGAGGGATGAGCGCTTACTCAATCCTCTTTACTCAGTCCTCAGTCCTTCCTTTATCGCCTCTACCACCTTCTTCTCCACAATCATCCGCGCCTGTCCGATGGCTTGTTTGACGGCGTAGGCATTGGAACGGCCGTGCGCCACAATCACCGCGCCGTTCACGCCCAACAGGGGCGCGCCGCCCACTTCGTCCGGGTCCAGGCGCGCGCCAACCCGCTTGAAGGCCGGTTTAGCCAGCAAGCCGCCCAGCGTCGTCAGCGGGCTGGCTTTAATCTCGGTTTTGATGATATTGTTCATGTAGCTGGCGATGGCTTCGGCCGTTTTGATGATGAGATTGCCGGCAAAACCGTCAATCACGCCCACATCGGCGGCCCCATTCATGAATTCTTTGGGTTCGATGTTGCCGATGTAGTTCAAGCCGCTGGCTTGCATCAGCGGGATGGTTTCTTTGATGAGCGAGCTGCCCTTGCCTTCTTCCTCGCCATTGGAGATGAGGGCGACGCGCGGATTGGCGATGCCCAGCGCCCGTTCGACGTACAGGCTGCCCATAATGCCAAATTGCAGCAGATATTCCGGTTTGCAGTCAGCATTGGCCCCGTTGTCTATGAGTAACGGCCGTTCCTCAATCGGAAAAATCACGCCCAGCGCCGGCCGTTTGACGCCGCGAATCCGGCCCAGCCCTACCTGACGCAGCATGGCTACCGCCAACGCGCCGCCGGTGTTCCCCGCCGTCACAAAGGCGTCGGCCTCCCCTGTTTTGACCAGGTTTATGCCTACGTGCATGGAAGAATCCGGCTTGCCTTTGACCACTTTGGAGGGCTTGTCGGTCATCACGATTTTCTGGCTGGCATGTTTCACTTCGATGGTTAGCCCGGCGGTGTCCAAATTGGCTAATTCGGCTTCAATCTGTTTCTGGTCGCCCACCAAAATCATGGCGTCGCCAAATTCGCGCGCCGCCATTACCGCTCCGGCCACGTCTGGCTTGGGATGGTTGTCGCTTCCCATTGCATCTACGACTATTCGCATTGGTTGCTCGCTTTTTGTGCTGCGCGATTTGGTAAATCGAGTGTTGAACGATTTGCCAAATCGTTTTACAAATTCTGTATGCAGGTGAAGGTTGGATTTTAACGGTGGGGGGATGGTAAGTCAAAAACCGCCGAATTTATAAATCTTTTTTCAAAGGAGGGGGCGGCTGACCGGGGAATATCTCTGCCATCAGGTCGGGGGCGTAGCGTTCGGCCATGTCGCTGCTGACGCTGCCGCTGCGGCAAATTTCGCCGTAGAGACGGCCGCTTTCCCTGAGTTTCCTTTCTTGCGTTGCCACATCTAACTCAATCAGGCCAAATCGCTGCGTCCAGCCGCGATCCCATTCGAAGTTGTCTATCAGGCTCCAATGGTAGTAGCCCATGACCGGGTAGCAGAAGCTGATGGCCCGCCATATTTCGCGTAGATGGGTGATGAGGAAGGACGGCCGTAACCGATCCGCTGCATCCGGCAGGCCGTTTTCGGTGATGTAGATGGGTTTGTCGTATTTGAGGACGGATTCGATGACCTGGAAGAGGCCTGCGGGGTAAACTTCGCCGTAGTCGCCGTCGCTGACGATGGCGTTTGGCCCCCAATCGGTTTCCCATAGTTTGCCGCGCGGCGGGAATTTGAGGTAAAGGCGGGTGTAGTAGTTGATGCCGATGAAGTCGAAGGCGTTTGCTAATCCGTCTACTTTTCCTTTTCCAAACGGCCGGTGGAAACGGCCGTCGCGCAGCATCTCCCACCACGCTTCATTGTAAATCCGGTTGGCCCGCTTAACCCACCAGCGATTCAAAAAATTATCCGCTTTTGGCTCCATCACAATCAAATTTTTGGCGATGCCTACTTCGGCGTCGGGGTACTGTTCCTTGATGGTTTGGTAGGCGGCGGCATGGCAGCGCAGCAGGTTGCGCGTGGCGCGCAAGGCGGCGCTCCATCCTGCTTGCTGCGGCGCAGGGAAGCTGCCATCCAGGTAACGCATTACGACGTAGACCATCGGCTCGTTGATTGTTACCCATTTGGGAATTAGATTGCCCAATGTTTCGACAACTTTGGCGGTGAAACGTTGGAAATAATCCACAACAAGACGGGTGTTAAAATCTCCTTTTTCGGTAAGCCAGATGGGGTTGCTGAAATGATGCAGTGTTACCATTGGCTCGATGCCCCGGTCGTGCATGGCTTGCAAGATTTGCCGGTAGCGGTCAAGGGCGGCGTTGTCGAAGGCGCTGGGTTCCGGTTCGATGCGGCTCCATTCGAGTGAAAGGCGGTGGGCGTTGGTTCCCATTGCGGCGGCGGCGTCCAGGTCGGTTTCCGCATTTTGCCACCAATTGGAGGCTAAACCGGATTTGTGGCCTTCCACTATATTGTCGCCGTTGTGTTCCCACAGCCACCAATCGCTGTTTGTGTTGTTGCCTTCCACCTGGTAGGCGGCTGTTGCCGTTCCCCAACGGAAATCGGGCGGGAAGGTCATAGTTGCTTTTGCCACTGCTACCTCCGATTTTGCTCTTCAGAAAAGGGGACGCGGAGATTCGCGGAGGGGTGGAGATGTGCGGAGAGAAGAAGAGAAAATCCGCGTTCATCTGCGTTAATCAGCGTCCAATTTTCATTCATCGTGGTGGGCAATTGCCCATGGTGTCTCCTGTATTTTATTATGGCATGGTGATTGGTTTGCGCCAAGTCTAAAAACGGCAAAACGGCCGCGGCCACTGATAAAGCACCAATTTACACTTAAAATCTGGAGTCTGGTGAATTTTGGGTGCGAAGTGTCCGCACTGCCGAAAAACCGCGCAGTTCTTTTCTGGTAAAATGAAAAATGCCCATGTTCAGTTAAAATGAAGCAGCGTGTAATTCTGGAGGTTTTTTATGTTTGGTACGATGGACTCTTTTTTGGTAACGGCCGTTCAACATCCACCTGTTTTTTTGGATTTGGATAAAAGTGTGGCTAAAGCTTGTCATTTAATCAAAGATGCTGCTCAAGCGGGCGCCAAGATGATAGTTTTTCCCGAAACCTGGCTGCCAGGTTATCCTATTTGGCTGGATGTGGCTCCCGGCGCCGGATTATGGGATTATGAACCGGCAACGGCCGTTTACCGGCAGTTGTTTAAGAATAGTGTAGAGATGGGCGGAACGGCCGTTTCCCGACTGCAGCAAGCCGCCAAATCAGCCAATGCCATCGTTGTTATGGGCATGAACGAGTGCGATGCCGGTACACTGTACAACACTACCCTCTACATTGGCGAAAATGGCGCAATACTAGGCAAACACCGCAAACTCATCCCCACTTACACGGAACGGTTGGTGTGGGGGCGGGGCGATGGCAGCACTTTATCAGTGGTAGATACCCCTTTGGGCCGGCTGGGCGGCCTGATTTGCTGGGAGCACTGGATGCCACTGGCTCGTTTTGCTATGCACCAACAGCAGGAATTAATTCATGTTGCTCAATGGCCTACTGTCAAGGAAATACTGCTGATTGCGTCACGCAGCTATGCGTTTGAGGGGCAATGTTTTGTTGTGGCGGCAGGAACAGCGTTGCAGAAACGGGATTTGGCACATTTGAAGCTGGCGTTGTTTGACGAAATTCCCGGTGAACCGGATACATGGTTAATGCGAGGTGGCAGCGCTATCATTGCGCCTAATGGCGATGTTTTGGCCGGGCCGGCTGACTCTGAACCCGGTTTTGTATCGGCTGTAATTGATCCTCAGAAAGCGATTGACGGCCGTCTCACCCTCGATGTTACCGGCCATTATGCCCGTCCTGATGTATTTGAACTGCATCTCAACCAATCGGAGCAAACCAATCTTGTGACATAGCGGCTCAGGTGGCAGTCACTTTCCCCAGAGGGGGTGGTCACAATCGGTTGTGTTTTAAGCGACTGTCACTTTTAGAACTGAGGAGATGTCTCGTGATACTAAATAACAGGTGAGGGAGATAGGTTAACACTGCTTTCTTATGCTGCATGCTTATGTTAAAATTAGGCAGGAAGGTGGTAACGGCCGTGACTGATAATTTCGATTTTTTAACCCAACATCCCCTGTTTGAAACGCTGGATGATGATGAACTCATCGCTCTGGACGCCATTTGCGAAGAGTATGAGTTTGATGATGGCGCGGTGCTCGCCTATCAGCGGGATATGGCTGACAGGTTGTACATTGTGAAAAGCGGCCGTTTGTTTGCCGTGACGGTTGATGAACGCGGTATTGCCAGAGATTCTCGTTCCTATTTTGCCGGTGATTGGTTTGGCGATGAATGGCTGTTTGTGCCTGGGGCGCATCCGGCAACGGTGAAGGCGGCGGGCGACGGCCGTCTTCTCATCATCGAAGGTAGTAAATTTTTGCATTTCCTGGACCAAAACCCGGCTGCGTTGGAAAAACTGGAGCCTGAATACGATACAACGGGAGAATTTATCGGCGGACTGACGGAAGCGGCCTGGGAGGAAGCGCAAAAAAGCCGCATCAAAGCGGATAAACGCAGCGCGGCTATTAAACTGCTGCCGGATGAATTGGTTGAGCTTCGTGTGCGGCGCAGCCGGTGGTATTTGCTGCTGCGCATTCTGCTGCCGGCTGTACTGCTGCTTACTTTGCCGTTGTGGCTCATCTTTTTCATCAATACAACGCCGCCTGAATCATTTTGGCAGGGAACAGCGCGTTGGCTTGCGCCCCTGCTGCTGGTGTTGGTTTTAGGTGTGTGGCTGGTTTTTCAACTGTTGGATTGGTCAAATGATTATTTTGTCATTACCAACAAACATTTGGCCCACCATGAGTTTAGCCTGCGTACCTTCCGCACGACAGTTATCAAAATTCCCATTGACCAGATTCAAAGCGTGACGGTGGTTAAGCCGACGTTGATAGCTAATTTGTTTAATTTTGGTACGGCCCGTGTGACGACGGCGGCACAAACCGCGGCTGTTTATTTTGATAACATTGATGATCCGCGCCAGGTGGAGGATGTGTTGAACCGGCTGCGGGCGCGGGTGAAGGCGCTGGATGAGGCGCTGGCCCAGACGATGATGCGCCGTTCGGTGGAGGGTCATTTTCATGTGCAGACCGGGTATGATGTGGTGGCGGATGATGAGGATGAGGATGAAGAGGAAACGGCCGTTCCCGCTAAAAAAACGTTGGCCGATAGATGGGCGGCCTTCAAGCGGCGTTACCAGGGGCGGGTCGAAGATGGCAGCGTCATCACTTACCGCAAACATTTTTTCGTTTTGCTGGAAGTGACGAAGTGGCCCATAGCGGGTTTTTTGCTGCTTACGGCGATCAATTGGGTGTTGATTACTATTTTTGCTTTTACCATCGGGCAGTTAACGGCCGTAGATATTATCGTAGGGCTGGTTTTGTTTGGGTGGCTCGTTTGGCAAGTTGAAGATTGGCGCAACGATACCTTCCAGCTGACCGACCGCTATGTGATTGATATTGACCGCAAACCATTTGGCTTTGGCGAGAGCCGCAAGCAGGCTGAGTTAAGCAACGTCCAGAACATCAATTCCGACCGGCCTAATTTGCTGGCGACCGTTTTTAATTATGGCAATGTTATCATTGATACGGCCGGCGCTCAGGCTGACATTGTTTTCGAGACTGTATCTGATCCCAATCAGGTACAAAGCGACATCTTCCGGCGGCGAGACCGTTACCGCAGGCAGCAGGCCATCAAACAAGGCGACCAGCGCCGTAAGGAATATGCGGTGCTGCTGGATGTGTACAAACAAGCTACGGAACAAGAGAAAATTCCCCAACGCACGCCGACAGAAGAAAATGCGAGTTATGAAGGATGAATGCTGAACAGCTGACAGGCTGAAGCGCTAAAAATATGAGTATGTTAGAAATTGTAACGCTCCCTGCTCCGATTTTACGCAAAAAAACGCGCCCGGTGACTGATTTTGGGCCGGAATTGCAGGAGTTGATTGAAAATATGGTTGAAACGATGCGGGCGGCCAATGGGGTGGGACTGGCGGCGCCGCAAATCGGCCGTTCGCTGCGCCTGGCTGTTATCGAGGATTTGCCTAAAGAGGATGACGAGGGCAATGAAATTCCTGATTCGCGGGATTTGTATGTGATTGTGAACCCGGAAATTGTGTGGGAATCGCGGGATACGGTGGATGGCATTGAAGGCTGCCTTTCTATCCCCGGCTACCTGGGCGAGGTGGAACGGGCGCAGTCTATCCGCGTGCGCGGGCAAGACCGGTACGGCAAAAAAATGCGCTGGCGGCTTAAAGAGTGGACGGCCCGTATCTTCCAACATGAAATTGATCATCTGGATGGCGTGCTGTACATTGATAAGTTGACAGATGAGGCGAATTTCTGGACGGAGGAAGCGTTCCAGGCGCGGTTTGAGGAAGAGGAGTGAATGGTAATCGGTAATCGGTAATCAGTTATCCGACCACCGATTACTGCTCACTGATTACTGCTCACCGATTACTGCTCACTGATTACTGCTCACTGATTACTGAAATAATGTTATGTCGGAATTAACGTTGAAAGATGTGGAAAGGATCGCTCATTTGGCGCGGCTCCAGTTGACGGATGAGGAGAAGGCGGCGTATTTGGGGCAGTTAACGGCCGTGCTTGACTACGCCGCTGTCCTCAATGAATTAGACCTGGAGGGCGTGCCTCCCAGTCCCCACGCCGTCGCCCAACAAAACATCATGCGCGACGATGTGATTGAGCCGTCCTTACCCATTGAGGACACCCTCCACAACGCACCCCAGCAGGCAGACAATCAATTTCTCATTCAATCTGTGTTGGACGAATAAACATCGTTAGTCTGAGGAATAGATTGTCGAGGAAGCGGAAACTGTTCTTTTACGGGGTAGTGATATTGTTGGTTGCAGCCGTTTCGCCTTTTGTGTGGCGGAAGGGGGTGCAGTGGGCATACGGCCGTTCCATCTATACCCCAGCCACCGTCCCCGCCGACCGGGTAGCCATTGTGTTTGGGGCGGCGGTGTATGGTAACGGCCGTCTCAGTCCCATTTTGCGCGATAGAGTGGATACGGCCGTCACCCTCTACCATGACGGCAAAATCCAAAAAATCCTCGTCAGCGGCGATAATCGCTTTGAAAATTACGACGAACCGGGCGCGATGATGGCCTACGCCATCGGGCGCGGCGTCAGTCCCGACGACATCCAGCCCGATTACGGCGGGCGGCGCACCTACGACACCTGCTACCGGGCGAAAGCGATTTTTCAATTGGAAACGGCCGTTTTGGTGACGCAGCAGTTCCATTTGCCCCGCGCCCTGTTTACCTGCCAACGGCTGGGGATTGATGCGGTAGGGGTGGCGGCTGATTTACGGCCGTACCGCGACGCGCGCTGGTATGAAGTGAGAGAGACGGGGGCAACGGCCGTTGCCCTGTGGGATACAATCAGGCAGTTACCATCTCCGGTGTTGGGCGATCCGATACCGATTGATTAACGACATTGCAGGTGACAGTCACTTCCAACAGTGACTGTCACCTCATGAGATGATATGAATTTAACCGAACTCACATTAACCGAACTCCGAACTGCGTTACGCCAAGGCGAAACCAACAGTGTCGCGGCCACACAGGCGATGCTGGACCGCATTGTTGAGCAAGATAACGACATCAAAAGCTACCTGACCATCACCGACGAGATGGCGTTGGAGCAGGCGGCTGCAGCCGATAAGCGGTTGGCGAATGGCGACCAATCGCCGCTGTTGGGCGTGCCGATTGCCGTGAAAGACATCATTGCGACAAAAGGCGCGACCACCACCGCTGGATCCAAAATCCTGGAAGGATTTGTCCCACCTTACGACGCTTTTGTCGTCGAAAAATTGAAAGAAGCCGGAGCCGTCATCCTGGGCAAGACCAACACCGATGAGTTTGCGATGGGGTCGTCTACGGAGAATTCCGGCTACTTCACCACGCGCAACCCCTGGGATTTGGCGCGGGTTCCCGGCGGCAGCAGCGGCGGCAGCGCGGCGGCGGTGGCGGCCAACATGGCTTACGGCGCGCTGGGGACGGATACGGGCGGCAGTGTGCGCCAACCGGCTTCGTTTTGCGGCGTGGTGGGCTTGAGGCCGACTTACGGCCGTATCTCCCGCTGGGGTGTGATCGCCTTTGCCTCGTCGCTGGATCAGGTGGGAACCTTTGGCCGCACGGTGGCCGACACAACCGCGCTGTTTCAGGCTGTAACCGGCTACGACCGCCGCGACAGCACCTCGCTGGATGTGCCCGCCGAGGATTTTGAGGCGGCGTTGACGGGAGACATCAAGGGATTGAAGGTAGGCGTTCCGGCTGAGTATTTTGTGGAAGGGATGGATGCGGAGGTGGAAACGGCCGTGCGCGCCGCCATCGCCCAACTGGAAAAACTAGGCGCCGAAATCATCGAAATCAGCCTGCCCCACACCCAGTACGCCCTGCCCGTCTACTACCTCATCGCCCCGGCCGAGGCCAGCGCCAACCTGGCCCGCTACGACGGCATCCGCTACGGCCCCCGTATTGAGGGAGCGGACATGATTGATTCGGTCAAGCAAACCCGCGCCCTGTTTGGCCCGGAGGTGAAGCGGCGGATTATGTTGGGGACGTATGCCTTGTCTGCCGGATACTATGATGAGTATTACGGCCGTGCCCTCAAAGTCCGCACCCTCATCAAACAGGATTTTCAGAATGCCTTCGAGCAAGTAGACGTCATCGCCGCGCCCACCAGTCCCACCACCGCCTTCAAAATCGGCGAACGGGCCGACGACCCGCTCAGTATGTACCTGGCTGATGTGCTTACCCTTTCTCTCAACCTCAGTGCGAGCTGTGGCCTTTCCGTCCCTTGCGGCTTCGACAGCAAAGGTTTACCCATCGGTTTGCAACTGATTGGCAACACATTGCAGGAAGCAACCATTCTGAATACGGCATTTGCTTATGAACAAGCTTGATTTAGACAGTCAAACACCTGGCTTACAAAAACTTTACGCGGAAAATGCAGCCTGGTACGCTGCGGCCGCGCGGGATAAATCCTATAACGCCCACTACGAACGGCCCGCCATCTTGTCTTTATTGCCAGATGTGAAGGGTAAGGAGATTCTGGACATCGCTTGCGGGCCGGGTTTTCATGCGGAATGGATGGCGGATCGGGGGGCGCGGGTGACGGCCGTTGACGTCAGCCCCCAAATGATTGAATTGGTTCGAGAAAGGCTGGGGCAGCGCGTGCAAACGGAAACGGCCGATTTGTCCCAACCGCTCGATTTTGGCGACGCAACCTTCGATATTGTCCATAGTTCGCTTACGTTGCACTATATCCGTGATTTGACTGTTCCTTTCGGCGAGTTTAACCGGATTTTACGGCCGTCGGGACGGTTCGTTTTTTCCATGCACCATCCCTTTGTTGATCACCAAGCGCGGCCAGAGAAAAACTACTTCACAACCGAACTGGTTGAAGAAAAATGGAAATTTCACGGCAAACGAATGTCCGTTCAATTCTATATTCGCCCTCTCAGCGCCATCTTCAACGCGCTGGCCCAAGCGAATTTTTGGGTGGAGAATGTTGTTGAACCCATGCCAACCATAACTTGCAAAGAGAAATATCCCGATACATATCAAAAATTGTCAGTAAGACCCCAATTTCTATTCGTTCGCGCTCAGAAAAAAACGTAGCCTGATTATAGATTGCTCGAAAGGAGACCAACGTTGAAAATCATCACACCTCTTGCTGGATTTGGAACGCGAATGCGACCGCACACATGGCGCCGCGCGAAGCCG
This sequence comes from Anaerolineae bacterium, assembly GCA_024762395.1. Taxonomy (GTDB): domain Bacteria; phylum Chloroflexota; class Anaerolineae; order Promineifilales; family Promineifilaceae; genus JACKCC01. The sequence goes on along the minus strand of JANTHP010000128.1, from coordinate 1,614 downwards.
CTGTTGACTGTGGCTGTGTCTTGATTTATTTCTTGATTTCTTGTATTAACTGGCGTATACGCGATTGTTCTGACGGAGACAAGTTTTCTTGTTGCACTTTGTCATAGATGGTTATTAACCAAATTGTATTGCCATCAACAAAGTAGTAGATAACGCGATAGCCGCCTCGTTTTCCGCGTCCGGTCACTTTCATCCGCGCTTTACGCGCTCCGCCTGTATGAGGGATAATTGGATGCAAATCAGCGTCCAATGTGGATAAAAATGCTTCAAAATCAGAACGTAGGTGTGGATTGCGACGAGATAAACGCTTTAAGTTGCGATTGAACCAACTTGTAAAAACAAAGCGATAACGCATTATGCCTCGTTAAAAATTGTATCCAGATGGCGAGATAATTCAGTTGTTGTTGTCGTTTCAATGACTTGACCTGATAAAATATCTTCCAAACCGATGACAAGATGTTCGCCTAATGTGAACGATTCCAATGCATCCTGGTCTAATACTGTGATTAGTAAGGGGGTGTTTTCAGGCAGACTGACATCCTCCAAAAATTTTATTTGTCCTTGATGGATAGTCGCCTTGATAGTTGGATAAATCATTTTATCTCTCCTATGTTAGATGAAGGGCCTCATTTGTCGTATTCGCATTGATAGTGTAACACAATTCATGATTATCGGAGCAAGAAGACACAATTTTGAATGCGGCATTTGCTTATGAGCAGACGGTGAACGGTGAACGGTGAACGGTAATCGGTGAACGGTAATCGGTGAACGGTAATCGGTAGTCAGTGAACGGTGAACGGTGAACGGTAATCTGATTGGGAGGTGATTGATGGGAAAGTTGCAGTATGCTCAAAGTTTTCGTGATTTGTTAGCGTATCAAGAAGCGAGAGCTTTAGCGCGGGAAATTTTTGAGTTTTCGAAAAGATTGCCGCCTCATGAGAAATACTCGCTAACAGACCAAATTCGTAGGTCATCACGATCAGTTGGCGCACAAATTGCTGAAGCATGGGCCAAACGCCGGTATGAGAAGCATTTTATCAGCAAGCTCACTGATGCAGATGGTGAGCAGCAAGAAACGCAACATTGGATAGAAACGGCCGTTGATTGCAATTACTTAAGCGATAAACAAGCTACCAATTATCTACAAAAATGCCAGAAGGTTGGTCGTTTATTAGGGGGAATGATTGCCAAATCCGATAAATTCTGCGGTCAACCTACCACATTGCGCGAATCCGCTCCTGAATACTTCATCTCTGAGCAGTCCAACCAATCCGATAACCGATAACCGATTACTGATTACTGATAACCGATTACTGATAACCGATTACCAAAAAGGAGACCTCCATTGAAAATCATCATACCTCTTGCCGGATTTGGAAAACGATTACGGCCGCATACCTGGAGCCGGCCGAAACCATTGCTGTATGTGGCCGGCAACACGATTATCGGCCATTTGTTGGATTTGATGAGCGACATCACGACGGAAGAGGTGATTTTTGTCGTCGGTTACAAAGGAGACGAGATTGAAGCGTGGATTCGGGGAAATTACCCGCATCTGGACGCCCGGTTTGTGGTGCAGGAGGCGCCATTGGGGCAGGCGCACGCCATCTGGAT
>JANTHP010000127.1 GCA_024762395.1 Anaerolineae bacterium | reverse complement strand
CACGCAGCCACAAAGCCGACAATCATCATCGCCAGGACGCCAATCCACCAAACATAAGCGTGTATTGCGGGCGCTGGTATATTCATCCAACCAAATCGCGCCCAACCTGAGCTGAGAGTCATTAGCACAACATCGCGCCAATAAACGGCCGTAAACACTTTAGGCGAAATCGTCGCCACTTGGCCCGATCCATAGATGAAATGCTCGTACAATACTGGTTGAAACCGGATTAACGCTCCGGCAAGGCCCCAAATAACCAACATCCACCACAAAACATGAACATAGCGCTTCCGCTGTTGACGCAGCATCACAAACTCAACTATCCAGGTTCCCAACACAGCCCCCACGACAAAAATAACCGACAACTTGGTTAAAACTGCCAGCACAGCTAAAAGGGCTGCGCCGACAAAACGATTCGGACGGCCGATTTGAAGCAAGATAATTAACACCATCGCCGCCAGCGCTGTCGCCAGCGCGTCATTGTTGATGGCGCGGCTCATGTAAACAAATTGCGGCCAACCGGCTGCCATCACGGCCGCCAGCAAGGCGGCATCCTCTTGAACCGCAAAAAGACGGCGGGCAACTACGTAGCTGGCCCAAATCGTCACCCCTCCCAGAGCAATGGAAAGCAGCCGCAAACCAACCAGCGTGAATGGCTCCGGCAACTGCCAGAAGGTCGTTTTTTCTTCGTGCAGAAACATCGCGTCTGTCTGCAATTGTCGCGGCTTGTTGGGGGGAAATTCAAAGTGGAGCGGCTCTTGGGTTACAGCCGCGATGCCTCGCTGCACATAACCGCCTACTAAATAGTACAATGGCATGTGGTAGCACAACTGCCCTGAAAGAATCACGCCTCTCGACCACCATCTTCCCTCTGGCGCCGGGTCAACGGTGGGCAGGCGATGATGTTGTGAGACTTGCTCAATGCATTGCAGGTGTCCCGGTTCGTCAGGGGACTCGCCAACGGGGATGGCAAACAGGTAAGCGAATGATAATACCAAATACAGGCCAATGGGGATTAGCAGGAGGCGCTTGGGTGTGGGGGAAACGGCCGTCATCACATTCTTCAGGTTTGCTCAACGCCTGTTCAAGCCGGATCCCATGTCCAGGTGGCCGGCATTTCAATCAAACCGTGCATTTCCTCGTCTCCGCTGGCGACAACGCGGAAGGAATAGGCCTGGTCGTGGTAATCGTAAGCGCGGGAGGTACGGCCGTTATGAATGGCGGCCGTGACCATGTAGCCAGCCGGCAGCAGCGGCAGTCGCTCCACTGCATAGCGCACGGTACCTTTCCCCTCAATTTCCGCTACAGGCAAACCGCCTTGACGATTATTTGGCCCGGCTAAATGCACGCCATCCTGCCGAAAAATGGCAAGACCAAACTGTGGCATCGCCACAGGCTCATGCGCCAGATAATCCATCTCAATTGTCATCGCTTCGCCCGTCTTGAATGTATTTGTTTCTTTTCCACTGGCATTCAGAAAGCGAACGGCCGTAATCTCCACCTCCCCCGTACCCGCCCGGCTAAATGAGACAGTCGCATCCCGATTTGCCAACTGGCGGCCCTCTCGCTCATATGAATACGCCATGTATTGACCGGCTATCTTCCCCGCCGATCCGGCTTCACGCACCACCCCGTTTTCAAGCCAGATTAAATCCGTACACAACTTACGCATCATACTCAAATTGTGGCTGACCATAATAATCGTCGTACCCTGGCGTTTCATCTCAAAAATACGGTCAATACATTTAGTCTGGAAAGCTTGATCGCCCACCGCCAGAATTTCATCCACAATCAAAATATCCGGTTCCACATGAATGGCTACGCTGAACCCCAACCGCATATACATACCCGACGAATAATGCTTAACCGGCATGTCAATGTAATCGCCCAATTCAGAAAAGGCAACAATATCGTCAAATTTTTCTCGGATTAACTCCTTGCTCAATCCCAACACAGACGCATTGAGATAGATATTTTCCCGCCCGGTTAAATCAGGATGAAAACCGGCTCCCAGTTCTAATAAAGCGCTGGTACGGCCGTTAATCATTATCCGTCCGTCGTTAGGGCGCAAAATCCGGGCAACCAGCTTCAACAACGTACTTTTACCGCTGCCATTTCGGCCCACAATCCCCAGCGCCCGCCCCGGCAGTACCTCAAAACTCACATCTCGCACCGCCCACAAAACCTGGTGGCGCGCCGCCCGCCGCCGTCTGGACACAAACGAAAACGCCGATTCCATAAAAGATTGCGGCTTCTCAGACGTAAAAACAAAGCGCTTGCTTACATTCTCAAAACGAACCACCGGTTGCTCACTCATGGCGCGCATTTTAGCCCAAACAAACATTGTTTGCGAACCAAACTACAGCAATACAGACAAATAAAAACATCGGATTCCTTGTCAGAAATCCGATGTTTCGTAGTAACGACTAAAATTTTACGGTAACTGCTCAGGTGAAAGTCATTTTCTCCAGAGAGTGACTGTCACCTCTGAGGCTTAGTTAGTTACAATTTTACAACGTAACCGTCAACACAGCCTAGCGAATTGCCCGCTCCGATTGCTTATCAAACAGATGCATATTATTCATATCCATCACCAATTCGATCGTATCGCCAATCCCCAACTGCATACGGGTGTCAACAGTAGCTACAAAGCTGTTCTTACCGGAGCTAAGATACAAATGCAGCTCATGACCAAGCAGCTCAACCACCTCAACATCAGCCTTGATTTTGGCCGGAGAAATCATCGGCGGTGCGTAAGCAGGCGCATGAACATGCTCCGGGCGAATGCCAAAAATCACTTCCTTGCCCACATAACCGGTATAAGCCCCCTTCTTCTCATCAGGAACCTGCACACGGAAATCACCGGTATCCACAAACATCTTGCCGTCTTCATCAACCAACGTGCCGTCGAAGAAATTCATGCTGGGGCTGCCAATGAAACCGGCCACGAAAACATTATCCGGCACATTGTACAAATTACGCGGCGAATCAACCTGCTGCAAGATACCATCATGCAACACAGCAATCCGGTCGCCCATCGTCATCGCCTCAACCTGATCATGGGTCACGTAAATGAAGGTGGTTTCCAGCCGCTTGTGCAGCTTGGTAATTTCGGCGCGGGCGCTAACGCGCAGTTTCGCATCCAGGTTAGAAAGCGGCTCATCCATGAGGAAAACGGCCGGTTCACGCACAATGGCGCGACCAACAGCCACACGCTGCCGCTGACCGCCAGAAAGCGCTTTAGGCTTCCGATCCAACAGATTTTCCAGCCCTAAAATCGAAGCCGCTTCCTTCACGCGACGATCAATCTCTTCCTTAGGCGTCTTACGCAGCTTCAAACCGAAAGCCATGTTGTCATAAACAGTCATGTGCGGATAAAGCGCATAGGATTGGAACACCATCGCAATATCCCGGTCTTTGGGCGGCACATCGTTCACAACCCGGTCGCCAATGAGAATTTCACCTTCGGTAATTTCTTCCAAACCGGCTAACATACGCAAATTAGTTGATTTGCCGCATCCTGAAGGCCCAACAAAAACGACAAATTCTTTGTCGGCAATTTCCAGGTTCATATCTTTAATAACTTCAACATCGCCAAAACGTTTGACGACATTTCGGAAAGTTACACTTGCCATTTAATCACTCCTTTGAAAGGTAACGATTCATTAAAAGTGCATCCTTTCTAAACTGTGATGCACAGAAAAACTATACCTTTTGCAGCCTTAACTGTCAATTTTTTGTCTAATATCGTGGTGTTTTGCGCTAGCGCATTCAAAATTGAGATGTTTTGGCTTTCTGTGGAAGAGTTGGCTTTTGCGATGGGATTTTTAGGCGGCGCTGAGGCGACGGCCAAGCGCAGCTTTCATATTTGCTCAATCAGTTATTGGCCTTCTTGTAATGCCATTGATGAGAAAATAAAGCTGCTGTTTTCTTTGATTATCGTTTCTCGCCACACTGTCTCATCCCATAAAATGGGCGCGGGTTTGTGCCGAATAACCCACTGTTCTCCGGCGTAGTCACTTTCTGGAAAATAAATGTAAATAACGCGGGCATTCATGTGGATGGGATGCTCGGCCAAAAAATAAGTCAGCCAGAAGATGGGAACCGTGTGCATTTTTTTCGTAGAAAGATAGATTTCATCTTGCGGACCTAAAGATTCCGTCCACTCCGCTAATTCCACAATATCTGGCGTCAGGGCAAATATGGAGTGCGCCGCTCGTGTTTGCAAGATGCCATTTGCGCCCACAGCGACAATAACAATGGCAACAACAACTTTGGCGAGCAATTGTTTTTGTCTTGTTTGCAATAGTTTGGCGGCTCCGATGGCAAGCAGGATGACGTATATAAACCAGCCAAATGACCAGGCTTTGAAATGGTTGTAGTATCGCTGCCTATACGCAAAATACGCTATCGAGGCCAGATGGGGCAGGATGAAGGCCAGGGCGACGATGCGCCGGGAGGAGGCAAGCCGGTAGAATCCGTACCCTGCCAGCAGAACGATGATGATGGCGATTAACCATACAAATTGGGGCAGGAAACGGCCGTTCCAAATCTCCGCCGCATCGCCAAAGGGAATAAAGGGCAGCACGCCCGCAATTTGACGAAAATCAATAAACCATTTGATATTACCAGTACCCGGATCCGTCGGAAATGATGGAATTTGGTAACCGATAACCTGTGCCAACCGGTGGACAACCATATAAACTGCCCGCCACCAGCCAAAGGGATCGGATAAAATAGTGATGATGGCAAAGGAAACGGCCGTTTTCCCACTCCTCCGCCAACCTTTTTGAACGCCATTCACCAAAAACACGCCCGCCAAAGGAACCAGCAAATAAGGCAGCGCATCAGCATAAATACCGGCCAATCCGGCTGCAAACAAAGCCGCCAGCGCCGTCTCCCTTACATCATGCGATTGAAAAGCCAGCGCCCCCAAACCAAACCCCATCACCAACAGACCCATCGCCAAAACCTGTGGGCCATAGCCGCCAAACACCACCCACAATGGCAACCCGCTCAAACTAAACAAAAAAGCCGCTAAAAATGCCGTGCGCGACTCAGTGACAAACACAACCCGAGCCAAAAAGCCAACCGCAACCGCCCACAAATACAAACCAACCGCCGATAAAACCGGGTGCGTTTGATAAGCCGCTTTGGACACCAGCACATCAACATACGCCTGGAAAAAATGAAATCCCATCCGCGAAAAGCCGCCAACCTTGATAGCAATCGGCGCCGTTGTCGGATATTCAAGCTGCCGGTCTAACAACTGTGCATCCCGCAGGCTGTTCGTTTCCAAATAATCGGTGAGAATAGAATGCAAAACCGGATCGCCGTTTGAATTGCCAATCGGAAAAAGATGATTGGCAGCGATAAGCGGCGCGGCGACTAAAATAAGAGCTGGCAGCGCATACAAAAACAGCATCGTTTCAAAACGGTTGGGCCAACGAAAAGATGATTTGCGCCATATTGCGCTGCCATTGAGCAGCACAACGACCGCCGCTAACACCCAAATAGACTGCCGCCCGCTCAACCCGGCGAAAGAAGTTATATGCCCTACCGAATCAATAAGAAGCTGCCCCACAAATGGCACAATTAAATAAAAATACCGCCGCAGCGACGACGGCAGCAGCCAGAATGTTACCCCCCACCCGCTGAAAAACAGCGTCAAAATTGATACAAAAGCAATGGTGACGACTTCTACCCAAACGTCCACAAAAATCCCTCTAATCAATCAAGCCATCTAACCGGGCCATGTCCAAAAGGCTTTCAGGCAAATTGGGCGGCAGATGATTGGCGTAAGCGTTAATCCAATTAGCCACAGTTTGATGATTGACATCTAAAATGCGGCTGATGGTGCGCAAGCTGACGCCCTCTAAATGAAGGCTCAAGGCATGATGCCGGATTTCCTCATCGTACCCGTGTTCTTTGGGCTGGGGTGTGTAGCGGCAGCCGCATAATTTGCAATGGTAGCGCTGGCTCCCGGCCGGGGTAAATCCATCTTTATTTTGCTGTGTGTTTTGATGGCATTTGGGGCAAGTAGGCATCTTAAAATATGGTAAGGGCAACGGCCAGGATGAATAAGCTGATGGCTATTAGAATGATGGGCCAGTTAGCGCTGAAAGCTTGAACCAGGTTGGCTTGATGAGATTCCCCATTACTGTTCCCTAAACGGGAGATTTTGCCGTGTATGGCTTGATGGAACTGCTCGACGGTAGACGGCCGTTCATCCGGGTGCATCGCCATCGCCCAATCAACCGCCTCAGCCACATGCGCGCGTACATCCGGGTTAACCTTATCTAACCGCTTCAACACGCGGGGATTCAAAAAGCGCGCTTTGGCGTCCGGCGGCGGGAAATCGCTTAACAAATGGTACAGCGTCGCCCCCAGGGCGTAAATGTCGGTGCGGGCATCGGTATGGCCGCTGTCGCCGCCGTACTGCTCCAGCGGCGTGTACAAAGCTGTCCCCCGGCCCTGCACTACGGTAATGGTGCGCAAATCATCGGGAGCCATCAGCTTTACCAGGCCAAAATCCACCAGTTTGATGCGCTTGTCGGGCGTGAATTTGATGTTGGCCGGTTTGATGTCGCGGTGCAGTACAGGCGGGTCTTGATGGTGCAAATAAGTCAGCGCGTCAATGATTTGTTCAGCCCAATCCAGTACTGTTTTCTCGTCAAATGGGCCGTCGTGTTCGTCCAGAAGCTGCTTCAAGTCCTGGCCGGGCACATAATCCATGACCAGGTATTCACGGCCGTTTTCCGAAAAATAATCCGACACTTTGGGTAAATTAGGATGATCGAGCTGGGCCAGAATGCTCGCTTCCTGCAAAAACTGTGCCCGCTCTTGCGCTTGCGCCTCCGGCGGCAGGTTGGGATCAGGCTGAATTTCCTTGATGGCGCACAGCCGTCCCGGCAGGCGCAAATCTTCAGCCCGGTAAATGCTGCCCATTCCGCCTTGACCAACAATATTGGTCAGGCGATAGCGCTCCCGAAGGATTGTGTCGTCTTGAAGTGATGTAATCATGTTTGCGTGTTTGCAAGGCTACTCGCCCACTTTGCCACCTTTTCAGCTTTCGACTATTATAGTCCATATCGGCGTGAATGACTTTCTTTTCAATACAGCAGGGATTTTTGAACCATGAATGAACAACCGGTGTTACTTGCGCGCGAGGGCCAGCTTTCCGGCCAGCGTTGGACGATTGACAAGGATGATTTTCTGATTGGGCGTGGCAGCGACTGCGAGATTGTGTTACCGGAACGGCAGGTATCGCGGTATCATGTGAAAATTCGGCAGGAAGACGGCCGTTACATCCTTGAAGACCTGGGCAGCAAAAACGGCACCCACCTAAACGGCAAGCAAATCAAAGGCTCCGTTCCCCTGCAAGATGGCGACGAAATTCAAATCGCCCTGGCGGTAAAACTGGTGTTCGTTGGCACTGATGCCACCCTGCCGCTCACATTTGATCCGCCGGCCAAAGAAGGCAGCCTGAGCATTGACGTCGCCCACCGCTCTGTTTCCATTAACGGCAAAACCCTCAATCCGCCCTTATCATTGGCCCAATTCCGCTTGCTGGAACTGCTCTACGACGCCGATGGCGCTGTTTGCAGCCGCGATGAGATTATTGAAGTGGTTTGGCCGGGAACAGAAGGCATCGGCGTCTCGGAACAAGCGATTGACGCGCTCGTGCGCCGCCTGCGGGACAGGCTGGCGGAACTAGATGAGTATAATTACATCGTTACGGTGCGCGGGCATGGTTTCCGGTTGGAAAATAAGCCGCATTGATTATAAAAGCCCGCCAAACTTTTGTGATATGGTTAGACATTTTGTCTAATCATAACTTGTCATGCTGTCACAACACAGTGTATACTGAAAATCACAAGATCATCTAGGAGAATTTGATGAACGCTTTAAATTATCGAATTTTACTGCGCAAAGAACCAGAGGGAGGTTACACGGTAACAGTCCCCACGCTGCCAGGTTGTATAACATATGGCGAAGATGTAACTGAAGCTATCAGTATGGCCAAAGAAGCTATTTCATTGTATCTGGAAAGCCTGGTAGCGCATGGCGAAACCATCCCGACAGAAGAAGAAACGCTGGAATATACCGTGATGGTTCCCTCATATGCCTAAATTACCAACGCTAACTCCGCGCAGAATTATCAAGATTCTGGAACGGAAAGGTTTTGTATTGGATCGAGTGAAAGGCAGCCACCACATTTTTTACCATCCAGGCACAAAACGTCGAGTAATCGTCCCTTTACACAAGCAAGATTTGCCCAAAGGAACATTGCAGTCCATTCTGAAACAAGCTGATATTGAACGGGATGAATTAACGCAACTCCTGTAAGACACGGCCGTTTCTCCCCCATCTCTGCCGTTTTCCCCCAACAATCAACAGAAAACAGTCAACAGTTAACGGAAAACGGCCGTTGCCCCCTATCGCCATAGTTCACTGACAGCGGTGATTGATTATTGGCCGTAATGGTAATTGTCGGCGGTTCAGTTGCTTCGGGCCATTGTTCCACTTCAAAGCCAGGGAAGGGGGTGTATTTGATGACACCGTTGGGCTGCTCTGTTTTTGTGCGCAGACCGTTGGCGTCATAGCTGAAGGCGGTTGCTCCGGCTAATGATGGGTTGGCGACGGTGATGAGCCGGTTTTCGACGTCCCATGCCTGGGTGTATGTGCCGTTGTCGCTGTCGCGGGTGAGTATGTTGCATGTTGCCGTTAACATCCCATCTCCCTGTACAGCCAAATAATCTACCCGTTCGGCAATATGCTCAACTTCACTGTCCTGCGTCGTATCTTCTTCCAACTTTACCTGAACCCACAGGTGGCGCGGCGGGACGCCGGCCACAGCGTATGAAGACCGCGCCGGAGCAGGGCAACAGTCTCTTCATGGATTCAGGAAGACCTCGCCAGAGCGGGGGGCGCGAGGTCCCGTTTATCATTCACTAGAAGTAAATGAGAAACTCTTTACAATGCTTGTTTGTTCCTCGGCACGCTCATCCAATGATGTGCCAAATATGTAAATTATAATTATGCGGTTTCCGTTTTTTATAGTTAATATGTCTGTGGAATCGTGCATTTTAACAATTATTGCCTCATCTTCTGAGACCTGTAATGTCGCAAGGCCGTTGAACTTAATACGAGCGGATGCCCCATCGTAACCGTTATGTTGAATCAGATGTGGTTCTTGACTAATAACAATTGAATCTGGAGAAGGAGTTTCACTAACGATTGTAATTTTCGATGGGGACAGGCTACCTACAATCGAGTTTTGTAATATCTCATCCAAGAATACAAGCGGATCCAAACTGGTTGGTGGATCTAATATTAAAATCCCAATTTCTGCTTCAACATGATTCTGAGTAACCCATTGGATGCTAATAAAGTTATCAGAAAGATAAGCTATCTCCCAAGAGTGCGGATATTCAAATGTAAACCCATATTTCTCGTCTATATACGTTCTGGTGTTAGAAAATGCTCCACAACTAACAAGGCCAATCACTACAATTAATAAAACAACAACACGATGCCATGAGATTTTCATATCATACCCCCTATGGCCAAATACTTGTTGTGTAATACACGGTAAGAGCGCCATTTCCTTCTGCGCCTGAATGCGTAAGCGTTGCAGATCCCGTAAACATATAATAATAAGTCACAGGGCCATTCCCAACCACATAATCTGGCTCTGGACGATAAGAACTCATTTCATATTCTCCGGCTCCTGAAATTGCAGCCCAAGCAAAACTGCAACCCGGCACTGGAATAGAGTCACATATAATGGATTCTAATTCTTCACTTGCCATGCTTTTTAATGCACTCTCGACTGCGCTTCCGTCCAAAGGGATATTACTTCCAGGGTGATAAGCTTGTCTTGAACCAATAGTCAGTGATGTTTTTCCGCTTCGCAAAAACACAGGTGACGCTGAACCGCCTTTGTCACGGTAAACACCATACCAATCAAGTTTATGATTGGGTGTTAGCCTCCCACCAGTAAATAGATTTACAATACTTTGATCATAAACGTCAGACATGCCTGGAAGATATCCACTTAGTCCGTCTAACCTCGTATTCCCTTCACCTTTAAATTCAAAATAGAAGAACATTTGCATTATCACTTCTTTGGTTCTGTTGGCGGCTGTATTACTTTATCAACTCATTTTGCTTTATCAGCATGAAAATGGATTAGATATTGGGCGTGGTATCAAGCCGCTTTTACGGGCTGCTTGATTTATGACCACGCCTCAATTAGTTACCAGTCCAGTATGTCTTAAAATCGAAGCAGACAGTTCCTTCATCAGCTTCTGTAAATAAACGCCAAAACTCATCCAATGAACTTTCCGTAGCTTGTTCCCAACTGATTACATCATATGGACTCGTCCCTTCTGGAAGTTCTGGTAATGGAAGTTCTGATGAAGGTAATGTTCGCCTCAAATAGTTGGGGACAGTTCCTGGCTGAAAAAGGAATAGATTGATTACATCTGTCTCTAAAATATTAGGGCAAGCTCGTGCCCACTTCGGTCTTTCCTCAATTAGACTGGCTTCACCCATATAATCAATTTCAACACCTAAATCGTGATAATAGAGAAAGAGACGATAAACCTCTGGACTATATCGATCAAATCGGAACGGATAAAAAACATAAATATCATCGGGCATCCCTAAACGCTCAAGGACACGAGGGATAGCATATGGCCGCCATGCCTCATTACGATCATATGTCTCTTCTCCAACTCCACCATATACTTCAATCGATTGCACAATATCATTCATGGATGTGATAGATATGGCAGCTTTATATAAAGTATTGTCTCTTAAATCTTCATAATCCCGATACCAGTCAAACCCCAAGGGAACAAAGATTGATTCAATGCTTCCTACATCCGTCTCTCCAGGCACTATCCCCCACCAACATGGCAATTCACACCCTCTATTTGTCTCCAACAATTCAATGAGGTTTTGGGTAGCATCCTCCTCCGACAAGATTGAAGTGGCCACATCGAAGGTCGGAAATGGAGCAGGAGTTGGCGTTGCCTTAGTTGGACTTGGCGTAAGTGTTGGCTGCCTCGTGGGTGTTGCAACAGTAACGGATTGCGTCGCTGATTTTGTGGCCTCTTCGATAATAGACGTTGACGATGGCAAAGTTTTATGTGTTGGCGGAATGACTGTTACCGACGCTTGTTCGACAGTTATATCATTTTCAGATACAGTGTCGTTTGTGATTGAACAACTCATCAGGACAAGCAAGCTTATCATTAGCCCGACAATAATCGTATGATTTTTCATATCTTTACTCCGTTGGTAGACATCTCAAACATCAAGCTGCTTTAGACTAATATTTGATTATGAGCCTGTAGCAGAAACCCATAATGACATCTGTGCATTAAACCAATTTGATGTTTGGACTCCCTCTGGCTCGCCATTAAATGAGTTGTAAGTCCAGTTCAAAAAACCGTCTCCAAAAAGCTCGTAATTGGTGTTTTGGGTAGCTGGTCGTGTATTTTGTTGGAGGGGATACGGATCCATTCCAATACGAACGTTTTTTCGGGGGGGCAAAGCGTTCCCTAATGCCTGACCCAAATCAGCGTATGGATTAGCCTCTGAGCCTTGGTTCGTTACATAATTGAAAGTATGGCCAAGTTCATGGACAACATTGTAGCGAAATTTGGGATCTAGTGGGTTTACGCCAATAGATGGGTCATAAAAATCAATCTGGTGGCCTCGTGTGTAGGCACCATAATCTATATTATGAACACCATCTGAATCAGTCCAGGTTGTGTCAGCAGATCGGTGGAATTTTATATACCCATAAACGGCTCGAAATGCCCATCCTAGATCATACCCTTGGAATCGGGGAAGTTCTCTGAGCGCTTTATCTACATCATATGCGGCATCAACGGCTATTTCTTTTTCAGTATCCGTCCAATTTTCGCCTTCATCCGATGTAAAACGAATACCAAACAATTTTGCTCGGATAGCCAAGTTTGCTGGTCCTAGCCTGGGTTGACATTCATCGGCTGATTCACACAAATAATGCCCAGTTGGATCAGTATATCTGATTGCGTTATTGTTAACGTAGGAATATCTGTTGAAGCTTTGCGGGTTGGTAGGATCGG
>JANTHP010000126.1 GCA_024762395.1 Anaerolineae bacterium | reverse complement strand
GACCCCGGCGCTGGGCGGCTCGCCGCGTAAATTAGCAATGCAGGCCATCCGCGAAGCCGAACCGGTTCCGCGTGGTTGGTACGCCGCGCCGGTAGGTTGGATTGATGTCAACATGGATGGCGCGTTTGCGGTGGCGATTCGGTCGGCGGTAGCGCAAGATAAACGGGCCTGGCTGTATGCTGGCGCGGGCATTGTGGCCGATTCTGACCCTCAGAAGGAGTGGGAGGAGACGGGGTTGAAGTTTAGGCCGATGTTGGAAGCGATGAATTGTGAATGAGGAATTGTCAATTATTAATGGTCAATTGTCAATTGTCAATGAGGAGGTTGTGATGGCGAAAGGGGATGATATTGCGGAAAGGTTGGTGGATTTTGCGGTTAGAATCGTTAAATTATGCGACGGATTGCCTAAAAGTTATGCTGGGAGGCATATGGCGAATCAATTGTTGCGCAGCGGAACGGCACCGGCGGCTCATTATGCCGAAGCGCGCGGCGCAGAGAGTACCAAGGATTTCATTCACAAGCTCAAAATCTGCTTGAAAGAGTTGAATGAATCGGCCGTTTGGCTAAAAATCATCGCCCGCAGCGATATGTTTTCCAGAGAAAAGCTGCGGGACATTTATCAAGAATGCACCGAACTGAGCCGAATCATCAACGCCAGCATCAAAACAGCTAAAGGTAAGCAACAGCCTCGTTGACAATTGACCATTGACAATTAACAATTGACAATTATGCTCCTATCTTCCAATCCCAACACGCTCTGGGCGACAACTTTCGTCAACAGCCTGGCCCAATCCGGCCTAACGGCCGTCTCCATCGCCCCCGGCTCACGTTCCACCCCTTTGACTTTGGCCTTCCACGCCCACCCGGACATTCGGGTTTACCGGCATTTGGATGAGCGCAGCGCGGGCTTTTTTGCGTTGGGGATGGCGTTGGCCAGCGATAGACCGGCGGCGTTGGTCTGTACGTCGGGAACGGCCGTTGCCAATTTCCTCCCCGCCATCATCGAAGCCAAAATGAGCCACGTCCCCCTACTGATTTTAACTGCCGACCGCCCGCCGGAACTGCGCCACAGCGGGGCCAATCAGACGATTGACCAAATCAAAATCTACGGCGATCAGGTGTTGTGGAGCGTAGACGCCGCTCTGCCTGAACCCAACCCGCCCGCCGTCGCCCTGCGCAACCTGCAAACCCTCGCCGCCCGCGCCTACGCCACCGCTAACGGCATCACAAAAGGGCCGGTGCATATCAATTTCCCGTTTCGCAAGCCGTTACAGCCTGCGAGCGGCGAGTGGCGAGTGGCGAGTGATGAGCATTCACAATTCACCATTCACAATTCACCATTCACAATTCAACACGGCCGTCTCCACCCCACCGACTCCCAGCTAGCCCACCTATCCAACATCATTGCCCAACAGCCGCGCGGACTCATCGTCTGCGGCCCCCGCTGCCCCGGCGATGGTTTTCCCCAGGCAGTGACGGTTCTGGCAAAACAAAGCGGCTACCCCATCCTTGCCGATCCGTTATCAGGACTCAGGTTTAACCGCAAAGGCGCAAAGAGCGCAGAGGAAGAATCTCCGAAATCGGCGCAATCTGCGGATAATTTAATCATTGGCGGCTACGAAACATTCTTGCAATCCGGTCCGGGCTGGGAAGAACCGCAGGTCATCATCCGCTTTGGGGCTGTGCCGTTGTCGAAATGGCTGAATGCGTATCTGGAACGCATCCGCCCGGCGCATCGCATCCACATCCGTGAAAACGGGGTGTGGGCGGATGACGGGCACCGGACGAACTGGTTTTTGCAAGCGAATGAGACGGCCGTCTGCCGCGAATTGACCCGCCGGCTGCCGGAAAGGGCGGATCGGAAATGGGAAACGGCCGTACTCGCCATCGAAACGGCCGTTTGGCACAAATTAGACGTGGCGATGAAGGACATTTATTTTGATGGGGCCATCGTCGCCGACGTCATCAACAATCTGCCCGACGACAGCCTCTTGTTCATGGGCAACAGCCTGCCCGTGCGCCATTTAGACCAGTTTGGACGGCCGTCAACCAAAACCATCCGCGTTTTCGCCAATCGAGGCGCCAGCGGCATTGACGGCAACATTTCCACTGCATTGGGTATTGCAGCAGCGACGGGGAAAGAGGTAACGGCCGTCGTCGGCGACATCACCTTCTACCACGACATGAACGGACTGCTGGCAGTGGCGAGTGGCGAGTGGCAAGTGGCGAGTAAAGAGGCACCACCCGCCACCCGCCACCCGCTGCGCGCCACCATAATTATCATCAACAACAACAGCGGCGGCATTTTCCGGCGGCTGCCCGTCAGCCAACACGAACCGCCCTTCACCGACCTGTTTCTCACCCCGCACGGGCTGGATTTTGAACACGCCGCTCGGCTGTACGGCCTGGATTTTGTGCGAGTGACAGATCGGGAGGCGTTTAGGGCGGTTTTTAGCCGGCCCTATTCTGTGTCCAGGATTATTGAGGTGGTGACGGACGGCCGTGAAGATTACAAACACCATCAAGAAATCGTAAAAATTGTCAATTGTTAATTGTCAATGGTTAATTGTCAACGGCGTTTATTGACAATTGACCATTAACAATTGACCATTGACCATTCCAAAGGAGTTATCATGACCAATTGGCAAACCGTAAAAGAATACAGCGACATCACCTACAAAAAAGCAGACGGCGTGGCGCGGATCGCCTTTAATCGGCCCGAAGTACGCAACGCTTTCCGTCCCAAAACTGTCGGCGAGTTGTTTGAAGCCTTTCTCGATGCGCGAGAAGACACCTCCATCGGCGTCGTTTTGTTGTCTGGCGAAGGGCCGTCGCCCAAAGACGGCGTTTATGCTTTTTGCAGCGGCGGCGATCAGCGTTCGCGCGGCCATCAAGGCTATGTGGATGATGAGGGCATGCCGCGCTTGAATATTTTGGAAGTGCAGCGGCTGATTCGCTTTATGCCCAAAGTAGTCATTGCTGTTGTGCCGGGTTGGGCGGTTGGCGGTGGCCACAGCCTGCATGTGGTCTGCGACCTGACGTTGGCGAGCCAGGAACACGCCATCTTCAAACAAACGGACGCCGATGTGACCAGTTTTGACGGCGGCTACGGCTCGGCCTATCTGGCCAAGATGGTGGGGCAAAAACGCGCCCGCGAGATTTTCTTCCTGGGGCGTAATTACTCGGCGCAGGAAGCGTATGAGATGGGCATGGTCAATGCGGTGATTCCGCACGCCGAATTGGAAGAGACGGCGTACCAATGGGCGCAGGAAATCCTGGCTAAATCGCCCACCTCTATCAAAATGCTCAAATTTGCTATGAATTTGACGGATGACGGCATGGTGGGGCAGCAAGTGTTTGCGGGCGAAGCGACGCGGTTGGCTTACATGACGGATGAGGCGAAGGAAGGGCGCAATGCTTTTTTGGAAAAACGTAAACCGAATTTCAAGGATGTTAAGTGGATTCCCTGATTCATCCATTTTTGGCTCTTTCGGATTTCGCGGGGTTTGCCGTGAAGCGTGAAACGTGAATTTTCTCTGGGCACGCATCACGTTTCACGCCATGATTACCCCATGAATTCCCAAAGATCCCCATTTTTTTGTTATAATGACGTTGCAAGGAGTCTGTGATGCGTATTGAAGGTTTTGTCTGGTTAGACAACTTTGTAGAAAAGTTAGCTGTCAAACATGGCGTCTTGCAAGATGAAGTTGAACAAGTTTTTACTGGTTTGCCGCATATCCGTTTTATCTCTAAAGGGCGAAAACAGCGTGATGAGAACGTGTATGCAGCCTATGGACAAACAGCAGGCGGTCGGTATCTGACTGTATTCTTCATCCATAAAAAAGGTAATCAGGCTTTGATTATTAGCGCACGCGATATGGATGGAAAGGAGCGAAAACGATATGGCAGAAAATGAAATAGTTAGAGAATCCATTCCTGAATTTGAAACGCTGGAAGAAATCGCCGATTTTTGGGACGCTCATAGCACGGCCGATTATGATGATTTAACGCATGAGGTACAGTTTGATATTCGGCTTCCATCCAGTCCAAAATCAATCAACATTCTGCCTGAGCTAGGCGAAAAGTTGACATTGTTTGCCCAAACGCATGGCGTTTCGTTGGAAACGCTTGTCAATGTGTGGCTAACAGAAAAGGCTATTGAGGCATTGGGATAAAACGACGATAGGCGATTTTCGTTATAATCAATGGACGAAGGGGTGAAAAGGCGTCTTTTCACCCCTTTGTCATTTCATTTCTTAATTCATGCAAGATTGGCTAAAAGTGCGGATGGCGGCTAGTCCGCAAAAAATCGCGTTAATTATTGGGGTGCATACGTGGACGTATGCGGAGTTGGATGCGATGGTGGGGGGAACGGCCGTTACCCTCATCAATCACGGCATCCAACCCGGCGATTATGTGGCCGCGCTGCTGCCCAACTCGCTCGAATACGTCTGCCTCATCCACGCCCTAGCACGGATTGGAGCCGTGTTAGTTCCGCTGAACACGCGATTGACTGTGCCGGAATTGCAGTGGCAAGTTGAGCATGTTGGTTGTAAATGGTTGGCGCATGATGAGACGTTTTCAGATACGGCAGAAAGGTTGAATTGTCAATTGCTAATGGTCAATTGTCAATTGTCAATGGAAGAAGCGCCGTTGACAATTAACAATTGGCAATTGACCATTGACAATTTGCAGGCCATCGTCTTCACTTCCGGCACAAGCGGCAAGCCCAAAGGGGCGATGATTACCTTTGCTAACCATTTTTGGAGCGCGACGGCGTCATCCTACCGGCTGGGCATACAGCCGAATGACCGCTGGTTGAGTGTGCTGCCGTTGTATCATGTGGGCGGGCTGGCGGTGATTTTTCGGAGCTGTTTGTATGGCACGGCCGTCATCCTCCACAACCGCTTCGACCTGACCGCCATCAACCGCAGCCTCGACAACGACCGCGCCACCCTCATCTCGTTGGTCCCCACCATGCTCCGCCGCCTCCTGCAAACCCGCGCCCATTGGCCCGCCAGCCTGCGCCTCATCCTCCTCGGCGGCGCGGCAGCAACGCCGGAACTTATTCGGCAAGCAAATGAACGACCCAGAAAATTGTCAATGGTCAATGATCAATTGCCAATTGTCAATGAGACGCCGTTGATAATTGACAATTGGCAATTAACAATTGACAGTTCCCCCTCTCTCATCGCCCCCACCTACGGCCTCACCGAAGCCGCCTCGCAAGTCGCCACGATGCCGCCGGAGGAAGCGGCGCGCAAGCCGGGCAGTGTGGGCAAACCGCTGATGTTTACCCATGTCAAAATTGTGGGCGAAGATGGGGAGGAACGGCCGTCTAACCAAATTGGCGAAATCGTCGTCACCGGGCCAACGGTGATGGCAGGGTATTGGAGACCGGAGACTAGAGACTACGAGACTAGAGACCACCAGACTCACCACTCTCCACTCTCCACTCTCCACTCTTTAAAAACTGGCGACATGGGCTATCTGGACGACGACGGCGACCTGTGGATTGTGCAGCGGCGCAGCGATTTGATTGTGAGCGGCGGGGAGAATGTGTATCCGTCGGAAGTGGAGGCGGTGTTGAGGGAGTGTACGGCCGTTTCCCAAGCCTGCGTCGTGGGCATTCCTCACCCGGAATGGGGCCAACAAGTTGCCGCGATGGTGCAGCTAAAACCGGGTCAATCGGTGACGAAAAGTGAGCTTTTAGCATTTAGCCGTGAGCGATTAGCTGGCTACAAAATTCCGCGCCTGGTTCAGTTTGTGACGGCGCTGCCGCAAACGGCGTCAGGGAAGATTGCGCGGGGAAAAGTGGCGGAAATGATGCGTGAATTGGTTCGGGTGAATGGGGTTGATTATTTTGTATCAGCGGCGGGAAAAGGCGAACCGTTGGTTTTGCTGCACGGGTTTACGGGAAGCTCAGCCAATTGGGAGGCGGCAACGGCCGTTCTCGCCCCCCATTACCGCGTCATCACCATTGATTTGCTGGGACACGGTCGTACCGATTCGCCATCCGCTCCTGACCGCTATCGAATGGAGCAAGCCGCCGCTGACATTATTTCCATATTAACTCAGCTAAATTATGAGACGGTTCATTTATTGGGATATTCGATGGGGGGACGACTGGCATTGTATCTGGCTCTGGTCTATCCTCAACGGTTCACGTCGCTTGTTCTGGAAAGCGCCTCTCCGGGGCTGGCAACAGAAATGGAAAGAGTAGAACGGCAGAAGCGGGATGGGGCGTTGGCGGATCGAATTGAGCGGGAGGGGATACGGCCGTTCGTCAACTTTTGGGAAAGTTTGCCCTTGTGGGACAGTCAAAACAACCTGTCTGAGCAAGCGCGTCGCGCATTACGCTGCCAACGATTGCAAAACAATCCGATTGGGCTGGCTAACAGCTTGCGTGGCATGGGAACCGGCGTGCAGCCATCTTTGTGGGAACGATTAGGCGAATTACGAATGCCGGTTTTGCTGCTGGCTGGAGAATTGGATCAAAAATTTGTGAGAATTGGCCGGCAAATGGCGGCCAAAATACCATCGGCCCAATTACAGATTGCCCCAGGGGCGGGACATACGGTTCATTTGGAGAAAACGGCCGTCTTCACCCAATCCGTGTTAAAATTCCTGCATGATAGCTAATCCTCTTCCCCTCCTTATCTACGATGGCGACTGCGGTTTTTGAGAGAAATCGGCGCGTCTCGTGCAGACGTGGAGCAGAAACCGTATCCACATCCATCCCTGGCAAGAAATCCCTCAAACAATGGTCAAGTTGAGCTTAACCGATGCCGATGGGATGGAACAGGTTTGGTTTGTGGATGGGAACGGCCGTCTCTCCGGCGGCGCTGAGGCAGTCAATGCGGCGTTGAAATGGGTGTGGTGGGCACGGCCGTTCACCTGCCTCTATCCCCTCCCCGGCGTCAAACAAATTCAGGATTGGGTTTATCGCTGGGTCGCCGCCAACCGCCACCGTTTGCCTGGCGGATCGCCTCAATGCACGCCAGCAAAACAACTAGACAAAACGAGTGCAATAAAAACATGACAACCATCACTCAATTCAACGCCCGCGCCAAAATGCGCCATGACTACAGCGACATGATCCAGGTTCGCTACCCCCATCCCAACGGCGAAAATTTCGATACCTGGGTCAGCGGCGAAGAAATTATGGCTCGCTTGAAAACCCAAGACCGGGAACGACTCATCAAAAGTTTCAGCCAGAAAGATTTGCCCCAAACCCGGGCCGCTCTCAAAAAAGAAGCGCAAAAAGGCATGGAAGCGGCCAAAAAGAAAGCCAGACGCAGCTTCAAAGACCGTCTGGCCGATGTCGTCGGCGATCAAATTGGCGGCAACATCTTCGGCGACACGCTGGCCGACAATATTCGCGGCGTAGACAGCAATGTTGACCCGCGTGCAAGGGAACGCCAACAATGGCAAAATCGCCTGCGCGACAAAGCGTTCAGAGCGATGGCGCTGGAATTGGCCTGGATAGATTTAGCGGGTACAATGCCTGATGAGGGGGATGAAGCGGAGCCGGATGATTGGATTTAGCGCTTAAAGCTGCATTTTTTCAATGTCAGGAGAAAGATATGAAAGTTGTCATTGATCGTGATTTATGCGACGCTAATCTGGCGTTTTGCCAACGTTGTTCAGCCGCTTTTATCCGCCACCCGGAAGGAACCGACCGGCTTTGCATCCGTGAGATTGTTGAGGATGGTAAAGATACGCTGACTCTCAAGATGTTTACAGACGGCCGTACCATTGAGCTGGAACTGACCGATGAGCAGCGCGATTTAGCCAGTGTGGAAGGCTGGGAAAGCCTGGTTGATTTTGATCCCGCGCTGTTTAGCAGCGGTGCGCTGGACCGCTGGCGCGAATTACGCGCACTGCCTGCCGAACATGGAGGTCTCTGATGGAACTGACGACAGTTACAATTGATAAACCGGAAACGATTAACTTCATTTTGGGGCAGTCCCACTTTGTAAAAACGGTGGAAGATGTGCATGAAGCATTGGTAACGGCCGTACCCGGCATCAAATTCGGGCTGGCCTTTTGCGAAGCCTCCGGCAAGCGGGTGGTACGTTGGACAGGCACCGATGACGCAATGATTGAATTGGCCCAATTAAACGCCTCCGCCATTGGCGCCGGTCACAGCTTCATCATCTTCCTGGGCGACGGTTTCTTCCCCATCAACGTCTTGCGCGTTGTCAAAAACGTGCCGGAAGTCGTCACTATCTTTTGCGCCACCGCTAATCCAACTGAAGTCATTGTGGCCGAAACGGCTCAGGGGCGCGGTATTTTAGGCGTTATTGACGGCGGAAAACCAACCGGCATAGAAGGCAAGGAAGATATTGCCTGGCGTAAAAGTTTCTTGCGTCAGATTGGGTACAAGATGTGAGCCAGTGGGGGGGGATAAAATTAAAGGGTGACATGATTGCTCATTACTTGCCCTTTGCAAACTTGCCGCTTGTCCAAAACATGACGAATATCACCTGATCTATGTGCCATTCGCAACTCCCATCCCTACTTAAAATAAGTATAGTTTGCTTTGAGTAAGGCATGTATCTGCATTTCATTGCAGTGAAGTGCGGCACAGTTAAAATTTGCCCGACATTTTGGCATCATCGCGCTTTGGAATGTGCCTGACGGCCGTTTTGCCATGAGCCAGTTATTACTCAAAAGTAACTATTCAGGTGACAGTCACTTCTTCCAGAGGTATTAGCCGAAGCCATGATGTTGATAAGTGACTGTCACCTCCGGTAGTTGTATAGTTACTACTCAAAAATCTGTATTATCCAACAAGGGAGAAATACGCCATTATGAGTTCCGAAACAGATTATCGTCAAGTTGATCGCAGCGGTCGTGTTAATCTTGAACCTATCCCTTATCTAAAACGGGATGTTGCCGAACGCATTTGCGATTTTGAAGAAGTGATCCTGGGGTATGACGGCGAGCTGGCCGAAGATGAGGCCTCGCGCTGTATGCAGTGCCCCGATCCGCAGCCGTGTACCTTAAGCTGCCCGGCTGGCAACGACATTCCCGAAGCGCTGTGGCTCACCAGTCAAGGCAAATATGTGGAAGCGGGTCTCGTTTTTGCCGCTTCCAGCCCGCTGCCGGAAGTGTGCGGCCGCGTTTGCCCCAATTTGTGCCAGCAAGGCTGTGTTTTAGGCAAGCGTAATGGCGCTATTTCTATTGGTAAATTAGAAGCTTTCGTCTCTGACCGGGCGCGCGAAGCGGGCGCGTTAGCCATTACCGTGCCCGAAGAAAAGACAGGGAAACACATTGCCGTTGTCGGCTCCGGCCCGGCCGGGATTACTGTCGCTGAGGATATGGTCAAGTTAGGCCATCAGGTGACGGTTTATGAAGCGTGGCCGGAACCGGGCGGCGTTTTGGTCTATGGCATTCCGGCGTTTAAGCTGGATAAAGAGGTTGTCGGTTACAAAATCCAGGATTTACGGGACGCCGGCGTGACATTTATTACGAATACGCGGGTAGGCGAAGACATCATGATTGAGGATTTACAGCATAATTTTGATGCTGTTTTCCTGGGAACGGGCGCAGGCGTTGAAGCGACGATGGGTATCCCCGGTGAAAAGCTGGCGGGTGTTTGGAAGTCAACGGATTATCTGGTGCGGGCGAATGTAAAAGAGGACGCCCGGCCGGAGGAGAAAAAGCTTGTGCCGGATGTGGGTAAACGAGTGGCAGTAATCGGCGGCGGAGACACGGCCGTTGACTGTGCCCGTAGCTCTATCCGATTGGGAGCGGAGGAAGTGACCATTGTCTACCGCCGTACCGAGGCGGAAATGCCCGGTAACCCGACCGAACGAAAAATCTGCGTAGAAGAAGGCACACAAATCAACTACTTACAAGCGCCGGTGGAATATATTGGGGATGAAAACGGCCGTATCAAAGCCATGAAAGTCATCAAAATGGAACTGGGCGAGCCGGACGCCTCTGGCCGCCGCCGTCCCATCAAAATCAAAGGGTCGGAATTCATCCAGGAAGTAGATACCGTTGTGCTGGCCGTCGGTTACTGGCCCGATCCGCTGCTGGGTGAGAAGACCGAGAATTTAGCGACGCACAATTGGGGCTTGATTTTGGCCGATGAGACAGTGGGCGCAACGACGCGCGAAGGCGTCTTTGCTGCTGGCGATAATGTACACGGGCCTGATTTGGTGATTACGGCCGTTGCTGCTGCCCACCAGGCTGCTAAGAGTATGCAAGCCTATTTAGAAGGCCAACCCGTCACCCTGCCCAAACCTAAACCACGCCGGAAGAAGTAAACGAGCTTGCGAGTTTGTAAATTTTTCAACTTGCCTACTTGCAACCTTACTCATTTCCCCACACGCGCCGCATGTTCTGCATGAATAAAGCGGCGCGTGCCTGTTTCGGCGCTAATTAACCCAAGTTGCCACTATACTTGTCATTTCGAGGTCTTCCGAGAAATCTTGCTCGCTTTTAGTTGAAAAAGTAAGCGTTTAGTTACACAGAGATTCAACGATGTCTGGCAGGGGGAGATGGTCGTCCGGCGAGGCTCTCGAATCGCGCGGAGACACGGCCGTTTGGTAAAGGTAAATTGATGGTGTGTTGCATATGTGATACAATAATCGTATTATGAAAACATCTGTTATTCACGCTCGTATCAATCCCGATACAAAAAATAAGGCCGAAACTGTTTTGCGCCGGCTAGGTATTACGCCAACTGAGGCGATTCGTATTTTTTATGCCCAAATCACACTGCAAAACGGACTCCCTTTTGATGTGAAAATCCCTAATGATCTTACAGCGACCACGCTCGCCAAAAGCTATCGCGGTGAAGATGTTGAAGAATTCGATTCATTAGATGAGATGTTTGAGAATTGGGAATCGTGAAACAGGTCTCACAGACACGTCAATTTGCACGCGATGTCAAACGAATGAGTAAACGGGGTAAAAAACTCAGTAAACTCAAAACAGTTGTCACGAAACTGGCACAGGGGAAAACACTTGAGCCACGACACCAAGACCATGCACTGTCAAATAATTGGCAAAATTCACGCGATTGCCATATTGAACCTGATTGGATTCTGATTTATACGGTTGATGAAGAATCTCTCAGGCTTGAGCGCACGGGTACCCATAGCGACTTATTCGGATAACTTTACTGGCTCCTTTGGGAGTCATTACCTGCCCACACGCGCCGCATGTTCTGCATGAATAAAGCGGCGCGTGCCTGTTTCTGAGCGAATCAGCAAAGAATGTGTTTCCGCATGTGTGCCATGAAAATGCAGCGCAGGCAGCAAAAGACTATTTGTTATCCCCGTCGCCGCAAAAAACAACTCATCGCTCATCACCATTTGTTCGCAAGTGTGAATTTGCTTAATATCACCGCCGGCCGCCAGAATTTTTTGGCGTTCCTTTTCAGATTGCGGGGCTAGACGGGCCAACATGCCGCCATCCAGCGCCCTGACAGCCAGGGCTGCTATCGCCCCTTGCGGTGCGCCGCCAATACCCATGAGTAAATCTACGCCTGTCTTCGGCGTCGCCGCCAGCAGCGCTCCCTCCGTATCGCCTTCATCGCGCAGCAAAATGCTGGCGCCGGCTGCCCGCACTTCCTCAATAAGGTCACGGTTACGCGGGCGGTTGAGAATGATGACGGTTAGATCGTGGACGGATTTTTGTTTGACGCGGGCAATTAAAGCCAATGTCCAGGCGGCGGGGGCGTCTAAACATTCTGGAACTAATGCTTTTGCCGCTTGGCGGTCTACAACGATTTTTTCCATGTAAAGAGCCGGAGCTGGCGACCACAAGGCGTCTTTGGGCGCTACGCCAATAACGGAAATAACGCCGGGCTGTCCTTTTATCAGCAGCTTGGTGCCGTCAATGGGGTCTACAACGACATCTACTTCTTCGCCCACGCCCCGGCCGACGGGTTGACCGGTTCCTAATAATATCTCGCCGTTGACAGCGCGGTCTTCGCCGACGAGGATACGGCCGTTTATATTCAACGTGTCCAATGCGCTGCGCATAGCCTGGGAAGCAATCCGGTGCGCCGATTTGCGGTCGCCCGACCCAATCCAGCGTCCCGCCGCCAGCGCCGCCGTCTCCGTCACCCGCACCAAGTCCAGCCCAATGTTTCGTGAATGGATATGCTCGCTCATAATTTCTCCAAACAACCAACAACCAACAACCAACAACCAACAACCAAC
>JANTHP010000125.1 GCA_024762395.1 Anaerolineae bacterium | reverse complement strand
CCCCAACGATACGTCGGTTCGCGCCCAAGTTCATTTTCAACCTTTTTGATGAATGAAAGTAAATCTTGTGGGGAATACTCGGAAACGGCTTCCAGGCAGATATTGAGGAAGCGGGGCTGGTTGGTCTCACCCCAGGGTTCGGTTTCGTAGACGGGAGAAACGGCCGTTACCCGCATCTCCTCGCCCAACCGCCGCACCGCCTGCCGCAAATTTTCGCGGCGGTCGCCCAAATTCGTGCCTAAACTCAAGTAAATTCGACTCATGTTGTCAATGTTTCGCGGTTAAGTGGGTGGCGACTCTCATCGCCCGACATGACGCACTGCATCATTAGCTTATTTATAACACAGCGCGTCATGCGTGTCAATCCAAACCGTTCTCTCGCCAACCATTGACATAATATCCTATATCTCAGTATACTATTTTCAAGACAGCCAGCGTTTTGGGGTGCAAATCTCCACGACGCCACCCTCCCAAAATTACGCCTGCAAACAACCCGAGGGAAACTATCATGGATCGCACGCGCAAAATTTTCATATCCATTATTGCCATTACCCTGTTCATCATCTTATGTGCTACGGGCATTATCAGAATACCGCTGCTGTGCTCTAATAAAACCGATACACCCACTCCCACCCAGCAACCTGGACCAACGGACAAGCCGCCCACTGTTGCACCAACCCCAATCGCCACGCCAACACCCTTTCCCCGAATGACAAACATCCTGATTGATGATTTTGATTCTTCCCCCGACTCCAGCGAACCAACATTCCAACTCAACCGGTTGGGAGGCGATCGGGGCACGGTCAATAACAGCATTCTAGTTTGGGGCGATGGACAGGTCACAACAACGATTTCCCCGGATAATTCCTGGGGCGGCATGTGGATGAGTCTCAATCATCCGATAGGCGAAGGAGTGCCAATTAATTTTTCCGCAATTCTGCCCGCGCAAATTTTGCCAGCGTATCAAAGCCAGATTGTGGGGGTAACGGCCGTTATCGCTGATGGCACGCCAAACACAACCTTCAGATTAGAACTAAAAAACATTGAGGGCCAACGACAGTGGATGGGAGAAGTTAACTTAAACGGCGGACGACAAATTGTCAATTTTAATTTGCCGCCCCTGGGAGATATTAACGAATTCCTGTGGGTACTGGACAATGCTACTGCTGGCGATTATGTAACTTTGGAAAGCGTTACGTTTACCTCTGGCTCACAAATTACAGATACGGCAACGGCCGCTTTCGTATGGAGCTACGGCATGCTCTTGAACAACTGGAACCCCGCAACAGGGCTGATCCGCGACAAAGCCAAAGACGCCAGCGGTCAGTTTGACGCCATCCAGGCAACCGGGAGTCTAGCCGCCGCCACCGCCCAGGCGGCCCAACTTGGTATCGTGACGCGCGCCGACGCCATCCAAATCGTCAACAAAATCAGCGACACACTGCTAAATGATTTACCTCGACATCATGGCTTATGGCCGCATTGGGTTCAAACGACATCAACCGACAAACCCGATATTGTGTGGGGCACAGAATGGTCATCGATAGATACCGTCATCGCCGCCATTGGCTTACAAACGGCGCAACAGAGCTTAAAATTAGACACATCAGACGTTGAGCAACTACTCCAAGCCATCAATTGGGCTGATTTAACGACCGACAATGGCATTTCATTTGGATATGATTATGACGAAATTTTATTTTCTGGTACTTGGGACACGTTTGGCGGTGAAAGTTGGCTCGTTGGATTAGCTCATGCCAGCGCAACCGAACGAGTCGCCTCCATCCTGCACGCTGTGCCGCCAACGGCCAATGGATCAGGCTTTATTGATGAAATTGTCTGGCTGTTTGTACCGCCGCCCTCCCAACCGGATTATTGGGGTAATGATTGGAACGCATATCGAGAAAGGGCCGCTGATGCCCAAATCGCCTACTACCCACCTGAATCCTGCTTTGGTCAACTGAGGTTATTCGGTCTATCCGCCGCCGAAGCGCCTAACCCGGCAACAGTTAACGGCAGTCCCTACCAGGCCTACGGCGTAGGAGGCCAATTTTCATCGGCAAACGATGGCACGGATTCCTCCGGCTCGCCAGTAATCATCCCTCACTATTCAGCAATGATTGCCTCCCTGCGCCCTCAAGAAGCTGTCGCCATGTGGGATTGGCTCATCAACAATGACTTTTTTACGCCCTTAAACAATGTCGAAAGTTTAACCTTCCCCACAAATTCTAACTGCAACCCCGATGCGGCGGTATGGAACTCCTTAAAAGGCTCATGGAATCTCTCTTTGCAAACGCTGGGCTGGGGACGCTACCTGGCCCAACGCAATGGGCAATTGCCCACTTTATGGGAAACGGCAACAACCAATTCATATTTGAGCGCAGGCTATTTTCTTCTCGCATCAAAGGCAATACCTGAGCCTGAGCCAACAACGCCGCTTATTTCTCTACCCTATACAAGAGAATGTGAATACCCTGATGCGTTCACAGTTGGTCAAACTATGGCACGAGCAGATGCAAGCGCATCTGTCGTTCATGGGCAGTTCGGCACGGCATCCGAATTCCCTTGGCCAGAACAAGCTGGATATGTAATTTATTCCATTAATTCGCCCTCAATTGAAAATTTATACCTACAGTTGCGCTATTCCAAAAACAGCGACTCTTCTATTCCTATTTTGATTTACATAGATGACGAACCAGAGCCAAGAGCGGAACTGTATCCCAAAAATCAGGGCGATTGGGAACAGTTTGCCTGGTCGGAATCAATCTCTTTGGGCAGCATTAGCGGTGGAAATCACGTTATCAAATTTTTCACTGTTGGGCAGCAATACGGCGTTGCTGATTTAGATCAATTCAAACTGTCTGATATTCCCTAATCAAATTAAATTCAAAAACATTTAATCCCCCACTTGGGGGAGGCAGAATTCCCGCGTCTGAGCCATGATCTTTATCATGGCATGTTTTATGCTGGAAGCACGTATGGAGGTTGACGCATGACGCAGGCAAAGCAAACGCAAGACACCAACGCCACCTCAGTCGCTCTGGCCGGGCATCTATTTCTAACCCATTTCCTGGCGGCGGGCGTAGGGTTGCTGACGTGGGGTTGGCTGTCAGCGGCGGAAACGCTGCCCCGCCTGGCCGTTTCGCTGGGTATGGCGGGATTGGCCGGATTGGTTCTGACAATCAACATTCAGCGCACGATTCGACTGCTTGATTGGGCGTTGGTGCATCTCAGCGAGACGGTCCCCATCAAAGATTTACCGCGCTGGGGGCATGGGCCGCTGGCTGGGGTCATTGCGCGATTAGATGGCTTGGTGGAACGGGAACGGCCGTTCACCGAACTCCGCGCCCAACAAATTCAACAAACCGCCTCAGCCGCCGCCCAAGAAGAACGCAACCGATTGGCCCGCGACCTGCACGATTCCATCAAACAGCAGCTGTTCAGCATCCATGTAGGCACGGCCGCCGTGCAAGCTCGTTGGGATAATGACCCCGACGGCGCCCAAACAGCCCTGGCCGATGTGCGCCACAGCGCCCAGGCCGCCCTGGTGGAAATGAACGCGCTGCTGGGCCAACTCTCCCCGGAGCCGCTGGCAAAAGTGGGATTGGTTGAAGCGCTGCGGCAGCAATGCGAGGCCCTCGGCTACCGCAGCGGGGCCGACGTGCAAACCGCCATTGGCCCGCTGCCCGACGACGAACGCTTCCCCGGCGGCGCGCCGGAAGCCATCTTCCGCATCGCCCAGGAAGCGCTGAGCAACATCGCCCGCCACGCCCGCGCCCAAACCGTCCGCCTGCGCCTGGAGCAAAAGGATGACTCACTGCGGCTAGAAATTGAAGATGATGGGCAAGGGTTTGACATAAGCGCAGAGACCGGCATGGGGCTTTCCAATCTGCGCCAGCGCGTGGACAACATGGGCGGGCAGCTAACCATCCACAGCCAGCCCAATGAAGGAACCGCCATACGTGTTTCTATCCCCTTACAAGAATCAATTCAAATGAAGGAGACGCGCATGAATAAGCCAGATCATCTATTTAATAAAGTAAGCCTGGTCGGAATCGGCGGCGGCATTGCCCTGATTTTGGTCATGTTTTATCCGTTAGCAATCGTTTTACCAGGGCGTTTCATACCGGAATGGCCGCAAGGATTGCCGTTGTTGGGTTGGTTTTTGGGTTGGTCGCTGCCAGGGGCCGCTCTCGGCCTAATCATTTTGATTGGTTATGTAGCTGCACTACGCGCCAGAGTGGCAACACGGCGGGGCGGCGCATTAGCGGGCGCATTGGCCGGCGCCACAGCGACGGCTATCTTTTTTATGGGCATGGGCAGCGCAGCAGCTACGCTTATGGGTAACCACGCTCTTTTCCAGCACGGATTGGTCCCAGCAGCCAGTGAAGATGCCTTTTTATGGCTGCTTACAGAAAGCGTCATCGGCACAATTTGGTGGACGATGGGCGGTTTTATCGTCTCGATCTTAATCGGCGCCGCTCTAGGCGCGTGGGGAGGGTGGCGTTTGGTTCCGTTGACTGTAGGCAACCCAGAACGAGATTGGGCGCAGCTGCGTGCCAGCGGCGCGGTTTTGGCGTTTGTGGCTGTGTTGAGCGGGCTGCTTTCCCTCGTCGTGACGGTTGCCGTTTATACGCTGATGGGGACGAAGGTGATTGACAGCGCCGCCAAAGCGGAAGCGGCCGGGTTTGTGTTTTCTTTGCCGCCAGCGGGCACGGCCGTTCTTCCCATTGCCGTCGTGTTTATCGTTTACCTGGCCGCCCAATTGGCCCTTTACCAGCTATTGCGCCGCATAGAACGGGCCAAACCGCTGCCCCAACTGAACAGCATCGTCGTCGCTTATATGAGCGCCTATGCCTCTGTTTTATTGCCGGTTGCGCTGTTTGTCGGCTTCATCGTCGCCCCGGCATCATCGCGGGCGGCCATCACAACGGTGGTGATTGGCTGCATCGTTAATCTGGTTGCGAGCTTACTGCTGCTGCGAACGGCCGTCTCCCTTGAACGCCGCTACCCTCACCACGAAAAACGGCCGGGCTGGACGGGCTGGCTCACAACTGCTTTATTCCTGGCCTTCATCATTTCCAGCTTATTGGCGGTGACTTATGCGGCCTGGCTGGGGGTGGGTCTGTTGGGCGCGGTAACGGCCGTTTACATCTTCACGCCCCGTCACGACTTCACCGCCGCCCAAGCCGCGCGCGGGAAAAATCTGCCGCGCATTCTGGAAACGCTGCTGGCGGCTATGCTGGCCTTCCTTATCCCCGGCTGGGCGACGGTTCCCACCGCGTTAGGCCTGACCATAGCGCCCGTCAATGCCATCAGCGCCATCTCCCCATCCGGCGGCGCCAGATATGATGGTACAATCGCTGATATGGCTTACGCGCTTTACCAAATTCAACCTATGGCATTGCTGTTATTAACGGCCGTGCCCGCCCTTTTGATGCTGCTCGTTGTCCTGATTACCAAAATCACGGATTCACGGCGCAAAAGCGGCACACAGTAAACGGATTACGGAATACGGAGCAAAAATGACCATTCGTCTCATTTTGGTTGACGACCACAGCGTGGTGCGGCGCGGGCTGCGCAGTTTTTTGGAATCTTTCCCCGATATCGCAGTCGTGGGTGAAGCGGAAAGCGGTGAAGCGGCACTGGCGCAGGTGGAAAGCTGGCTCCCCGACGTGGCGGTGATGGATTTGCTCATGCCCGGCGGGATGGATGGGATTGAGACGACGCGGCAAGTCAGGCAATTATCGCCGCACACGCAGGTTGTCGTCCTCACCGCGCATACGGATGAGGCGCGGGTGGTAGCGGCGCTGCGGGCGGGGGCGATTGGCTACGTGCGCAAGGATGCGGAACCGGAATTGTTGTTAACGGCCGTGCGCGCCGCCGCCCGCGGTCAATCCATGCTCGATCCAGCCATTGCCGGTTCCGTTTTGCAAGAATTGGCCGGGGGAATTGACGGCCTGACCGAACGGGAAATGGGGGTGTTAAGATTGTTGGCGCACGGCCGTACCAATCCCCAAATCGCCGCCGAACTGGTCGTGAGCGAAGAAACCGTCAAAACCCACGTGGGCAACATCCTCTCCAAACTGCATACGGCCCAGCGCACCCAGGCTGTCGTCGCCGCGCTCAAACGCGGTCTCATTTCCCTGGACGAAATTGATTTAGACACAGCGTGAGCAGCCCGGCAGATATACCACACTCCTCTCTGACCTGAAAGTAATTGCTATCTAGACTGCATTTTGAAAAACCCTTAGGGTTTTGACTACTGAAACGCCCTGCTCTCAGGCTACCATTGACAATCATTAATTCAAATACTAAAATAATAGTATACTAATAGCAAATTGATAGTATATTGGTAGCATTATTAGAACAAAAGGTGAGATATGCCCGGGCTGTTAATCAAGAATTTGCCAGAACCGTTGCACCATAAACTCAAAGAACGCGCTGCACGCAACCGGCGCAGCATGACTAAGGAAGCTCTCCATCTATTGGAAATGGTTTTAGAAGCAAACCCTATGGAACCACCTGACATGCCAGCGCCTTTTCAGGGCCAATTTCCATTAACTGATGAATGGCTAAACAAAGCAAAACGCGAGGGAAGGTCATGATCGTTGTTGATACAAATATCATTGCCTACCTTTTCATATCTGGCAACAAAACAACATTATCACAACAACTTTTTCAACGAGATTCAAACTGGATTGTGCCGCCACTATGGCGGCATGAATTTCTGAATGTGTTGGCTACGTATGTCCGCCATGGTGGCGGCAATTTGGGCGATGCTAAATCAATCTGGCGGCAAAGTATTCAATTTTTGGCAAAACAAGAACGGGATCTAAATATGCCGTCGGCGCTACAATTAACAACAAAGTTTAGTATCAGCGCATATGACGCCCAATTCGTCGCCCTGGCTCAAGCTACGACCGTTCCGTTAATAACTGAAGACCGCCAACTATTAACCCTTTTTCCCAATCAAGCTCTCTCGATGAACGATTTTATCGCCGGCTAATCGCTACCCTTCTTAATGAAACGTTGGTTTTTGCTACCACTGCTTTTGATTATCGGTTTAACTTTTGTCAACGGCCGTATCCACGCCCAATCTACAGGCACCCAACAACACCTCATCCAACCCGGCGACACCTGGGTCGCCCTCTCCTGGCGCTACGGAATTCCACAAGAAGCCCTGCAAAACAGTTACAAGCATCCAAACCAGCAGCGCCAGCCAACCATCGGCTCTACACTGCTATTGCCGGATACAGGCAGGGAGTATACCGGCCAAATTGTACGGGTGAATGAGGGCGGATTACTGGCAACGGCCGTTTCCCACCAAACCTCGCCCTGGAAAATAGCCGCCATAAACGGCCTGCGCCATCCCTATCGGCCAACATTTTACCAACCATTATTCATCCCGGGCGGAACTGAGCCGCCGCGCGATTTGCCAATTGGATTTGAAACATTGGAACTCTCCCATTTAACGCCGCAGCCTGGGCGTGGAATAGGGTTTCGCGGCATCACCACTCATCCAATCTCAGTCACGGCCCGGTTGGATGGGATGATGTTTGACAGTTTTGGCAACGGCCGTTACCACGTCAGCCTCATCGGCATTGATGATTTTTACGCCAATCGTCAACCGGAACTTACCATCCAACCGGACGGACACCCCCTCTGGTCGCAGCCCTGGCTCTTTGTGGATGGCAGTTGGACGTACAACGAAATCACCCTGACCGGCAGCGCCGCCGCCATCACACGCGAGCAAATTCAAGCTGAACGCGCCCGACTTTTCGAAATATGGTCGCAAGCCACGCCCACGCCCCAATGGACAACGCCATTCCAATTACCAATCACCGATTACCTCTCCATTTCCTCCCTTTATGGCGCGCGCCGGTCTTACAATGGCGGCCCTTACAACTCTTCACATGAAGGAGTGGACTTTGCGGCGTATGGGGGAACGGCCGTCTCCGCCCCCGCCGCCGGAACCGTCATTTTAGCCGAACCCCTCACCGTTCGCGGCAACGCCGTCATCATCAATCATGGATTAGGCGTCTACACCGGCTTTTATCACCTCTCCGCTATCTCCGTCGCTGCCGGGGAAAAGGTAGCGAGAGGCCAACAAATCGGCGCCGTCGGCACAACCGGCTTCTCCACCGGCAACCATTTGCATTGGGACACCCTCGTCGCCGGGCAATGGGTAGACGGCCTAGCCTGGCTGGAAGACGGGATGGACTGCTGGATTTTGGCCGGATTAGGCCAAAATTGCGAATCGCCGTAACCCCGCAGACTCGCCCCGCCGCCATGTAACCATCCCCGCTTTACTGCATCTAACCATGTGGCAGCGGGAAAACTTCCCCGGCCGACAAAACCTAGACATTTTTGGAGACAATTCTTATGGACATGATCATTGATTTTCCCGGCGGCGCGCGCGTAGACGCGCATTTTGGCCCCTTCACTGTAAAAACCGACCAACCTTCATGGGGGTATATGCCCGAAGGCCCCACCCCCTTTGCCACTTTCCTGGCTTCCATCGGCACCTGCGCCGGTATTTACGTACTTGGTTTCTGCCAGCAGCGCGGTATTTCCACCGAGGGCGTCCGCCTGGTGCAAAGTCTGGAAGTAAACCGGATGACCGGCCTCATCAGCAAAGTCAAGCTGGATATTCAACTACCGCCGGAATTCCCTGAGAAGTATAAAACGGCCGTTATCCGCTCCGCCGACCAATGCGCCGTCAAAAAACATTTCGAATATCCGCCCCAATTTGAAATCAAAACCAGCACGGTTCCTGCACCGGTAGCCGCATAAACATCCGGCAGACCATCAACTGCCATCACACGGCAAAACAAGCCCGCATTCATAAGGGTTCAATCGTAAACGACTTTGGTGTTTCGGAAATTGGAATTCCCGAAACATGCTTCCAAACAGGAAAGTTCAAAACGAGCGAACCCTAATAAATGTGGGTTTTTTCTTGCCTTTTGTCCTTTATCAGGTTAGAGTGACCAAGATTGACGCGATTTCAAAATCGCGCAGCCACGGTAACTTTCTAAGGGCAGGTGCATCTAATTTGATAAATGACAACCATGATGAAGCGGCGTTAATTGCGCGGCTAAAAGCAGGAGACAAAGCAGCTTGCGCCGAGTGCATTGACATTCACTCGCCAGCCATTTACCGGCTGGCGCTGCGCCTGATGCAAAACGAAGCCGAAGCCGAAGACGTATTGCAAGAAACATTCATGAATGCGTTTAAGGCAATTGATAGATTCGAAGGCCGGTCGGGCTTAGGTACATGGCTGTACCGCATCGCCCACAACGCCGCCATGATGCGGCTGCGCAAGCCGCAAAAATACATCCTCTCCGTTGAGGAAACATTAGAAGACGAAGAAGGCAGTCTCATACCAAAGCAATTGTTTGATTGGTGCTGTTTGCCGGAACAGGATTTTGAAAGCGACGAGGTGCAAAACGAGTTGGAAAAAGCCATTTACGCCCTGCCGGAAAAATACAAATCAGTCTTTATTCTGCGAGAATTAGAGGGACTATCTACGCAGGAAACGGCCGATTCCCTCGATATTTCCCTCAGCGCCGCCAAAGTGCGCCTGCACCGCGCCCGCCTGCATCTACGCGAACGCCTGTCACCCTATTTCACAGAATTGGCCCAAGCCGCAGAAGAGGCATTATGAACCACGAAACATGCGAACATCTTCTCAATGACCTGTCAGATTACCTTGATGGGGAAGCTTCAGAAAAAGTATGCGCCGACATCGAGCGCCATCTGGCCGACTGCGAAAATTGCCGCGTTATGGTGGACACCCTCCGCAAAACCGTCCTCCTCTACCACGAACTCCCCCAACCCGAACTTCCCCAAGACGCCCGCCAACGCCTCTACCAGGCGCTTGACCTGGAATCCTACCTTACTGATAACTAAACTCGTCCATAACATCTCAATAAATCGTGGATAAGAGTTGACAAATTTCATTAGTGCTTCGTCTTACACGAGTACTATAGGAAAATTTGTCAACTCTCTCCCGGAATACTGAGAAGATACACTCGTCCCACGTTCCGCGTGGGATACTCACTGGGACGCTCCGCGTCTCTTTGACGCGGAGCGTCTGATGAGGGCGTTCCACGCTGAGCGTGGAACGAGTTTTTAATGATGATGGGCATGATCGTGATCATGCTCCTCTAGTGATTCCAGAAAATCCACGACAGCATCATTGAAAATATCCGGCTGTTCCAAGTTGGGCAGATGGCCGGCATCCGGCACAACAACCAGATGGGCATCAGGAATTGCATCGGCCATTGCCTGGGCTTCGGATAAGGGAATGATTTTGTCCTCCGCGCCATGCACGATAAGGGTGGGTACGTCAATTTCGGCCAGAGTCGGCGTGGAATCGGGGCGGTCGCGCATGGCGGCTAACGCGCCTATCACGCCTTCTTGCGATGCTCCTTCCATAATTTCGGTGACAAATTCAACGATTTCGTCGTCTTCGTAGGAGGCGGGGGCCATGAGTTTGGGCAGCATCCCGGCTACGATGGGGGCTGTGCCTTCGGCGCGGGCAGTGGCAATGGCAGCGTCGCGGGCCGCTTTACCCTCTTCAGAATCGGCCCCGGCGCGGGTGGCGGCGAGGATGAGGCCGGCGACGCGCTCCGGGTAGCGGCGGTAAAAGTCGAGGGCGATGTAACCGCCCATGGAGAGACCGCCGACAACGACGGGGCCGTCAATGTTCAAATAGTCCAGCAGGCCGGCAATATCGTCGGAAAATAGTTTCATGCTGTAGGGACCGGGGACGGCATCGGAACGGCCGTGTCCCCGCAAATCCGGCGCAACAATTCGGGCCACATCAGGCAGTTCCTGCATTTGCATCTCCCACATGGCGCTGTCCAACGGAAAACCGTGAATCAACAGTAACGTTATCTGGTCGCATGTGTCCTGGTAGGACATGGTAAAATCATCAATTTGGTTACTCATTATCTACTCCGTGTAACTCTGTGTAGCTTCTTAATTTATTTTTCGCCAAAGGCAAACAGGCTACCAATGGATTGGTGCAGGTAATTGTACCGGATTGCGTCGCCAAATGCCGGGGCAACGGATAAGACTTTCATCATAGGGTGCCGGCTTTCCGGCGGGCGGTAAACGGTGTCGGTGGTGACGATTTCGGTGATTTGGGGAACGGCCGTAATCCGCTCCAGCGCTTTCCCCAAAAACAACCCATGCGTACAAACCAATGAGATTTGTTGAATACCGCTTTTCACCAACTGCTTGCTAAGTTGAGTCACAGAACCGCCCGTTGCAATCTCGTCATCAAAAACCAGCGCGTGCGAAAACCCTTTCACTTGCCGCTTGATAAAGCCGCCAATAGTCACTTCCGTATCCGAGTGGCGCGTTTTGCTGGCCGTTGCTACCGGCAGCCCCATCTGTTCGGCAAATCGAGCCGCTGATTCAGCCCGGCCCATATCTGGCGAGACGACGACGCATTTTTGGGGATCCAGTTCTCGCTGACGGAAATAATCGCCAAAAAGGGAACGCGCCGTTATCGGATCGGTGGGCAGGCTAAAAAACCCATGCACCTGGGGCGAATGCAAAGTCATCGTCATGACGTGGGTGGCCCCGGCCGTTTTGAGTAAATCGGCAATGAGCCGGGCGGTGATGGAAATGCGCGGCGCGTCCTTTTTATCGGAGCGCGAGTAGGAAAAGTAGGGAATGATGGCGTGAACTTCCTTTGCCGCCGCACCTTTGGCGATGTCCAGCATCATCAACAACTCCATTAAACGGTCGCTTACCGGCGGCGTGAGCGACTGGACAATGTAAACGATGCGCCCGCGCACGCTGGCCCCCAACTGTACAAACAGGTTGTCATTGCTAAAACGGGAGAAATGTGTTTCCTCCAATGGCACATCCAAATGGGCGCAGATTTTGGCCGCCAATTCAGGGTTGGAACGGCCGCTAAAGAACCGAACGTTATTGGGATCCAATGAATCCATTTTGTCACTCATTTTGCTCCTCCATAAACGTAGAACGATTTGGTAAAAGGTGGCAACAATTGACAATTAGCGACAGCTTTTTGTCGCCGTTGGCGCGTAGGCGCCAACGTCTTGTGCCAGACTTCGCTGGCAAAAAAAATCGTTGTCGTGATCGTAATCGTATTCGTGATCGATTTTTTCGATTACGAATACGATCACGACAACGATTACGAGTATCGACAAAAAATTG
>JANTHP010000124.1 GCA_024762395.1 Anaerolineae bacterium | reverse complement strand
GCTCTGGTCAACTGGGGTAAGCCGTCTGACGACGCGCTGGAACCATTCGCCCAAACCTTGTTAGTCCAAAAACAATTGAAACTTGATAGCGCCGGACTGCCCTTTGCCTTAAAACCCGCCGTTGATCGACTCGTTTTAGAAAACCTCGGCCTCCTGGCTGAGCAAGATGAGAGAGGCGCTAACGTCTTGCAAAGCCGGTTCGTGGATAGCAAAACCACAAGGCAGACAGCCCAGGAAATGCACGCCAGCCCCGATCAGGTTAATCGCTGGCAGCGCACCGCCATCAACCGCTTAGTCCAAATTATTTATCGCCAGGAATTAACGCTACGCGCTCAAATAGCAGAGGAAATGGAAGCGGCGCTGCCCGCAGCGCCCTACAGCCAGTTTTTTGGCTTTACGCAAGCCCGTCAGGCGCTCCAAACCCAACTTTTGCAAACGGCCGCGCCCTGGATCGTCGTCATCGCCGGGATTGGCGGCATTGGCAAAACAAGTCTGGCCGATTACGTCGTCCGCGCTGTTTTGCCCACTATGACCTACAAGCGAATTTGCTGGCTGCGCGTCAACGGTCAACAGTTAAGCGATGAGCCGCTGCCCCCGGAACAGGCTTACAATACGGCGCTGTCAAATCTGGCGGGGCAGTTGTGGCCGAGCGCCCATCATGGCGACCCCACCGCCCAACTAGAGAAGCGGCTGCGCCAGGAATTGAAAGCGGCGTCCCATTTAATCGTCGTTGACAATTTGGAAACGACCGCCCAAATTGAACTTTTTACCGACAAGTTAGCGGCGTTGGCCGGACCCAGCCGCTTTTTGTTGACCAGCCGCGCCCGACCATCGGGAACAACGGCCGTCTACACCCACTCCCTGCAAGAACTTCCCTTAAACGACGCCGAAGCGCTGCTGCGTCACCACGCCGCAATGACTGGCCTGGCTGAATTAGCGCAAGCCGATGCCCCAACGATTAAGGCGATTTACGAAGTCACAGGCGGCAATCCTTTGGCGCTGAAATTGGTGGTCAGTTTAACGGCCGTCCTCCCCCTGCCTCAAATCCTGGCCGACCTCAACGCCAGTCGGGCCGGCCCCATCGAAGAGCTGTACCGGCACATTTATTGGGAAACGTGGCGGGTTTTAACGCCCTCGGCCCAAGCCCTGCTGCAAGCGATGCCTTTGGTCGCCGCCTCTGGCGCGCTGCCTGAGCAAATGCAGGCGATTAGCGGTCTTGAGGAAGGCGATTTTTGGACGGCCGTGCATGAATTAACGGCCCGTTCCCTGTTAGAAGTGCAAGGAACCATTCAAGAACGACGTTACGGCATCCATCGGCTCACCGAAGCTTTTCTGAACACGGAAATTATTCGCTGGTTGGAAATTGAATAATAAAAGACCATGCAACAACAATTGGCAACAACACCCCCAGCGGCCCAATTCACCCACAGCGTAGCCGCCAACGTGGTTTATTGGCGGCGGCGCGCCAAAGAATTGACGCACAACAATCTGTCCGCGCTTGATCGAGACCGGCAAAATCTGTATCGGGCCGTCCGGTTTGGCTTACAATTACCCAAAACCTGGCAAGAAACGGCCGAACTCATCGTGCAATCTTTTATCCTCATTGAAAAGCGGGGCTATTGGGACGAATGGATCCCCATCATGGAACGCGCGCTGGATAAATGCCCGGCCGATAATTTGGCTCTGCGAGGCCGTATTCTCGACCAATTAGGCGTTTTTCGCCGTTATAACCGGCAGTTGGATAAAGCATACGCCGCTCACCAGGAAGAGTTACAGATTGGCGAGGCGGCCCAAGATAATTGGCGAATCGCCCATGCCTGCATCAATTTGACGGCCGTTTGCCGCCTTTTGCGGCGCTTCGATGAAGCAGAGCGTTTCATTTCACGCGCACAAAATGCCTTTCAAGCTATCAACGCGCCCATGGCAAAACACGCTTTTGTCTCGCTTGAACATGGTCTTCTAGCGCAAGCGCAGGAACAATGGCAAACGGCCGAGGCTCATTTGCGCGAGTCTGTATCGCTGTGGCGCGAAGTTGGCGATCCTGTTTATTTGGCCAACAGCCTTAAGCTGCTGGGACAGGTTTTAGTTTCTCAAGACAAAACCGATGACGCTCTAAAAGCGCACCATGAAGCTTTGGACAAACTCAAGCCGACAGAAAACTATTTAGACCAATCAAGAATTCTGAACGAATTGGGCGTTTTGCATTTTAACCAGGGGGATTTTGACGAAGCGCTGCGTCAATTGCTGGCCGCCGACTCTACTTATTTACGCAAATCGGGCAATTTATTTGATCAGGCGATTGTGGCGACTAACTTAGGCAATGTCTATCAGGCTGAGGGCGAGCTGAAGAATGCAGAACGTGCCTTTCGACGCAGTATAGCTCTTTGGGAAACAGGCAACGATCAGCTTCAGTGGGCCAATGCGCTAATCGGCCTGGCCGAGGTCAAAATGGCGCAAGGGGATGTGGTTGAAGCGCAGAAACTAAGCCGGCAAGGCGCTAAATTTTTAGCCGGTTATCCAGAGGATGTTTTGGCGCAGAGATTGCATAAGCGATTGCTTGAAGCGACAGCGACTGCGTGATATGACAGCCACTTCTAAAGTGACTGTCACATCACTTAATTGATTTTTACCCGGTGCAGGCGGACCCAGAACTTGTTCCAACGCACTCTGCGGCGTGGACGAGGTTGGGGAGAATGATGTAAAAGACGGTGACGGCAACGGCCGTCCATAACTGAACAACCTTTTTCTGAACAGTGGCTTGACGAAACTTGAACATTTGGATACCTCGCTTTTTATGTTCCTCAGACCGGCGCTGTTTCTGGGACTTGCCGGTCTCAATCGGTTAATATCGCCACCATAGAAAAAAAGAGGCTTGAGTTAAACGGGGTAACGCTTAAAAACGCTCGGAAATGTCCAGAATGAAGGGGAGGACACGATGACAACCTTCGGCCAACAACTACGTGTTTATCGCAGGCAGTGCCGGGACCCGCTGCGGGGCGGCGTTTTGACTCAGGCGCGATTGGGCGAACTGCTGGGCGATGAATTGAACCATGCCGGCTACTCTGGCGCGGCCGTCTCTGATTGGGAACGGGGCAAAAGCAAAATTCACGCTGATGACCGTTTAGCGCTGGTGGGTCTCGTGGCGACGCTGCGCCGTTACGGCGGCCTAACCACGCTGGCCGAAGCCAATCATCTATTGCAAACGGGCAATTACCGCCCGCTGGATGTTCAGGAACAAACCCAAGTTTTCCCGGATGCAGCGCCCCATTCCCCAACGACTCTCCCCAAGCCAACGGCCGTTTTAACCGCAGAAAGACGCAAAAAGCTTATTTTGTTGGCAAAAGTGAAGCAGTTCTGGGTGGAGGGCGTGCTGGAAAAGTCGGTGCGCGGGGCGATGCTGCTGAATTTGCACGGCCGTTCCTACGACGAAGCGGTTGATAATCCCTGGCAGCAAATCATTGGTTTTGTACCGCCGCTGCCTGTGGGTGAGGAAACGGCCGTTCCCCCACCCAATTTAACCGCCCGCTTCCACCAGGCCGACCGGGCGCTGCTCATTTTAGGCGAACCCGGTTCCGGCAAAACCATCACCCTCATCACGTTGGCCCAGGAATTGATCGCCCAAGCCGAAGTTGATTCGGAACAGCCCATTCCTGTTATTTTTAATCTTGTTTCCTGGGCTGAAAAACGGGAAAGCATCAACGCCTGGCTGGAGGAAGAGCTGACAGCCAAATACCAGATTCCGCCCATGCTGGGGCGGCAGTGGCTGGCCGATGACGCCTTAATTCTGCTGTTGGACGGCCTGGATGAAGTTTCCCTGAATCATCGCGCTGCCTGCGTCGCTGCCATCAACCAGTTCCGCAAAGAACATGGCTTGGCGGGCATCATCGTCAGCAGTCGCCGCAAGGCATACGAAGCGTCAAACACGAACCTGCAATTGAACAGCGCCTTTCTCTTGCAGCCGCTGACAACGAGCCAGATTGATGTTTATCTGGCGGCGGCGGGAGAACCGTTAGAGGGATTGCGTACGGCCGTACAGCAAGACCCCATCCTGCAGGAAATGGCCCAAACGCCGCTCATGCTCCACGCCCTCAGCGCTGCCTACTGGCAAACCAAAACTGTCCCTGGCAGCGACGGCACATTTGATATAAATGGACTCTTGGGTACCTACGTCCAGGCGATGTTTGACCGTCGCGGTGAGAATCTGGTCTTCTCACATGAAAAGGTCAAGGATCGTCTGACCTGGCTGGCCCGACGCATGGACA
Source organism: Anaerolineae bacterium (assembly GCA_024762395.1). Classification (GTDB taxonomy): domain Bacteria; phylum Chloroflexota; class Anaerolineae; order Promineifilales; family Promineifilaceae; genus JACKCC01. The sequence continues at coordinate 8,020 of JANTHP010000124.1, read as the reverse complement.
AACATAATCAGGCGTTATTTTTGATTGAACGGTTACAGCCCAGTTGGCTGCCTTCTTACGGTTGGAAATGGGCTTATCTTCTCGGTTCGCGGCTGTTTTCTGGGCTGATTTCTAGCTTTCTGATGTGGCTGTTTTGGCTGGTTGTACGCATCAATGTACCTCAGTTTGGCACGGTTTGGTCGCAGCAGATCGCACAAGTTATCCCCGGCCGTGCCGCGGAGACCGATTTTTGGCTGATGCTGTCTTTGGGATTGAGCATGGGATTTTTAACGGCCGTTCTCGACAGCATTGATTACAAGCGAATCTCAGACCAAGGCAATCCGGCGGTGGATCAACGAAAGCGCGTACTTAGCCGAACGGCCGTTACCAGTCTCGTCACGGGTTCATTAGCCGCGCTGATCGTGGCTGTTTTCGACAACGCGCTCCTGTCGTTTTCCTTTGGTGTCGTGGTCGGCGTCACATTCGGCCTGATAGCCTATTTCGTTTACGGCAGCAATCTGCGCGACGATATTCGCACCGTAGCCGCGCTGAGCTGGACATGGTCCGGGGCATTTACCGGACTGCTCATCGGCATAGGGCTGGCAACTGCGGTCGAACTGGTGGAATGGTCCTTATATGGCGTCACACAACTTACCCCTACTTTTTTATCGCTGGGACTAATTTTTATGCTGTTGGGCGGGCTGCGCGGCCATCGGGTAAGCGCCACCAGCAACCCGAATCAGGGTATTTGGCTGTCGGCGACAAACGCATTGGTTGCGGCGGGAATTGTAGGCTTACCAATGTTGGTAGTAACGGCCGTTGTCTGGCAAAATGCGCCTGCGGGACTCATCATTGGGGCATTAACGACATTGGTCACCCTATTCATGTTTGGCGGCGGTAATGTTGCTAATCATTTTTACTTGCGCTTTCTGCTCTGGCTGACAAAAGAGTTACCATGGGATTTGGTCAGTTTCCTGGAATTTAGCGTGAATCACGTCTTTTTGCATCGCGTTGGCGGCGGCTACCTGTTTACCCACCAAACCTTGCAAGCCTATTTCGCCAAACGCACGGCCGTTTGACCACGCCGTTTGACAGTCTGTAAATCTCCATATGAAGTGTTTGGCGGTTTGTTTCTTAAAATAATTAACCGAGATAGGCGCTTACGCGCCCACATCGGCAATTTTTTGTCGATACTCGTAATCGTTGTCGTAATCGTATTCGTAATCGAAAAAATCGATCACGAATACGATTACGCTCACGACAACGATTTTTTTGCCAGCGAAGTCTGGCAAAAGACGTAGTTTCTTGAATGAAGGAAACCGTGATTCCCCCATTTTCTCTGAGTGAACTGCCTGTAACTCCCTAATTATCCCCTATTCCCAAAAACGTTCAGCGCCATTTTTCATAGTCCTTTCATTTGACAATCCATTTTTATGGTGTAAACTGCAACCGAACCCCTCCCCCAGGGGGGTAGGGCATTAAAAGCGAGGGAAATATGGACGCCACAACAAAAAAAGCGGTATCGCAGCGATTAGCCAGCGTATCAGGGCACGTCAAAGGGATTCAGCGGATGGTTGATGAAGATACCTACTGCATTGATGTGATTCGGCAAATACAAGCTGTGCAAGCCGCGCTTAACAAGGTCAATTCGATGATTCTGGACAATCATCTCAATACGTGCGTTACCACCGCCATTCAGGGACAAGACCCGGAAGAGCGCAAGCGCGTTTTTAATGAGATAACCAGCGTCTTTGAATACAAAACGAGAGGGTAAAGCGAGAAAATAGTTCTCCCTCAACCTCTACCCTCTATCTAAAAGGAGATTTTTTAATGAACAGCAAAACATTTATCGTTCCCAACATTAGCTGCGGGCACTGCACCCACACCATCGAAATGGAAGTCGGCGATTTATCTGGGGTCAAGTCAGTCAAGGCCGAGATCGAATCCAAACAAGTCACTGTGGAATGGGATACCCCGGCCACCTGGGATGGCATTGCCGCTCTGTTGCAAGAAATCAATTATCCGCCAGAGGGACTCATCCAGATAAGCTAGAGGGAAGAGCGAGAGCTAGAGGAAGAAAAAGACCTCTAGCTCTATCCTCTCGCTCTAGCTTCTACGGAGGACGTATGTCCGAACAACAAATCACCTTACCGGTTTTGGGGATGACCTGCGCCAACTGCGTGGCGTCGGTGGAGCGAAACTCGAAGAAAGTCGAAGGCGTAACCGATGCCAGCGTGAATTTTGCCAGCGAGAAAGTCACTTTTACCTATGATACGGCCGTTTTGGACGCCAAAGAGGCGACAACGCGGGTCATCGAACGGGTAAAACGGGCCGGCTACGAAATTCCCACGGCCGAATTGGAACTCTCGTTGCTGGGGATGACCTGCGCCAACTGCGCCGCCACCATCGAACGCACGCTGAATAAAAAAGTGGACGGCGTTCTGGAAGCGACAGTCAACTACGCCAACGAAAAAGCGACAGTGCGCTACACGCCCGGCGTCGCCGTACGCGCCGACATGGTCGCTGCCATTCGCCGCGCCGGTTACGATGTGGTGGAAAGCGCCGACGCCGCCGATTTGCAGGATGCGGAAGCGGCGGCGCGGGAACGGGAAATCCGCCACCAATGGACGCGGCTGATTGTGGGCGCGGCCTTTACGCTGCCTCTCTTTTTGTTGAGCATGGCCCGCGATTTTGGCCTGGTGGGGGAGTGGGCGCACGCGATTTGGGTCAACTGGCTCTTTTTGTTCCTGGCGACGCCGGTGCAATTTTACGTCGGTTGGGATTATTACGACGGCGGCTACAAGGCGTTGAAAAATGGCAGCGCCAACATGGATGTGTTGGTGGCGATGGGGTCGTCGGTCGCCTACATTTACAGCATCGCCGTCTTGTTGGCCAAGACGTTCTGGCAGTCGGATGCGTTGGGGGCGCACGTGTATTTTGAGACCTCGGCGGCGATTATTACGTTGATTGTGCTGGGTAAACTGCTGGAAGCGCGGGCCAAAGGGCGTACCAGCGAAGCCATCAAGAAGCTGATGGGTTTGCAGGCCAAGACGGCGCGGGTGCTGCGCGATGGCGTGGAAGTGGACATCCCGATTGCCGAGGTTGTGCGCGGCGATGTGGTGATTGTACGGCCCGGCGAGAAGGTTCCGGTGGATGGGGTGGTGGTAGACGGCCGTTCCACCCTCGACGAATCCATGATCACCGGCGAAAGCCTGCCCGTTGAGAAAACAGTTGGCGACGAGGTAATCGGCGCCACCATCAACAAGCAGGGCTTGCTCAAATTTGAGGCCACCAAAGTCGGCAAAGAGACGGCGCTGGCCCAGATCATCAAGCTGGTGGAGCAGGCGCAGGGCAGTAAGGCGCCCATCCAGAAAATTGCCGACCAGGCAGCAGCCTATTTTGTACCTTTTGTCATTGGCGTGGCCCTGTTGACGATGGCGGTTTGGTGGGTTGTGGGCGGCGAGTTTGTGCCGGCGTTGATTCGGTTAACGGCCGTTCTCGTCATTGCCTGTCCCTGTGCCATGGGCTTAGCCACCCCCACCTCCATCATGGTCGGCGTGGGCAAAGGGGCCGAAAAAGGCATCCTCTTCAAAAACAGCGCCGCCCTGGAACAAGCGCAAAAGCTGAACGCCATCGTTCTGGACAAGACGGGGACGATTACGAAGGGCGAACCAAGCGTGACGGATGTGGTAATCAGTAATCAGTTAGCGGTAAACGGTAATCCGATGACCGATGACCGCTTACCGATTACCGATTACTTCCTCCAACTGGCCGCCTCCGCCGAACGCGGGTCGGAGCATCCGTTAGGCGAGGCGATTGTGCAGTCGGCACAGGCCAAAGGGTTGGTTTTGAGCGAACCGGCCGGGTTTGAAGGGATTGCAGGTCATGGGATTGCGGCAGAGGTGGACGGCCGTGCCATCCTTTTGGGCAACCTGCGTCTCATGAAACAGAAGAACGTTCATCTCAACGGCCTGGAAACGAAAGCCGAAAAGCTGCAAAACGAAGCTAAAACCGCCATGTGGCTGGCCGTAGACGGGCAAGCCGGCGCCATCATCGGCGTCGCCGACACCATCAAAGACGGCTCCAAAGAAGCCATCGCTGCCATGAAAGCGCTGGGGCTCACCGTTGTGATGATGACCGGCGACAACGAAGCCACTGCCCAGGCCATCGCCGCCGAAGTGGGCATTGATCGCGTTTTCGCCGAGGTGCTGCCGGGCGATAAATCGCGCCACGTGACGCAGTTGCAAGAAGAAGGCTACACCGTAGCAATGGTCGGCGACGGCATCAACGACGCGCCCGCGCTGGCCCAGGCCAATGTGGGTATGGCCATCGGCACAGGCACAGATGTGGCCATGGAAACGGCCGACGTCACCCTCATGCGCGGCGATTTACGCAGCGTGCCCCAGGCCATCACCCTATCCAAAGCAACGATGCGCAACATCAAAGAGAATCTGGGTTGGGCTTTTGGTTACAATATCCTGCTCATCCCCATTGCCGCCGGGATTCTGGCCCCCTTTGACGGTGTTCCCGGTTTCTTGCAGCAGTTACACCCCATTTTGGCCGCCGGCGCGATGGCTTTCTCCAGCATCAGCGTCGTCAGCAACGCCCTGCGGCTGCGTACCCTCAAATTATAAATTTAGCGTCATCAAAATCACGAGGTAGTCAAAATCTATTGACTGCCTCGTTTCTCTTACATAGTTTAAGCGCCAAACCAATATCATCGAGGTAATAATATGAGCAAAGTCAGTCGGCGGGAGCGACAGGCGGCATTGCGCAGCCAAAAGCAAAAACAGCGCATCATTTGGGGAGTGCTGGGGGTGGGCATCTTGTTGATGGCGGTCGCGGCCATCTGGTCGTTGTCCAGTTCAGTTATACTGCCAGTCGATCCTGCCGATGCCAACGCTGTCGCTTTGGGGAGGCAGGTGTATGACGCGCAGTGCGCGTCTTGTCATGGCGAAAATCTGGAAGGGGAAGAAAACTGGCGTGTACCTGATCCCAGCGGACTGCTTAAAGCGCCGCCTCATGATGAAACGGGCCATACCTGGCATCATAATGATGCGTATTTGGTTAATGCTATCAAGTCGGGCGGCGCTCGTTTACCATCTGATGTAGGCGTTAGTCCCATGCCGGCTTATGCGTCGGTTTTGTCGGATGAGGAGATTACGGCCGTACTCGCTTACATCAAAAGTCAATGGCCGGCTGATATTTTAGCCGCTCAGGCGCAGCGCTAGAGGTCAAATAATGTGGAAATTGGCAAACCTGGTTTTACTGTTTGGATTCTTGAGTTTGTTGTTGGGCTGTTCTAGCAATGAGGAGGCGGAACCAGAAACGGCCGTTCCCGCTACCCATATTCCCACCCTCATCGTGTTCTACACCGATAATTGACAGCCTTGACAAGAAATGGAACCCATCGTGCATGGGTTAGAAGCAGAATTTGGCGAACAGTTAATCGTCAGGCGATTAGACGCCAATATACACGAAAACGAAGCGTTGGAATTTAGCTATGGGCTGCGCGGCCATCCGGCGTTTGCCATTTTAGACAAAACCGGCGAAGCGGCAGCCGTCTACATTGGGCCGCAGTCTGCCGAAACGCTCCGGGGAGCCATTACGGCTGTTCTCAACCCGCTAAACAGCGCCCGGTAAAAGTGATGTCTATCACCCTTTTTACATGATGTCCTTTACTGGCATGTTATTACAAATCCTGCTAGATTTGGCCGTATCGAGCGAAACGGGATACGGCCGTTTCCACGTATAATTGTCTGGAGGAAAAATAGCATCATTGATCACCACAATAATTCCCATAAGCGAGGAAAAAACTATGAATGACTTCAACCAACAAGATTTATCCGAGATCTTTGTTGAGCTAATTCGTCGGGCAGCGACACAACTACCAGGCGATATGGTCAACGCGCTCAACAAAGCCCGCGACCGCGAAGATGAAGGCTCCGCGGCCAAGGGCGCTTTCAACACCATTCTCTTAAACGTCGAAATGGCCCGTGAAAACAGCACCCCTATCTGTCAGGACACCGGCACACCTATCTTTGAAATCAGCTACCCGCTGGGCGTTTCCACCCGCAAGCTGGCCGACCAGATTCGGACGGCGGCAGCAATTGCTACGGAGCGTAATTATTTGCGCCCCAACGCGGTAGACAGCCTGACCGGCGAAAACAGCGGCAATAACACCGGCGAAGATTTCCCCACCATGCACTTCCACGAATGGGACGAACCATATATCCACGTAGACGTGCTGCTGAAAGGCGGTGGCTGCGAAAACGTCTCCACCCAGTACAAACTGCCCGACGCCCGTCTGAAAGGCGGCCGGGATTTGGAAGGCGTGCGCCGCGTGGTATTGGATGCGGTACAACAGGCGCAGGGCAAGGGATGCGCTCCGGCCGTACTGGGCGTCGCTATTGGCGGCGACCGCGGCGCGTCCTACATTAAGTCCAAACAGCAGCTTTTCCGTAAACTGGAAGACCGCAACGAAAATGAAGAGTTGGCCGCATTAGAAGACCGGCTTTATGAAGAAACCAATGAATTAGGCATTGGCCCGATGGGATTTGGCGGCAAAACATCGGTGTTAGGCGTTAAGATCGGCTCTTTGCACCGTTTGCCCGCGTCCTATTTCGTCTCCGTGGCCTATATGTGCTGGGCAAACCGGCGCGCCAGCATGGATATTTCGCTCAACGATGAGGGTGTGGAGGTGCAATATGCATAAATTAACCGTTCCGATTTCGGATGAAGAAATTCGCTCGCTGCATGTGGGCGATACAGTGCACTTGAATGGCGTGATTATGACGGGGCGCGATGCGGCGCATAAGTTCATGATTGAACATTTTATTCGCGGTGAGGTTCAGCCGGAAGACGCCGCTTTGCATGAGGAGTTGAAGGAGCTTCTGGACGGCGGCGTTATCTATCACTGCGGGCCGGTGGTGAAAACGCATGAGGATGGCTCTTACTCTTTTGTCGCTGCCGGGCCGACGACGAGTATCCGCGAGGAACCCTATCAAGGGGATGTGATTAAACATTTCAATTTGAAAGGGGTGATTGGCAAGGGCGGCATGGGTGACAATACGCTCAAAGTATGCCAGGAGCAGCCGGCGGTTTATTTTCATGCTATTGGCGGCGCAGCCAGCCTCATCGCTAAGGCGGTGAAAGAGGTCATCAAGGTCAATAAGCTGGAGTTTGGCGTGCCGGAGGCGATGTGGGTGATTCGGGTGGAGGATTTCCCGGTGGTGGTTACGATGGACAGCCATGGGGAGAGCATTCACAAGCAGGTGGAAGCCCAATCGCAGGCGAAGTTTGCGGAGTTGATTGGTTAAAGGATTGGGGACGCGGAGTTGCGCTTCTCCGCGCAACTCCGCGTCCTGCTTTTTATTGGAAAGCGAAGCGCCAGATGAGGTCTACGAGGGTGTGGAGGAGAACGGCCGCTAACAAATTATTGCCTGTGCGCCGGTAGGCGAGGCCGTAGAAAATGCCGGCCAATGCTGCCAGGGAAGCGTAGGCGATTTGGGTGGTCAGGTCGCCGGCGTTGTTCCAGTGCATGAGACCGAAGGCGGCGGCGGAGATGAGGAGGGGCAGCCATCGTTTGGACATCATTTTGTCCAGGCCGTGCAGGAGGATGCCGCGGAAGAAGAGTTCTTCGGGGATGGCGACGGTGAGGATGAGGCCGACGGCCTGGGCGAGGACGGCCGTTACCGATACCGTAGCCGTGGGCGGAAAGGTCAAAAAGTCAATCGCCAGCCCGATGGGGACGACGATGACAAAGAAGATGACGGTCAAAATCAGCGTCACGCCGATGTCGCGCCAGCGGGGAACCAGCCGGTAGCCAAAATCAGGCCAGCCGCGGAAGACGCCCCAACCGAGGACGGCCGTTACCGATACCATCACCGCCCACCAGTTGTATGCAAACCCGTCGGGGCCAACCCACAGTTCATAATTCCAGCGCAAATCGAACGGAATCCACAGCAGAAACCAGACGGCAACGTCTACCCAGGTGAGGCCGGGCTGCCCGCGCTGCACCTGGCGTAATGCGCCCAGGGCG
>JANTHP010000123.1 GCA_024762395.1 Anaerolineae bacterium | reverse complement strand
TTAACTTAAGCGTAGACCTCGCAGGTTTGAACACAAAACGCCAGAGAAACGCAGATCGTTTTGGAAACCTGCGAGGTCTTAAGTTAACAGAAATGGTTTGGCATCAATTCATAAAATCTTGCTCCACCAGATAATCCAAAACCGTCTGGGAAAATTCTTGGTGGGATTGGCGCGTGTATTTAACCGCTGTATACACCTGCGCCAAATTCTCCACCCCCGACTCCTCAATCAATTTCCGTAAACGAGGGGCGCTCATGTACCGCTTCCATCCCTTCACATTCCTTTCTGCGTAAATTTCAGTGATGCGCTCGTCTGTATAATCCCGGTAAGTTTCGTAATGAACTATGCCGTCCAGCGGCAGCCGGTCGCGGAGGGCTGGGTTTTCGTCCGGGTAGCCCAGTGAAAAGCCGATAACAGGCACAACATTAGCCGGTAATTGCAAAATACGGCCGATCTCATCACAATTTGCCAGCGTACTGCCCATGTAGCAAATCCCCAACCCATGCGATTCGGCTGCCAGGGCCACATTTTGCGAAACCAGCGTGGCATCAATGGCGGCTATCATGAAACTCATGAAGTTATCGAAGTTATCTGGGGCGTCATTCAGCTTCAGCCACTGCCGCATCCGGTGAAAATCGGCGCAGAAGGTGAGCAAAACAGGCGCTTCCAGCACCATGCGCTGCTTCATGTGCGGTTCGTACAGTTGTTGGCGTAACGCCTCGTCGCGGGTGACGATGATGGAGTAGGTTTGCATATTGCCTGATGATGAGGCGCGGATGCCTGCTTCCAGAACCTCGGTTAACACATCATCGGGAACGGGATCGGGTTTGTATCGTCTGATGGAACGATGTTGGCGGATGGTTTCAATTGTGGTCATAGTTGGCGTTTCCTTCTATTGTGATGGTTGGTAGTCTGTATTTTATCAAGTTATAATGACGCCACCATGTTTTCATGGTCTCAACCGGAGAAAACGAAAAAGGGAAGGTCTATGACTTACAAAAACGATGCTGTAGTGCGCCGCAAAGACCGGGCGGTGACGGATGAAAAATGGATTGTTGATTTGCTGAATCGCGCGCCTTTTGGGGTGATGGCGACGGTGTGGGAAGGACGGCCGTTTACCGTTGCCCGTAACTTTGCCTATGATCCGGAAAAACACGCCGTCTACCTGCATGGCGCGCAAAAGGGGCGCACCTACGACAACGTTCAGGCTGGCGACCGGGTGTGTCTGAACGTCAGCGAGATGGGGCGGCTGCTGCCTGCCGCCCGCGCCATGAATTTCAGCGTTGAGTTTTCCGGCGTCGTTATCTTTGGCCGCGTTTCGTTGGTGACGGATGCGGACGAGGCCAAGCATGGTTTGCAACTATTGTCCGATAAACATTTTCCCCATTTGGAACCGGGGAAGGATTATGAACCGGTGACTGATACGGATTTGAAGGTCACGGCCGTTTACCGCATAGACATCGAAAGCTGGAGCGGCAAGCAGAAGAAAGTGGCCGACGATTTCCCCGGCGCGTTCTATTTTGAGGAAATTGGGGATTAGAGAGTGGGGATTAGAGACTGGAGACTAGAGACTAACCAGTCTCCAATCTCTAATCTTCCATACGGAGAGAATATGACAGTTTCAATTGACCGCGAGTACATTATTCAAACAACGGCCGATTTAGTCCGCATCAATTCGGTCAACCCCTCCCTGTCCCCAGAGGGGCCGGGCGAGGCGGAAGTTAGCGCGTATGTGGCCGATGCGCTCAACGCGCTGGGGTTGGAGGTGACGACGTATGAATTAGCCCCCAATCGGGTCAATGTGGTAGGCATTTTGCGCGGGACGGGCGAGGGCAAATCACTTCTCCTCAACGCCCACATGGACACGGTTGGCGTGGCGGGGATGGTTGACCCATTTGGCGCGGTGATAGAAGACGCCGGCGCTGAGAGCAGCCGAAACGGCCGTCTCTATGGGCGCGGGGCGCAAGATATGAAAGGCAGCCTGGCGGCAATGCTGGGTGCGGCCAAAGCCCTTGTGGATGGTGGGGTACGGTTGGCGGGGGATTTGTTGGTAACGGCCGTCGCCGACGAAGAATACGCCAGCATCGGCATGGAGGATTTAGTCAAAAACGTGAGCGCAGACGCTGCCATCGTTACCGAACCCACCGACATGCACCTTTGCCGTGCCCATCGCGGCTTCATCTGGTACGAAGTGGAAACCATTGGCCGCGCCGCCCACGGCAGCCGCTACGCCGAAGGCATTGACGCCAACATGCGGATGGGCCGCTTTTTGGCGCAATTAGACCAATTAGAGCAAGAACTGCGCCAGCGAACGCCCCATCCATTGGCCGGGCCGCCTTCGCTGCACGCATCCCTTCTGCACGGCGGGACGGAAATCAGCATGTATGCCGCCAGCAGCCATCTTACGCTGGAGCGGCGCACCATCCCCGGCGAGACGCAAGCGCAGGCTACCGCCGAACTGCAAGCCATCATTGACCAATTGGCCGCTGAAGATGAGACGTTCAAGGCAACTGTTAAACCCACATTCCGGCGCGAACCGTTTGAAATCAGCGCCGATGCGCCCATTGTGCAAACGCTGGAGCAGGCCATCACCCATCGTTTGGGGCAAAAACCGCTGCATACAGGCCAGACTTTTTGGACGGATGCGGCGCTGTTGGCCGAAGCGGGCATCGAAACCGCCTTGCTTGGCCCCATCGGCCAAGGGCTGCACAGCGCTGAGGAATGGGTGGATGTTCAGTCAGTGGTGGATTTGGCGGCGATTTTGGCGGAAACGGCCGTGAACTTTTGCCAATAATGGACGTGGAGTTGCGCGGAGGAGCGGAGATACGCGAAGATGAAGCAAAGGAGAGAAGTATGAAATTAGGTATCTTGAATGCTATCCACCCCGACGAAAGCAAAGTCAATTGGAGCGGCACGCCCATTGAGGCGTATATCCGGTTTTTTCAGAGCGTCAACGCCCCTTTTGAGTACGCCGGTTATCGCGTCGCCATGGGTGAATTTCCCGCTTCGACACTAGAATGCGACGCTTACGTCATCACCGGCAGCCCGCGCGGCGCGTATGAATCGGAAGCGTGGATAGTTGAATTGATGCAGTTTATCCGCGATGCGCATCAGGCGGGAGCCAAACTGGTAGGTATCTGTTTCGGGCATCAGATATTGGCGCAGGCGTTAGGCGGCCGTGTGGAAAAATCGGAAAAGGGATGGGGCTTTGGTCTTAAACAATTTAGTATCACGAAAACGAAGCCCTGGATGACGGCCGTACCTGACCAATGCTCCCTCTATTTTGCCCATCAAGACCAGATTGTCGCCTTGCCGCCGCAAGCAGAACTGCTGGGCGGCAATGAGTTTTGTCCGATCGGGATGTATGAGATAAACGGCCGTATCCTTGGCATCCAGGGCCATCCTGAATTTACGCCCGGCATTATGGAAGATATTCGCGGCATGTTGGCCGGTGTAATGGAAAGCGAAATGTACGAAACGGCCGTTGCCTCCCTCCAAGACCCCCATCCCGATAATCAGTTGGTTGGGCAGTGGATTGTCAACTTTTTAATGGGCGAGTAGGCGAGTGGCGAGTGGCGAGTGGCGAGTGGCGAGTGGGCGAGTTACCCCTTCGCCTCTTCGCCCCTTCGCCCCTTCGCCTCTTCGCAATAATTCATGAAAATCATCGAGGGAACAATCCCCACAGGAAAATTATGGCGGGCGCTGCTGATGCTGACTCCGGGACGGCCGTTAGGCAAGACATGGCAGTTTGCCAGAGCGTTGGCCCGCGTCAACAGCGGCGAACTAATTGTCGCCGTCATCATTCCCGATAGCAGCGCAAACCAATTGAGCCAGGGTCATGCGTGCCTGGCTCAGATTCACGAAGCCAGCCAGGATGATTATGTTAAACTGCTGCTCATTGAATCGGCCGCTTACGACAAGGAACTGGGTCGTTTTGTGCAGCAGGCCGACATTGATTTACTACTGACCTATGCCGAGGACCCGAATTGGCGCGACTTGAAATCCATTCCTTGTGCAGTGGGCATTGTGCGAGGGGATCAAAAAGAGGGGGAAGCGGCCGTCACGCCCCTAAAGCGCATCATCGTTCCTACCTCCGGCGGCCCCAATACCGCCCACGCCCTCAACTTTTTACTGCCCCTGACACCGGCCGTGCAAGTGCAAGCCCTTTACGTGGTGCCCGCCCGTTTGGGATATAACGAGGCGGCCCTGGGGCGGGAACGGCTGCGCCATCTGCTCAACGTCACAGACGCGGGTGACCGCATACAAACCCAACTGGTTACCTCGCCATCCGTCATTGACGGCATTGTCAATGCGGCCAGCGAAGAGTGCGATTTGGTCGTCATCGGCGCCAGCCGCGAAAGCTCCATAGACAAGGTGTTATTTGGCGACATCCCGGCGGCAGTCGTGCGGCAAAGCAAACGTCCCATCATGATTGTACGGCAGCCGCAGAACCGGCTGGATAACCTTTTGGGTAACTTATTCTGGCAGCTTGAAAGTCTAAAAGTGCGGTTGAATTTGCAAGAGCGAACGGCCGTTTACGCCCGAATCCGCAAAAGCGCCCGCCCCGATGCCGATTATTTCATCCTTATCGCCCTTTCCGCCATGATTGCCGGCCTGGGGCTGCTCATCAACAGTCCTGCCGTCGTCATTGGCGCCATGCTGGTAGCGCCCCTCATGTCCCCCATCATTGGCGCAGGGTTAGCCATTGTTCTGGGCGATACGCGCTTTTTGCGATTATCGCTGGGGGCCGTGATACGTGGCGTGCTTTTGGCAATTTTCGTGGGCGCATTGGCCGGCTTACTGCGCTTGCATGAACCACTCACAGCCGAAACATTGGCGCGTACCCAGCCAACATTGATTGACCTGGCCATCGCCCTTTTCTCCGGGATGGCGGGCGCCTATGCGCTGTCCCATTCCGATGCGGCCGGCGCGCTGCCTGGCGTTGCCATCGCTGCCGCATTGGTGCCGCCGCTGTCAGCGATTGGCATTACGTTCACGACGGGACATTTTCAAGAATCATTTGGCGCGCTGCTGCTGTTCATTACCAACTTTGTGGCCATCAGTTCGGCGACGGCGCTCACCTTTTTCATTCTGGGTTTTCGTCCCACGCCGGCGCAAAAGGCGCAGCGTCAGGTGCAGACCCGCAGTGTGCGATTGGCTTTGATGTTGGTCGTTATTGTCGCGCTGCTGCTAACTATTTTTACATATCGTCTGGCTCAAGATGCGAACCGGGTGGCGGAGACGCGGGCGATTGTTCAGCAAAGCGTGATTGACATTACGGGCGCGGAGATTGTTTCTCCCGATGATTTGGTGATTCATGGCGATGTGGCGGATGGCGATGCGCCGCTGGAGATGGTGTTGACGGCTCATTCGGAGAGGCCGATTTCTTATGCCAAGGTAGCCGAATTGCAAGATGCCATCAGTATTGAGCTGCAGCGGGAAGTTGGATTGACTTTATCGGTCATTGAGGTGAAGAATTTAGATCCGAAAATTCCACCGACACAGACGTTTACGCCTACGCCGTCGAGTACGTTTACGCCCGGCCCAACGCCGACAGCGACGCCAACGTATACGCCGACGCCGCTGCCAACGGACACGCCGACGCCGCTGCCAACGCATACGCCAACGCCGCTGCCTGCAGATACGCCCACACCCATCCCCACCGATACGCCCGTACCGACGCCGACGCGGGAAACGGCCGTTATCACGTCTCTCTACGGCCTTAACCTGCGCGCCGAACCGGACCGGGACGCCGACATCATCGCCTTTTTGGAAGCGGATACCGTCGTTGTTTTATTGGATGGCCGGGAAACGGCCGACGGTCTCGATTGGCGACAAATTGAAGTGGACGGCCAAATCGGCTGGGTTTCCGCCGCATTCTTAGCCCCAAATCAGTAGCATTTACACTTCCTAACCCTTAACGCAGCCTTAAATGCGGCCTTCTTTCGATAACGTTACCTGACCGGTTGGGGGTTTTCAGGTGGCAGTTCACCGGTAAATTACCTGACATAGTACCAAAGTCCCTCTCGATCCTGCTTGATTTTTGCCAGCCCGTTTTATACTGATCCGCGATGCAAATTATCGAATCAGATATTCAGGGAGCCAAATCCTGGCGTGTTTTGGTTGTTCTATCGCCGGATGAAGCGTTAGGTATCCAGTGGCAGTTTGGATTGGCGTTGGCGAAGGCTAATAATGGCACTTTGCTGGCGGCTGTAACCATCCCGACGGCCGTCCAGAGCGCGTTGGATAAAGCGCGAACGGCCGTGAACCAAATCCGCGCTCAATGCTCCCCCAACAATGGCGTCCGAACCCTCATTGTGGCTGATGATAGAAACGGCCGTGACATTGAAAAACTAGTACAAGACACCCGCACCGATTTACTGCTAACCTGCGCCGACGGTCCCGTTTGGCATGATAGTTTGAACCATGTCTCCTGCGCCGTCGCCGTCATGCGCGGTACGCAGCCGATGGCAGCGCCAAACGGCAGCGCCGACGCCCATCCAGACATTCAACGCATACTGGTTCCCACATCCAGCGGCCCTAACGCCGCATTAGCCCTCCGGCTGCTGCTGCCGCTCACCACCAACAAAAAAATCACCGCCTTTTACGTGGCCAACAACGCCTTTGGGCCAAACCAGGAATCCTTAGGCTGGTCGCGCTTGCGGGAAGCGCTTCGCTTTGCCGGAGCCAGCGAACGCATCCAAAGCAAAGTTGCCGCCTACGATTCCATCATCGAAGGCATTGTGGATGAGGCTGCCGATTATGATTTGGTCGTGTTGGGAGCCAGCCGCGAGAGCCGGTTGGATAAAGCCCTGTTTGGCGATATTCCTGGCGCAGTGGTTCGTCACAGCCAGACCCCCGTTGTCATTGTGCGCCAGCCAAAGAACCGCATCGAGCATCTGACCGGTCAGATTGCCTGGCGGCTGCGGAATTTGCTGCCGCACATGAAACTCAGCCAACGCACCGATATCTACGTCCGTATTCGCCGCAGCGCCCGCCCCAACAGCCAATTCTTCATTTTAATTGCCCTTTCCGCCATGATTGCCGCTTTGGGCCTGATTGTAGACAGCCCTGCTGTGGTGATTGGGGCCATGCTGGTTGCGCCGCTCATGTCGCCCATCGTCGGGTCTGGCCTGGCGATTGTGTTGGGCGATGCCCGATTTTTGCGATTGTCTTTGGGATCTGTCTTGCGCGGCGTCGTTTTGGCCATTGGCGTAGGCGCGATTAGCGGCCTCATTCATCTGGATCAGCCGCTTACATCCGAATTATTGGCCCGGACCGAGCCGACTCTGCTTGATTTGGCGATTGCATTGTTTTCTGGGTTGGCTGGCGCATATGCGTTGTCCCATTCCGATGCGGCAGGGGCGCTGCCGGGGGTGGCTATTGCGGCGGCGCTGGTTCCGCCGTTGGTGACGGTGGGCATTAGCCTGACAACCGGCTTTGAGCGAGAGGCGTTGGGGGCGCTGCTGTTGTTTACGACTAACTTTGTTGCCATTAGTTCGGCCACGGCTTTGGTCTTCCTTATTTTGGGATTCAGGCCCAAGGTGAGCCGCCATGAGCGTCATTCGGCCCGCGCCCGCAGTGTGCGTGTGGCCATGCTGCTGCTGGGAATTGTTGCCGCACTGCTGACGATTACGACGGCGCGCCTTGCTCAAAATTCCAAAATGGAGTCGCATATTCGCAATGTAATTTACCAAAGTGTGCTGGATGTGGCTGATGCGCAATTGGTCAGCCTGGCGATTGATGGCGACACAACGACGGATGGCGCGCCGTTGCAGATGGAATTGGTGGCGCGTTCTACTGAAACAATCCCTCATGAGACGGTGGTTGCTTTGCAGAGGGTGATAGGTATTCGCTTGCAGCGGAAGGTGGGGCTGACGCTGACGGTGATTTTGGTGACGGAATTGGACCCGGTGGTTCCGCCGACGTTGACGCCGACGTTGACGCCGACAAGTACGTTTACGCCGGGGCCATCGCCTACGACTGGGCCGACCTGGACGCCGGAGCCATCGGCAACGGCGTTGGTTTGGCCGACGGCGACACCTACAATTTCGGTGACGGCGACGATGACGGCGACAGCGACGATGATGGTAACGGACACGGCCGTTCCCCCGCCAGCTTCTCCTGTTGAACCAACGATAACCAATACGGCCGTTCCCACCATCACGCCAACGCCCATACCCCAAAGCACGGAAACGGCCGTTCCTACCCCCGTTAACACGGCTCCTCCAACTGAAACTGCTACCAGCGAGCCAACCATCACACCGGAAATGACGCCAGGACCGCGACCAACGGCTACGCTAAATGCGGCAATCAATGGCAAATGACGATAAGCTCGTCAAGCCTAGACATAAGAAAAAGAGGGTTTTTCGGATTTCATGGGCTTTGTCATAATCCGCGATGCATGATGCGCGACGTATTTTTAATCACGCATCACGGATTACGCATTACGCTATGATTACCCTATGAATCCCCAAAGAGCCAAAAGAGTTTGGTTTTTCCTGAGAAAATTAGTATAATTTCGACCGCTAATAATTTGGCCCGTTAGCTCAGTTGGCAGAGCAGCTGACTCTTAATCAGCATGTCGCAGGTTCGAGCCCTGCACGGGTCACCAAACAAAAACCGCTCCTCAATGGGAGCGGTTTTTGCATTTTGGGCGGCTGCAGAAACCTTCGAGGTTTTCAAAACCTCGGAGGTTTGCCATAATTGGGGCATGGAAAGGCGGAATGTGGTATTGACTGGCTTTATGGGGACGGGCAAATCTACGGTTGGGCGGCTGCTGGCGGCGCGGCTGGGGTATGATTTTGTGGATACGGATGAGCTGATTGTGGCGCGTGACGGCCGTTCCATCGCCACTATTTTCGCAGAAGAAGGCCAGGCTGCTTTCCGCCAGTGGGAAGCCGTCATTGCCCAGGAATTGGCCGGGCAGGCGGGATTGGTCATTGCTACCGGGGGGCGGTTGATGCTGGATGAGGCTAATGCAGCCGCATTGGGACGGCGGGCGTATGTTTTTTGCCTGACGGCCGTTCCGGAAACGATTGTGGCCCGGTTGGCTGACGATGGGGGGAAACGGCCGTTGCTCAATGTGCTCGACCCAGCCCAGGCGATTAAGGAGTTATTGGAGGAGAGAAGGGAGGGATACGGCCGTTTCCGCCAAATGGCTACCGACAATAAAACGCCCGAACAAATTGTAGAGGAGATAGTGACTACTCAGGTGACAGTCACTTTTCCCAGAGGCATTAGTCACAACTTGCTACATTTTAAGTGACTGTCACCTCTGAGGCTGAGTAGTTACAGGAGATAATCCAATGTATTTTTGTGACATAGAAAACCGCGAAGCTAAAGAAGTCGTTCCTGGCATCCGTATTCGCACTTTTTGGGGTGAGAACATGCTGCTGTCCGATGTAGAGCTAGACCCCGGTGCACAGTTACCGGTCCACAGCCATCCGCACGAGCAGGCCGGAACCGTCATCTCCGGCCTGTTGACGTTGACCATTGGCGGCGAAACGCGCGATTTACGCCCTGGCGACGCCTACATCATCCCCGGCGGTGTGGAACACAGCGCCATTGCCGGCCCCACGCTGACCCGCGTCATTGACATCTTCAGCCCCGTGCGCGAAGAGTACAAGTATTGAATGAGGAACGAGGAATGAGCAATGAGGAATTGCGGATGCAGGTGACTCATCCGACGGGGCAGTATGATGTGCTGGTTGGCGCGAATTTGTTGCCGCGTTTGCGCCAGTTGGCCGGGATTAACGGCCCGTTGGCGGTGGTGACCGATAGCAACGTGGGGCCGTTGTACGCTGGCCGGATTAAAGATGCGGCTTGCGTCATCACAGTTCCGGCTGGCGAGCAGCATAAAAGGCTGGCGACGATACAGACGATTTATGATGAATTGTTAGCCGCCAATTTCGACCGCAAGGGCACGATTGTCGCCCTGGGCGGCGGCGTGGTGGGCGATATGGCCGGATTTGCAGCCGCCACCTACATGCGCGGCGTCAGCTTTGTCCAATGTCCGACCAGTTTGCTGGCGATGGTGGATGCCAGTGTGGGCGGCAAGACTGGGGTGGACCTGCCCCAGGGGAAAAATTTGGTGGGCGCGTTTAGGCAGCCAACGGCCGTACTCGCCGACATCACAACTTTGCAAACCCTTCCCCCCGAAGAATTCGCCGCCGGCATGGCCGAAGTCATCAAACACGCCTTAATCGCCAACCCTGAATTATTGAGGAGATTGGAGACTGGAGATTTGAGACTGACGCCCGGTGACCAATCTCTAATCTCCGATCTCCAATCTCTAATCGCCGACGCCATTCAGGTTAAGCGCAATGTTGTGCAGGAAGACCCGTTCGAGCAGGGGCGGCGGGCGGTGTTGAATCTGGGCCATACCTTTGGGCATGCTGTCGAGCAGGTTAGCGGCTACGCCATCCGGCATGGGGAAGGGGTGGCGATGGGGCTGGTGGCGGCGGCCAATCTATCGGCGCAATTGGGCTATTGTTCGCCCGGTTTGCAGCGGCGGATTGAGGCTGTTCTTGCTCGCCTGAACTTGCCTACGCGCATACCGTCCAACTTGCCGCCGGCTGCTCTCTACCGGGCGATGGGCAGTGACAAGAAGAAGGCGGCGGGTAAATTGCGTTTTGTTTTGCTGCGCGATGTGGGGGATGTGTTTGTGACGGATGCGGTGGGGGAAACGGCCGTTCTCGCCACGCTTGAAGATGTGATGGATTCTGCCTGACGCCAAAACAGATACCCGCCGCCCATTACTTGCCACTTCGCTCTCTTGTGCTGTATACTGTATACATCAGATGGAGGTATGCGATGACAAAAAAACTAGAAGTCCGTACCCAAATTTACCTGGAAAAAGCCCAACACGAAGCGCTCAAACAAAAAGCGGCCGAAAAATCAACCAGCATGGCCCAAATTATCCGTGAAGCGGTCGCCATTTATTTGACGCAATCAGATATGGATGAAGTATTTAGCCAAAATGCTTATTTGGATGATCCGATCTGGAAAATTCCAGAGGTTGCACAAAATTTTGAGGGAACCGGATTCCCAAATGCTGCTGAAGACCATGATAAATATATTTATGATGGGGAAAGGCCGTCATGAGCGTAAACTCTTCGCTAATTTTTGTTGACGCTTCGGCCTGGATTGCGTTATTTGATAAATATGACCGCTACTATCCACAAGCGCGTTTGTTCTGGCAGGAGATACAGCAGCAGCGGCGGCGGCTCATCACCAACGATTATGTTCTTGATGAAGCTTATACACTTATCAGGCGGGGGCGGGGCGGGCTGCCAATGGCTATTGCCTTGCATGATTTGGTAGAGGGCAGCAGAGTCGTTGAAATTGTTTCTGTTAATGAGACTTTGCGCCAGGATGCCTGGCAATTTTTTACGACCTATACGGACAAAGTGATTTCTTTTACTGATTGTACTTGTTTTGCATTGATGAAACAGCGAAATTTATTTGAGGCATTTTCGTTTGACGCTGATTTTGTCAGAGCGGGGTTTGTGGTGCGGCCATGATGAAGATTCTTGTTTTACACGGGCCTAATTTGAATTTGTTGGGAACGCGGGAGCCGGGGGTGTACGGCCGTCGTACCCTGGCCGATATTAATAAAGCCCTCACAGATTTAGCCGAAGCCCAGCAAACTGAACTCCGTTTCCTCCAATCTAACCATGAAGGGGCGTTGATTGACGCTATTCATGAGGCCCGTGGCTGGGCCGACGGCATCCTCATCAACCCTGGTGCGTTTACCCATTACAGTTATGCGTTGCGGGATGCGATTACGGCCGTTGGACTACCTGCCGTTGAAATACATCTCTCGAATGTAGCGGCGCGGGAGGCATTTCGGCATAAATCGGTGGTAACGGCCGTTTGCGTCGGTCAAATCAGCGGCTTCGGCTGGCGTAGTTACACATTGGCCCTGCAAGCTTTGATAGACCATTTAGTAACTGTCTAAGATTTACTTCCTGAGACTGGAGACTGGAGATTAGCGACTACCGGTCTCCAATCTCAAAAAAGGGGATCTTTGAGCTTTTGTGTGTCAAAACGTATGGTAAGCAAGTATGCGGGTGGCGAGTGGCGGGTAAGCGGATAGAAACCAGGCTATCCGCGCTCTAAATAGGCGCGAACTCGCAGACTCGCCACCCTCTACTCGCCACATGACAATTGTCGCCACATAATTCCTCAAAGAACCAAAAGGGAAGTAATTTATAGACGTTCACTAAAGCATTCGAGTTTAGAAAAATACGGGTGATCTACGACAAGTAAATCACCCGTTGGTAAACTGTGTTGTTATGAACGACAATACAGCTACCAAACAGCAGC
>JANTHP010000122.1 GCA_024762395.1 Anaerolineae bacterium | reverse complement strand
CTGTGCGAACCATTCGAGAATTGACCGATGCTGATTTAGATGCGTATGTGACGGTTGCGGCCAATGCGTATCCGGGAATAAAGGTGGCGACAGAAGCTGACCGCCAGCGATTTCGAGAGCGCGATAAACAAATGACGGCCGATCCCATCGTGAGTTTGTGGGGGTTGTTTGAAAACGGCCGTCTTCTGGGCGTCATGCACCTGTTTGATTTCGAGATGACCTTGCATGAAACGCCGGTTCTAGTTGGCGGCGTTGGCGGCGTAGCGGTTGATCTGGCCTACAAAAAACGCAAGGTCGCCTATGACATGATTCAGTTCTTTTTGCGCCATTATCGGGAAAAGGGAGCGGCAATGACGGCTTTGTACCCGTTCCGGCCCGATTTTTACCGGAAAATGGGGTTTGGCTATGGCGCTAAGATGAATCAATACCGGGTCAAACCGGACAGCTTGCCTCGTGCGTCTACGACCCACATTGCTTTTTTAACGGAGAGGGATAAAGAAGCGATGATGGCGTGTTACGGCCGTTACGCCCAACAAACACACGGCATGATGACCCTTCCCGCCTATACCTGGGATCATCTGTTCACAGAACCCGGCATGAAAATGATTGGTTACAAAAGCGGCGGCAAGATACGCGGCTATCTGGTTTTCACCTTTCAACCCGGCCCCGGCGGCCACTTTTTGAGCAATGAGATATTGGTTCGTGCAATCGTTTATGAAAACAAGGCCGCGCTTGCCGAAATGCTGGGCTTTCTGCACACGCAGGCCGACCAAATCGAGCGCATCGTCATCAATACTCAGGATGAGGATTTTCACTTTTTGCTGGCCGACCCGCGCACGGATGGCGACTTAATGCTGCCCCGTGTCCTTTATCACCAGAGCAACACACAAGGAGTCGGGTTAATGTACCGGGTGATTGATGTGCCGCGCTTATTTGAGTTGTTGACCGATCATGATTTCGGCGGCCAAACTTGCCGTCTCAAACTGTCAATTCGTGATTCTTTCCTGCCGGACAATGAGGGGAGTTGGGTGATTGGGTTTGAAAACGGCCGTTTCCAGCCCCAACCAAACAGCCCGCATGACGCCGAAATCCAATTAGACATTGCCAGCTTCTCCTCACTCATCATGGGCACAGTCAGCTTCCGGCAGTTAGCCGTTTACGGCCTTGCCCAAATTTCCGATTCGGCCCACATCGAGACAGTAGATAAACTGTTTCACGCTGCCCAAAAACCCGTTTGCATGACCAGTTTCTAATTTCCGAATGGTAACTATATAGCTACCAGAGGTGACAGTCACTTGCGAAACATCGTGGTTTGGGCCAACATCTCTGGAAAAAGTGACTGTCACCTGAATAGTTACTTCAAATGTTTACAATTGCCTTGCATCCCATTACAATGCAAGAAAAGAGCGACCATTTTCGCTCCGAAAACTGGGAGGTTAGCAAATTTATGAGCTGTAGACATTCAATTTTTTGCATTGTTCCGCCGCATATACTGCGCGAAGTGGCGCGGCGCGGCACATTGGCCCA
Organism: Anaerolineae bacterium; assembly: GCA_024762395.1. Taxonomy (GTDB): domain Bacteria; phylum Chloroflexota; class Anaerolineae; order Promineifilales; family Promineifilaceae; genus JACKCC01. Next base: position 11,046 of record JANTHP010000122.1, on the reverse strand, counting down.
ACGCGAAATCGCCCTCCGCAACCTGACTATATCGGCCGAAATGCGCGACTTGCGGCAGGAAATTACCGCTTCACCTGCCCAGCTCGAGGCGATGGCCGCCGCTGGTACAGGGCGCGCTGTTTTTGACGCCCAAAACAACAGCAGCCTGCCCGGTTTGCTGCGCCGCAGCGAAGGCGACCCGCCAACGGGCGATCCGGCCGTTGATGAAGCGTATGACGGCGCCGGCGCAACCTATGATTTTTACAAAAACGTGTACGGCCGTGACTCAATTGATGGCAGCGGCATGTCAATAAAATCAACCGTCCATTACCAACAGGGGTATGACAACGCCTTTTGGAACGGGTATCAAATGGTTTACGGCGATGGCGATGAAGATTTGTCGGTAGAAGAGCGATTATTCAACCGTTTTACCATCGCCTTAGACATTATTGGCCACGAACTAACGCACGGCGTTACCCAACACGAAGCCAATCTGGTTTACAGCGATCAGCCGGGTGCGCTCAACGAATCCATGTCCGACGTTTTCGGCATTCTCGTCAAGCAGCGCAGCCTTAACCAAATGGCGCGGGACGCCAATTGGATAATTGGCGAGGGGCTGTTTACATCTAATGTCAATGGCGTTGGCCTGCGTTCAATGGCCGCGCCTGGAACCGCCTACAACGATCCTGTATTGGGGCAGGACCCTCAGCCCGCCCACATGAATGATTACCAAAATGTCTCCTACGATAATGGGGGCGTTCATATCAATTCAGGCATTCCCAACCACGCTTTTTATGTGGCGGCCTATGAGCTAAATGGGTTTGCCTGGGAAAAAATGGGCCGAATCTGGTACGACACACTGACAAACCGACTGACATCAACATCAGATTTCCAGGCGGCAGCTAATGCGACATTTTCGGCAGCCAAAACGCTCTTTGGCGCAGGCAGTCTGGAACAGCAGGCGGTGCAGACCGGGTGGGCGCAAGTTGGCATCATTGTCGAGGATGCTGCCCCACCGCCCGACGAACCGCCGCCGGAGCCGCCGGAGGAGCCGCAAGGCTGTCTGCCAGCGATTAAGTCGTTGTTTGGTTTTTAGCGGTTATGGATGATTGGAGGTGTATAGGATGCGAATTTATTTTGAACGAAACGGTGGATTTTTGGGAAGACCGGTGACTTATACCGTTGACACAAGCACGTTACCTACCGACGAAGCGGATAGTTTACAAAACCTGGTAAAAGCCGCTACGGTTTTAGACTTGCCGAAAACAACTACGAATGATCAGACCCTATCTAAAGGCCGGGATGAATTTCAGTATAAGGTTGTGTTTGATGACGACCGGGTGAAATACACCATCGAAACAACCGATACAACCGCCCCTGATTCGTTACGGCCGTTACTGCGCCAACTCACCCTCATGACTCGTTCTTCATCCAGGCTGTCAACCTGACTTAGACGGCAATCTCATAACATTGTTGAGACCAGCTTTCCCATGCCTTGATCATGCAGCCACATCCGTGTGCGGGCGTGTTCATTAGCGTGTGGAATTCGAGCGATGGGTACATGCAGTAAATCCGTATGCGCTACTGAGCCATGCAGTTCATTGATAACAGACAGCAATCGCTGCGGTCGCAGCCCCATCTTTGGAGCCAACGCCATAAACGCATTATGCAGCTTATTCGCTACCGGTTGGCCGGAAGTAACAACATAAACCAGGTCAGACTGCCGCAGCCCCTCAACCGTCAAATCAGTCAACGTAGACCCTAAATCCAACACAACCTGATAGCCTGCATCACTCATTGCATGAAGCAGCGGTTTTAAACTGGCAGACATGGAGGGAAGCGCTGCCTCTGGCATTTCCGTTGGCGTTGGGATGACAAGAAGGTTGCTGCGCTGCCGTTGTGCATACTGCTTAATCAGCGGCAAACTCATTTCACCTGGGGGGCGATTGAGTAAATCAATAATGTGGCGTTGTCCGTAGAGGTTTAGCATTGGGGCCACACCGCCAAGAGGCAGATCAAGATCAATTAACAAAACAGGCCTGCCTTCCCGAATGACCACAGCCTCACTAAGTTGGACAGCCAGCGTTGTTGTGCCTACGCCCCCCTTGGGACTAAACAGCGAGATAACTTTACCTTTGGGTGGTTTTTCTTCTTGTTCGTTTGCTTTAGAGCCGCCAGTTTGGCGTAAAATGGCCGTAATGTGGGCCAATAGTTCATCCGGCTGAAATGGTTTTACCAGATAATCGTCAGCCCCAATTTCAAAAGCGCGCAGCTTATGCTTTCGGGTCATACAGGCGGTCAAAAAAATAACCGGCGTGGCGGCGATAGCTGGTGTATTTCGGATTTCCTGGCACACTTCAAATCCGTTCATTTTGGGCATCATGATGTCAAGGACAATTAAGTCGGGTTTGTGAGCGTAAGCAGCCTGGATGCCGCTTGGCCCATCTTTAGCTGAGATGGCTTCAAATCCATTCCGTTTTAATTGATGCTCGACTAAATAGCGAACTGGAAATTCATCATCAATGATAAGGACTTTTTTGGGGCTCATGGTATCTTGACTTGACTCCGACAACCTGATTTTGGAACAGCAATTATGCTTTCCCTTTTATACCAGGCGATGAAATCCTGGGAGCAGGAAAGCAATAAATCTATAAGACTGCATGGTTTGTGTGGGGAAAATGCTGCTTGGACGTTGTTTTTTTCCTTCAAAATTTTAGTTAAACAACATTACGAAATGGCTTAAGATGATTTGTAATTATTCTGTGTCAAATTAGGACATGTGTCATCTAACAAGCGGTAAATGCTTATGGTAGGCTAGGGGAGATGGGTCCAATCAATTAGGAAGAGGAATATATTGTAGAAAAGGGTTGAAAACAGGACACATGACAAGGTCTATTTTGATTGTAGATGATGAACCAATGACCCGTAACCTGCTGCGATTGATGTTGAAGGGAAGCGGGTTTGAAATTGACGAAGCTGAAGACGGTATGACGGCATTGGAAAAGGTACAAGCACATAAGCCGGATGTGATGCTTTTGGATGTGATGATGCCGGGGGTGGATGGGCTGACGGTTTGCAAACGATTGCGCGCCGATGCCGAAACGGCCGATTTACCCATCGTCATACTTAGCGCCAAAACAACACAATCTGCTATCCAGGCCGGACTGGATGCGGGCGCTAATTTATATTTGACAAAACCGGTTCGGATCAAGAATCTGCTTGAAAGTATTCAATCGGTTGTGGGGAAGCCGTCCGCCGTACCGTAACAGACGGCGCGAATTTTTAACGTGCGAACTGTAGGATTAAGTGACTGTCACCTCTGAGGCTTAGCAGTTACGTTTTTTGCTTGTTGAAGTTGTGATTTTAATGCGTCAGGCGCTGTGCCGCCGCTGACTGAACGGTTGGCAAGCGCTGTTGTGATTTGGAAAACGGCCGTTACATCTTCCCCAAATAATTCACTAATGGATTGTAGTTCGGGTAGGGAAACGGCCGTTAAATCCACCCCCTTCTCCTCCGCCAACTGCACTGCCCGGCCTACTACGCCATGCGCCTGCCGGAACGGCATCCCCTTTTTTACCAGATAATCGGCCAAATCCGTCGCCAGCAGAGATGATTCCAACTGTGCCGCCATGCGCTCCGGGCGCAGTTGCAGCGTGCGGATGAGGCCTGCCATCACCGGTAAAGCCAGCCCCAACGTGTCAAAAGCGTCAAAAATCGGTTCTTTATCCTCTTGCAAATCTTTATCATACGTAGAAGGCAGCCCCTTGAGCGTTGACAGCAGCCCCATCAGATTGCCGATGAGACGGCCGCTTTTCCCCCGTGTTAGTTCCAATGTGTCCGGGTTCTTCTTTTGCGGCATCAGGCTGGAGCCGGTGCTGTAGCCATCATCCAGCCGCACAAAGCCAAACTCGCTGCTGCTGTACAAAATCAACTGCTCCGACAAGCGGCTGAGATGCAGTCCGGTCATCGCCGCCGCATACAAAAAGTCGGCGGCAAAGTCCCGGTCGGATACCGCATCGAGGCTGTTGGGAGAAACGGCCGTAAACCCCAGCGCCCACGCCAAAAATTCCCGATCCACCGGGAACGCCGTCCCCGCCAGCGCCGCCGAACCCAGCGGCAAGACGCTTGCCTGCTCCCACACTTGCGTAAACCGCTTCGCATCCCGCGTCAACGGCCAAAAATGAGACAACGCCCAATGCCCCCAGGTGACAGGCTGGGCGTGCTGCAAATGCGTGTATCCCGGCAGGGGCAAATTCAAATTCGCCTCGGCGCTTTCAATTAACGCTTGCTGCAAATTAGCCAGCCATACTTGCATCTCGTCACAGGCCCGCATCACCCACAGCCGGAAATCGGTGGCGACCTGGTCGTTGCGGCTGCGTCCGGTGTGCAGCTTGCCTCCGACCGGCCCTACAATTTCAGTCATGCGCCGCTCAACGGCCGTATGCACATCCTCATCATCCGGCGTAAACGCAAACGCACCCGTCGCAAACTCCGCCCGTACCTGCTCCAATCCGGCAGCAATCGCTGACGCTTCCTGTTCAGCCAACACGCCGGCCCCAACCAACCCCTGCGCCCAGGCAATGCTGCCCGTAATATCCTCGTCATACAGCCGCGCATCAAAACCGATGCTGGCATTAAATTGATGCACCAAAGAATCCGTTTTTTTGGCGAAACGGCCGCCCCAAAGTTTACTCATTATTTCTCCAGTTTGCGGGTATGCGAGTGGCGAGTTTGCGAGTATTTCTCACTTGCAAACTCGCTACTTGCCACTCGCACCCTATCCCAAAATCACCCACAATCCCAAAACAATCATCAAAATACCCACACTGCTGTGCAAAACAGCCGCCCGTTTCTCGCCAAACCATTTACGGCTGTGTTGAATGCGCTCCGTCTCCCAATAAAAATCCAGCTTAAACACCGTACCAAAAAGAATAATCGCTCCCCACACTACGATGATTGTACTTAATAATTCCAAACCCATAATCGTGTTCCTTCGTAAATCGAGTTGGTAACTCGATGAGGTATCATGCAGTTGAAGTGACTGTCACGGGGCGCATGATCTTGAGTTGACTAAGGCCGCTCGCCCCGTGACAGTCACTTTGGGTCAACTCATTTGAAATGCACCCTTTACCAAATCGCGCTGCGACGTTCGATACCAATACCGGTACAATTCCTTAAACTTCAACTTGTCGTATAAATTGATGGCGGGCGTGTTGGCAGCCATCACTTGCAAATACGCATGACTGGCATGTTGATTGACGGCCCAATCTAGCAAACTTTCCATCAATTCTGTGCCGTACCCCTGGCGACGATGTTCTTCAGCCACAATAGCGTCAAAAATGCCCACATGGTCACTGTTGGCAACCGCCAGCCCGCAAGCGACCACTTCACCATCAACCATCAAGACCATGAAGCATTTTTCACCGATGATGTTGTTAAGCATCTGTTGGTGCGTTTCGGCGTCGGCGCGGTGCGGGTTATCGCCGGACAGCCTGTGAAATGAGCTTAACCAGGATTCCATCCCGGAATGACCGGGTAAGATGTAGGCTCGCTCAGATGATTGGGCAAAGCAAAAGCTCAAATCAAGGGTTTCGACGCTGGTTGTGTCAATTCTTTGGTAACCGCGGGCGGCGAGACGGCCGTCTACCTCCCCATCATCCACGAACGCCGGCAGCCGAAAAATCGGCGGCAAACCCTGATTACGATACAGCTTTTCACAAGCCTCAATCTTTGCATCCAAATCCATCACGCCAGGGTACAACGGCGTGACTGAATTAGCTCGTTTGGTGTACCCATTGGCAAATCGCGCCAGCCAGCCGTCAAACAAATAGGTGCTGAGCGCCGGCCAGGCGTTAAGCGACGCTTCTTCCACATGGCGTGGTAATGGTTGGGTAGGTCTGTCGTTCATCGTGCACTCAAAAAACTTTGGTAGGACACGGATAAACACAGATAAACACAGATAAACATGGATGTTAAGGCCCAAAACAATCCCAAATCTGTGTCTATCCGTGAGATCCATGTCCCATTATTCTTTCTCCGACAAACTCCTAGTATCAGTGTTCAGTAATCTGTAAACAGTTATCAGGACGGTCTACCTCTGGAAAGTGCCCACTGAAAACTGTTTACTGACTTCTGTTTACTGGTACTAGCTGCGGTAATCCGCGTTAATGCTTACGTACTTGTGCGTCAAATCCGTCGTCCACACGATGGTTGCCGCGTCGCCCGCGCCAATGTCCAGCCGGATTTTGAATTCGGGCCGGGCAAAAATGGCGGCGGCGTCCGCCTCTTCATAATTTGTCGGCGTGCCGTTGGCGACCAATTGCAATTCATCCGGCGCCGCACCGCCAATCCACAATGCGGCTTGATTTTGATCAAAAGCGATGCCCGCGCGTCCGGCGGCGGCCAAAATGCGCCCCCAATTAGCGTCGCTGCCGGCAAATGCCGTCTTCACCAACGGCGATGTGGCGATGGTGTTGGCGATGGCGTGGGCGTCGGCTTCTGTTTTTGTACCTGTCACTTGAATCTCAACGAATTTTGTCGCCCCTTCGCCGTCGCGCACAATCATGTGCGCTAATTTCGTGCAAATGTAAGTCAACGCATCCTGAAAGACGGCTATGTTCTCCGCTTTGGTGATGGTGACGCCGCTGGCCCCGTTTGCCAGCAGGATGACGGTATCGTTGGTGCTGGTGTCGCCGTCCACGGAAATGCGGTTGAAGGAATGGGAAACGGCCGTTCGCAGCATTTCGTCCAACAAATTCGCCTCAACCTGAGCATCCGTCGTCAATACGCCTAGCATCGTTGCCATATTGGGGTGAATCATTCCCGACCCTTTCGCCATCCCCCCAATCGTTACCGTGTTGCCAGATAGTTCCACCTGTGCGGCCAAATGCTTGGGGTGCGTATCCGTCGTCATAATGGCTTGCGCCGCCTCCAGCCCGCCATCTGCCGAAAGGCGTCCCGCTGCCGTTTCAATGCCCGCCTGCATACGGTCCATCGGCAGTTGCACGCCAATCACGCCGGTGGAGAGGGGCAAAACCTGTTCCGGCTGGATGTTGAGGCTGTCGGCGACCATTTTTTGCGTGGCGCGCGCGTTTTCCAGGCCGGGCCGGCCGGTGCTGGCGTTGGCATTGCCCGCATTAGCCACAATCGCGCGGATGTGGCCGCTGTGAGCTTGCATCGTCTCTTTGCCTGCGATGACGGGCGCGGCGGCAACCTGATTTTGGGTGAAAACGGCCGCAGCCGCGCACTCATTTTCACTTACGATCAAGGTTAAATCTTTTTTGTCGGCGTATTTAATGTGAGCGGCAGCGGCGGCGGCCATAAACCCGCGCGGCGTCGTTACCGTCCCCGATTTCAAAATGTTCAAATAAATGCCTCCATTTTCGTCAAATTGTCCCATTTTAACACAACAATCTTTAGCTGTTGCATTTTCGATTTGACATTTGTCGCGCCATCTGCTAACCTGCTGGCTAACAATTGAATATCGGCGGCTGCGCAGCCCGCGCAATCGCCCACTTCTTATCAAGAGAGGCGGAGGGATCGGCCCGATGAAGCCTCAGCAACCACTCAGTTGTTTAGCTGACTGAGCAGGTGCTAATTCCGACAGAAGTTTTTCTTCTGGAAGATGAGCGGTGGTATCGCCAGCAAACAGGTATGCCTCTTCTGAATCTTTCGGGAGAGGCATTTTTATTGAGGTGAATTATGTTTGACTTGGCAGATACGCAGGAAATTATAAATTTAACAGCATGGCAGAAACGGCCGTTCGGCTCCTCCACCCAATCCGTTCATGGTCAGGTAGACGGCCGTCAACCCCGCGCCCATAACTCGCTCACCACCCCCATCATGCAGACAGCGGCTTATACATTTGAAAATACGGCCGATTTACGCGCCTTCAAAGAAGCCAAACTGTGGGGACAGGCAGAGGGGAGGGGGGAATACGGCCGTTACGGCAACCCCACCGTCCGCGCCGTCGAAAAGCGCATCGCCGCCCTGGAAAACGGCGACGACGCCATCCTGTTCCCCAGCGGGATGAACGCCATCACCCACGTCTTGCTTTCCATTCTGCCCACCGGCAGCCACATCATCTTCACCGACGACTGCTACCACAAGACCCGCCATTTCGGCAATGTGTTTCTAAAGCGATTGGGCATCGAAAGCACGCAGGTTCCGATGGGTGATGCGGCGGCGTTGGAAGCAGCTATCCAGCCTAACACGCGCATCATCATCAGCGAAAGCCCGACCAATCCTTACTTGCGCATCGCTGATTTGGAGCAGTTAGCCGCCATCGCTCAAAAACACGGCGTCAAAACCATGATTGACGCCACCTTTGCCACCCCCATCAACCAAAAACCGCTGGATTGGGGCATTGATTTGGTCGTCCACAGCGCCACCAAATACTTCAGCGGCAACAACGACCTGCTGGCCGGCGCTGTCGTGGGCAAGGTTGAATTGATCGGCGCTTTACGCCAAAGCCAGGGCGTGTTGGGCGGCGTTATTGACCCGCACGCTGCCTTTTTGTTGGAGCGCGGATTGAAAACATTGGCTCTGCGTGTGGCCCAGCAAAACCAAACGGCGCAGGCGGTGGCCGAATTTTTGGACAGCCATCCCAAAATTGAGCGCGTTTGGTATCCCGGCGTGCCTTCCCATCCCGATTATGCCATTGCCCGGAGGCAGATGAGCGGTTTTGGCGGCGTGGTGAGTTTTGAAGTGGCCCCGCTCCCCGGCGAAGCCCCCGTTGACACCACTTCCCGGCTGGTAGATGCGATGACGATTCCCTACATCGCCCCCAGCCTGGGCGGCGTGGAAAGTTTAATCATCCAGCCGGCTATCATGTCCTATTATGAGCTTTCTTCTGAGGAAAGATTGACAATTGGCATCAAGGATAATTTGGTTAGATTTGCTATTGGCATTGAGGATACGGCGGATATACTGGCGGATTTAGAGCAGGCGTTGGCGCAGGTTTAGAGCTAGAGGATTGAGCTAGAGCTAGAGGAAGAACACATACCTTTAGCTCTAGTTCTACACTCTAGCTATCTGACGAAGGAAGTTGACATGACACTGGTAATGAAATTCGGCGGTACATCGGTTGGGAGCGCGGGGGCGATGCGGGAAACGGCCGTCCTCATCCAACAAGCGCAGCAGGAGTGGGGGCAGGTGGTGGTCGTCGCCTCCGGCATGGGGTCCAAGCCGGTTAAGGTAACCGACTTGCTGCTCAATGGGGCACATACGGCCGTTGCTGGCGACGGCGAGACGTACAAACAATTGGCCGCCCAAATGCGCCAAATTCATGTTGAGGCGATTGAGGGTCTGCTGGAACCGGGCGCGGAACGGGATGCGATTTTGGCGGAAAACGGCCGTTTCATTGACCGATTCCGACGTTTATGTCAAGCCGTGCATATTTTAGGTGAACTGACACCCCGCGCCCTCGACGCCATCAGTGGCATGGGCGAGCAGATGAGCGTGCGCATTTTGGCGGCCTACCTGCGCCAAATCGGCCGTCCGGCAGAAGCGATTGACGCCACCGAATTGGTCGTGACCGACGATAATTTCCAGGCAGCTTCCCCGTTAATGGATTTGACGACGATGAAGGTTGAGGAACGAGTACGGCCGTTGCTCGAACAAGGCGTTTTACCCATCATCACCGGCTTCATCGGCTCTACTGAGGACGGCATCACGACGACGCTGGGGCGCGGCGGCTCCGATTTCAGCGCCGCCATCCTGGGGCAGGCATTACATGCCAGCGAAGTGTGGATTTGGACGGATGTGAACGGCGTGATGACCACCGACCCGCGCCTTGTCCCCGACGCCCGCAACATTCCCCGCCTCACCTTCCGCGAAGTGTCGGAACTGGCTTATTACGGGGCCAAAGTGCTGCATCCCAAGACGATACGGCCGTGCGTCGAAAACGGCATCCCCTTGCGCATCAAAAATACCTTCAACCCTGCCCATCCCGGCACGGTCATCGTGCCCGACAATGAGGCGGTCAACGGCGGCGTCAAAGCGGTGACGGCCATCAAAGATTTGAGCCTCATCACGGTGGAAGGGACGGGGATGATTGGCATTCCCGGCATCGCTGCCCGCACCTTTGGCGCGGTAGCTCGCAGCGACGTGAGCGTCCTGCTCATCAGCCAGGCGTCGTCGGAGCAGTCCATCTGCTTCTCCACGCCGGACGCCGCTGCCGATGCGGTCATCGCCGCGCTGGAAGCGGAGTTTGACGAGGAGTTGGCGCGGCGGGACATTGACCGCATCTGGGCGCAGCATGACATTTCGATTATCACGGTGGTGGGCGTGGGGATGCGCCACACGCCGGGGATTGCCGGACGGCTGTTCAGCGCCTTGGGCAAGCACGGCGTCAACATTATTGCCATTGCCCAGGGTTCATCGGAGTGCAGTATTAGTTTGGTGGTAGATGGCGGGGATACGGGAACGGCCGTTGCTCGGATTCATGAGTTGATTTAGGGAGTCTGTAAGTGTTCATCTCTGGACACACCACCCGCGGCCCATCTCCTGCAAATTCCTAAAGAATCTTGCTGTTTTCCCCCTTGACAACCCCCAACATTAGTCGTATATTAATACCATACTGACTGGTCAGTCAATAATAAATGAGGAGAAAATCATGTTCATTGTCTTACTCATCACCTTTGTCGGCAGCGTGTTAATCACCTGGCTCCTGCCCAAAGCGTTCAACAGCGAACCGCCCTATGGGTTGGCTGTGGATATTGGCGTAGGAACCGTCGTTGGCCTGATTTGGGCCTATATCGCCTACCAATTTTTATCGCCCGTAATCGGTTTGACCGGTTGGCTGCGCCTCGCCGGCAGCGCCGGAGACGCGATTGGCTTTGCGGCCGTTATGTTGTGGGTTTTGCGGAAGATTAAGAGTTAGAGATTAGAGACTGGAGATTGGAGACCGAAAAGAGTCTCCAGTCTCCAATCTCCAGTCTCAAAAAGGCTGACCCATGTCCCCCAAACCAGACGTTTCCGTCGAGCGCAAGCAGCAGATTTACGAAGCCGCCATCACCTGCTTTAGCCAAAAAGGGTACCGCCTGACGACGATGGACGACATCGCCG
>JANTHP010000121.1 GCA_024762395.1 Anaerolineae bacterium | reverse complement strand
ATCTCAGTTGATGTATCGGGAATTGGAATTCCCGATACTTGGCTCAACGTTTCGGGAATTCCAATTCCCGAAACACGCACTTTTCTCAACTCATTTGGAATGCACCCATTACCAAATCGTTTTATGGAAATGCCTGTATTAGGATAGGTCTAAATGACAGAAAGCCTTAACTCTACCAAAACTGAAAAAACAGCGAAGCGGGTTGCCAAGAACAGCGTGGCTCAATTGGCGCGGTTTGCGGCTATCTTTGTTTCTAAATTTCTCATTGTGGTAGTGATTGCTCGTTGGCAGGGCGTTGAGCAGGTGGGTGATTTTTCTTTTGTCATGACCTATACGCTGACGTTCAGTTTTCTTAACAATATGGGGCTGATCGTTTTGCTGATGCGTGAAATCTCCCAAAAGCGCGACATGGTTCACAAATATGTGGAAAATGCGCTGACGCTTTGCCTGTTTTTGGGCGGCGTGAGTGTCGCGGCGATGGGGGTCACGGCCGATTTGCTGGGGTACGACGGTCAAATTTTAACGGCCGTTTATCTGGTTGGCGTCGCGCTGGTTTTAGACACGTTGGGCAACTTATTCCTTTCTGCCTTTTCCGGTTATGAGCGGATGGAATTGGGCGCTTTGGCGATTGTTATTCAAGAAATCGCCTTTTTGGTGATAGGCGTCATCGTATTGGCGTTAAAACTGCCATTCTTGTGGATTTTTGTTGTCTACATCGCCTCTCGCTTTATCAGCCTGATTGCCAGCGGGCAAATTTACCGGCGGTTGTGGGGCAAAATGCCCCGCCTCGGTTTTGATTGGGATATGATGAAATATCTTAGCCGTAAAACGCTGCCGTTTGGTCTCAATATCGCCCTGTCGCCTGTTTTTGCGCGGGTTGACATTCTGCTGTTGTCTTATATGAAGGGCAATGTGGCGGTTGGCTATTATGAGGTTGCCAGTACATTGTTTTATCGGCTGAATGTGCTGGCACGGATGATCAATATCCCGATTTTGGCCTTGATGGCTAATGAATACCCCAAGATTGGGCGCGCGGTGGGTAAATATGTTGAGCGGCTGGTGAAGTATCAGACGGTGTTGGCGCTGCCGATTATGACGGCTTGCTGGATTGTCGGGGATAAGATTATTCTTTTCTTGTATGGGGAAGCGTTTGTTCCTTCGATTTTGGCTTTTCAGGTTATGTCGTTGGTGCTGTTGTTTCGTTTTGTTAACCATACGTTTGGGGTTACGTTGGTGGCGATTAATCGGGAAGGGCGGCGATCGGTGGCTACGGCCGTTCTCGCCTTCTTCAATATCGGTCTAAACCTCATCCTCATTCCCCGTTACAGCTTCATGGGCGCCTCCATTAGCAGCGTCGCTACAGAAATCGGCTACTTCATCTTGCTGTACATCTTTATCCTTTCCTCCCTGCGCAATCCGATAAAAGCGCAGGCGTTTGTACGCCCCATCATTGCTTCGCTCATTATGGGCGCTCTCTTATTCTCCCTGCATAACTGGTCTGTCCTTATCCTGATTCCCCTGGGCGCTGTGGTTTACGGCATTGCTAACCTGCTGTTACGCACCTTTAGCCCGGCCGAAATGGAACTATTCCTCAAAGTCACGCGCATGCAGAAGATAATTCCTGCGGGTTTGAGGAAGTTGATTATGCCTATGCCCGCCGTAACGAAATAAATCATGATGTCAAACAATACGCTTCCCCGAATTATTTATATTGCCGGAACCGGACGCAGCGGTTCGACGCTGCTGGATGTACTCCTCAGCAGCCACGCGGCGACTTTTGGCACAGGTGAGCTGGGCAGCTTTTTTCTGGAATGGGGCCGGGGAAATCGGTGCAGTTGCGGCGAACTGTATCCGGAATGTGCATTTTGGGGTGAAGTTATCGAGCGATTGAAGCACGTTTTCCCCGATTTAACGCCGCAGATGGGCGAGGCGATTAGTCGTCGTGTTGAGGCTTCCTCGGCTCCCTGGCGGGCGCCGCTGCGCAGCCGTACCCACGATCGCCAACGTTATGCCAGCCTCTGGCAGGCGATGATGCAAGCCATCAGCGACCTCAGCGGCCGGCAGGTGATTGTGGATTCGTCTAAAAGTTCACGCCCTGTGGCCCGCCGGATTTCGTCGCTGTCAAAGTGGGCTGGGTTTGAGTTGTTTGTCATTCATCTTGTACGCGATCCGCGTGCATTGATGTGGTCGGCTATGCGCGGTTCTAACCGATTGCTGGAAGCGAATCAAAAAGGAACGTTTCGGGGCGGCGTGTTGAGAGCATTGGTTGGCTGGAATATGACTCACGCTTCTGTTCATCGGGATCAGATTGCGAATACCCGCCTGATTCGGGTTCGTTATGAAGATTTTACGGCCGATCCGGCCCAAACGCTGAAGGATTTGGGCGGCTTTTTAGGGTTGGATATGGATATGGTGATTGAGCAAATGGCGGCGGAACGGCCGTTTCCCTCAGGGCATGGTGTTGGCGGCAATCGAATGCGCCGTCAGGGGCCAATCCACATTAAAGTTGACGAGGAATGGAAGACAGCCCTGCCCCAATATGCCCGATTGTTGGCTTCCTTTTCCTGGCCTTTAGCTTCCCGCTATGGCTATGACGTTTTGTAGAGACATTCCCGTGTAGGGACGTTTCGCGAAACGCCCCTACAACAAGCATTTGATATGACTAAAGAACAGAGTAAGAAAACAAGTTTAGTTGAAGCAAAGGACGCCGGATTCCTTGCCTATTGGGCCGTCGCCAAGACCTTGCGTCTCTTCTCGCCCACATTCCGGATAAAGAATGCGCTGCGCGTGTCTCGTTTGTGTTCCCGCATCTGGTTGGCGCTGTCGCCGTCTGAACGAGAACGAACAATGCAGAACCTCCGCATGATGGTTGGCGACCGTTACAGCGAAGCTGAATTGGAACGGTTTAACCGCCTTCATCATGACGCCCATGTGTGGGCATTCATTGTCCCCAGTATTTTGCCGCAGCTTTCGCATGAGCAGATACGAGAGATGACTGAGGTGCGCGGGCTGGAGCATTTGGAAGCGGCGCGCGCCCAGGGACGGGGCGCGGTGTTATTGAGCGCTCACATTGGCACGCATGGGTATGTGCTGATTGCGGCTTTAGTAGCTCATGGTGTTCCGGTAACGGCCGTTACCGGACGCGAAGGCATACCAGCCGGCCAAGACGAACCCGACGGCAGTTGGGTCTACCGCAACTTAGTACACCCCTTGCGCGAAGAACCCCGCGCCCACCTGCCCTTTTTAACGCGCGGCCTGGTTCCAGACCGAAAAATGCTAAAAACCCTGCAACGCAACGAAGCCCTTTGGATACAAGGCGATATGCACCTCACCGAAAAAGACGTAGCCAACGAGCATCATTTAGTAACAGTCCCCTTCCTTTGGGGCGAAGCGCCCTTCCGCTCCGGCCCCATTCGGCTGCCCAAAGCATTCAACGCGCCTGTGCTGCCTACATTTGCCGTGCGCGAAGGCTCAAAACTCATTGTGATTATTGAAGAACCACTGACATTACAGCCGGATAACAGTTATGAAGCGATGGCCGCCGACATGCGGGCCTATTTAGAGCGGTTGGAACAATACATTCAGGCCTCCCCCGATCAATGGGCATTCACACGCCATGAAAATCTGCCCAAGTGGATTCGTTCGCGCTCTGGTAACTCTACTCAGGTGACAGTCACTTTTTCCAGAGGTGTTAGCCAAGTCCACGATGTTTAGTAAGTGACTGTCACCTCTGAGGCTGAGTAGTTACGCGCTCTGTAGAAAACAAGGTGAAGCAGAACAACCTGCCTTCACGCGAGATAATGAGAACCTGAAAAAGAAAACGAGGTAAATAATGAATTCGAACCCAGAAAACAACCGCCCCAACGTCCTGATTGTTGTTATGGATGCCGCCCGCGCCAGAAACTTCTCCTGCTATGGCTACGAACGCAAAACCACACCCGTGATTGATGAGATCGCTTCCCAAGGCGTTTTGTATGAGCAATGTATTTCCTCCGCATCCTGGACACTGCCATCCATGTCATCCTTATTCACCGGTTTGTATGGCTCCCAGCATGGGACAAACTTCCGTCATCAATTCCTTGAGCGCGACCACGCCACGATAGCCGAAGTATTGTCCAACGAGGGCTATCAAACAACCCTTTTTGCCACAGTGGAATGGGTAAGCAAAACCTTTGGCCTGGCGCGAGGTTTTGAACACGCCACCAGCTACGTGGGCGGCGTTCCCTGGATGCGTAAGATATTCAAGAAAACGACGAAAATTGAAAAACTGTGGCGATTGGGTAAATGGTATCTGTTAGGGCCGAAACATGGTAAATACACCTACACAGTAAGTCAGGATGTACGCCGTTGGTTTAACACCCAGTACCAAAAAGATAAACCTTATTTTGCCGTGATGCACTTTGGCGACCCGCATTGGCCCTGGTTTCACCATCCGCAGCATTCCTGGATCGAGGGCAAACGCCGTCCGCCCCGTCTTTATGCGCCTGACGGGCACAAATACATGGCCGGTGAACTGGAATTATCTGAAGAAGACAGCCAAATGATGATGGATTTCTATGACGGCGAAATTTCCTTCCTGGATCATCAAATGGGCAAAATTTTTGATATGATGAAACAAGGCGGCTATTTAGATAATACCATCCTCATTATTCTGGCTGATCATGGCGAGCAGTTAACTGAGCATCAACTCATCGGTCACGGCTTTTCTGTGTATGAAGATGTGCTGCATGTGCCGTTCATCGTCCACCATCCAGAGTATTTTTCTGGCGGTGAACGGGTCAAAGAGGCGGTGCAAAATGTGGATGTCTTCCCCACCTTGATTGAACTGCTAAATCTTGATAAAGAGAAAATTCCTAATCATATGCTGGGCCGCAGCTTGCTGCCGGAAAAAGTACGGGCCAATCCGCGCCCCTTCACGGTGTCAGAACGGCTGGCTCCCAGTTTGAAACGTTTCCGCCGCGTTGTGCCGCATTTTGATACGACGCCGATGGAACGGCACATGCGCGCTTTGCGGGAGGTTAATGGCAATGGGCCAGGTTACAAGCTGATATGGGGCTCTGACGGCCGTCATGAACTGTTCAACCTGGCCGAAGACCTGGGCGAAAACGAAAACCTCGCCGAACGTGACCCTGAAAAATTGCAAGAAATGCTCGATAAATTGGCCGATTGGATGGCTACCTTTGAAATGGCCGATTTTGGCGAGCTGGAAACGCACATAGATGAGGCGCTTACCCAACGATTGCAAGAGTTGGGGTATCTCTAACATACAGAGACGTTTCGCGTAGGGCATTTCACGAAATGTCCCTGCTTTTAATGAGGAAAGACGACTGTGGTATCTGGTAAATTAGGTTATGCGCTTGCTGTTGCGAGCATCATATTATTACCCATCGAGAAATGGAAGGTTGCTGGTCTGGGGCCGGCTGACTTTTTTCTGATAGGTTTTATCATCGTTTCCTGGCCCGCCTTTTGGCGTGCCCGAACGCGCATCTCTTTCCCGCTTATTTTCCCCTGGTGGGTTATCTTTATTGGTGGTTTTATCGGGCTGCTCACGGGCATTGCCATCATTCAAGGGCTGATTGCCGTCGCCCAAGAGATTTACCTGCTCATCATGTTTTGGACGGTCGTCAACGTCATCAAAGATCGAGAAACTTTTTACAAATTACTCAGAGTTTGGGTTATCGTCGGCGTGATCGAATCGGTCATGCTCTTGATGCAGCGGTTTGGTTTCCGCATCCCGCTTTTCCCCATTGGCGGCAAGGCCGACATCCTGGGCGCTGATGAATCCTACTTGTCCAGTATCGGCCGCGCCGTTGGCACCTTCCTCAACACCAACGCCGCCGGCGGGTACATGCTCATCTCCTTCTTCATTTTGCTGGCAATGCCTTATCCTCGGAATCGTTGGATTCGGTACACACTTCTGGCGTTGATGTTGGGCGGTATCTTTTCTACCGGGTCAAACAGCGCTCTCGGCGGCCTGGGCCTGGGGTTGCTCATCGCCATCCTCTTTTGGGCGCATCGAAGAGGGCGTACTGTGTTGTTGGGATTGGGAGCGGGGATTATTGTGGGAACGGCCGTGCTCCTCAGCGCCCCCACAATTTCCTCAGCCATGAGTTCATCCCGGGATGAGAGCGCATTCGTCGCCTTTAGCCGCGCCGGACACAAACTCGAGAAACGGTTAATCCTGTGGACCAACGGTACCGATCTATCCAAAGCGCATCCATATGGCATCGGCCCCAACGTCACATCCTCCATCACAGGCATCAGCTTGCACAATGATTACCTCGCCTTCTACACAGAACGCGGCCAAATAGGATTCATTGGCCTCATCCTATTATTAGGAGAACTGTTTTATTGGCTTGTATTAGCCGCTAGAGATGGCACTAAATGGCGCCATCACCTGGGAACAGGCGCTTTTACAGCCGGGCTAATAGGCCTCTCCATCATGGCCAGCGTCCACGAAATATCCCACGGGCGCGCCGTCTGGCTCTTTTACGCATTCATCTACATTCATTACAAACTATTGTGGGCAGAGGTCGGGCAAAAATCGCCGGAGACGGCCGTCCGCTTGCAATCAAACCGCTCTTCTTTGGAGGTTGCGCATTCATGAAAAGA
Organism: Anaerolineae bacterium; assembly: GCA_024762395.1. GTDB lineage: Bacteria > Chloroflexota > Anaerolineae > Promineifilales > Promineifilaceae > JACKCC01. The sequence continues at coordinate 5,964 of JANTHP010000121.1, read as the reverse complement.
ATAAAAGTTGTTCATTTAGCTAACCTGGACGTCACCTTACCCATTCACATCGGTAACTACGTGCGCTACCAACGCGCACAAGGTTACGACGTATCCATCATCTGCCACCCCGGACGCTGGTTAACCAAAGATTCCATGATCATGGAAGATTACTTCGTCAAGATCATCCCCTTTGAACCCCGCATCACCCCATTTGCCGATTTGAAATCATTGGCAAAGCTAGTTCGCTACTTCAAGCAAGAACAATTCGACATCATCCACACCCACACCGTAAAACCGAGCCTTTTAGGCGGATTAGCCGCCCAAATTGTTCGCGCGCCAGTAATCATCCATACCGTTCATGGCCTGTATCTGCACCCCTCACTGCCCAAAGCCCAATACCAGATGTTCAAATACACAGCCAAAGCCATCGGCGCGCTGCATCATTCATTCATGTCCCAAAACAGGGCCGATATTCAAACGTGTATCCGCGAAGGCATTTGCCCGCCAGAAAAAATCAGCTTTCTGGGGAACGGCATTGATGTACGGCGATTTGACCCCGACAAAGTTCCTGCCGAAAAAGTAGATGCGCTGCGGGCAGAACTAGACATCCGCCCCGATCAACCCGTCATCGGCATTGTCAGCCGCCTGGTGCGCGAAAAAGGCATCGCAGAATTCATCGAAGCGGCGCGCATATTAAAAGACCAGGGTATTACAGAGGCCCGTTACCTCATCATGGGCACGGCTCCTAAAAACAAACCGTCCAATGTCAACCCTGAGGAACTAATCGCCCAGTACGACATGGCCGATCAAGTAAAATTATTAGGGTTCCGCAAAGATATTCCTGAAATGCTGGCTCTAATGGATATTGTCATGTACCCATCGCATGGGTTCGAAGGCGTTCCCCGCTGCTTAATGGAAACCGCAGCTATGGCTACGCCGGCCGTAGCCACCGATGTCCGGGGATGTAACGAGGCCGTTGTGGATGGCGAAACCGGGTATCTGGTTCCCGTAAGAAATCCGCCCGCGTTAGCTAAAGCCGTGCGCCGCCTCCTTGATGACCCACAGCTCAGGGAAAAACTGGGGCGGCAGGCGCGTATTCATGCTCTGAATACCTTTGATGAACGCATCTTCTTCTGGCGTACAGATATCGAATATCGTCGCTTATTGCAGGCCAGGATGTCTGTCAATCCAAATTCACTGTTAGAACCAGTGCCTGCAGAAGCCCTGGCAAAAGTTTAGTGAGCGTCTATCAGTAAGTAAATTTTAGACGATTACTTAGTTTTTATAACGAGGTAAATCAACCATGTATTCGTTCAGATGGAACACAGATTGCACCGAGAATGTGTAGAGTTGCACTGAGAATAGGGAGTTTTTCTCTTTTTTCCCTGTGAATCTCCGTGAGTTCTCTGTGAATTTCTGTGTAACTGAACGCTTACTCAACCGTTTTTATGACCATATAGGGAGATAGACATGCTTAAGACACAAGAGACACAAGTCCGCGATACTTTTTTACCATTTGCTATACCCGATTTGGGCGACGAGGAGATTCAGGAAGTTATTGACACCTTGCATTCGGGATGGTTGAGTGTTGGGCCTAAAACAAAAGAGTTTCAGGCGCGCTTTCGTGATTATGTTGGCAGCGCGGAAGCAGTCGCTGTCAATTCTTGCACCGCCGCCTTGCATTTGGCGCTGGTAGCGGCCGGTATTGGCGAAGGCGATGAAGTCATCACAACCCCGCTTACTTTTTGCGCCACCGCCAATGTCATCGTCCATCAACGGGCCAAACCCGTGTTAGCGGATATTCGCATGGAAGATTTCAACATTGATCCGGCTCAAATTGAGGCCAAAATCACGCCTCGCACCCGCGCCATCATCCCCGTACATATGGCTGGGCAGCCGTGCCGCATGGATGAAATTATGGAAATTGCCCGCCGCCACAATTTGGTTGTGATTGAAGATGCCGCCCATGCGATTGGCGCAGAATACAAAGGCCGCCGCATTGGCACAATAGCTGATATGACAGCCTTTAGCTTTTATGCCACCAAAAACATGACAACTGGTGAAGGCGGCATGTTGACAACTAACGATACTGAACTGGCGGCTACTGTGAATAGGCTCAGTTTGCATGGCATCAGCCGTGACGCCTGGGCGCGTTACACAGAAAAGGGTTCCTGGTATTACGAAGTGGTTGCGCCAGGCTATAAATATAATATGACTGATATGGCGGCGGCGTTAGGTCTCCACCAATTAGAAAAGCTGGATAATTTTATTGCCCTGCGCGAACGTTTTGCCAATATGTACACCGAGGCGTTTGCCGAAATGCCGGAAATTTTAACGCCGCCAGTGTTGTCTGATATCAAGCATGCGTGGCATCTATACGTTATGCGACTCGTTCCTGAGACGCTGACCATTGATCGAGCCGAGTTCATCACTGAGTTGAAGGCGGAAAAAATTGGCACTTCTGTGCATTTCATCCCGCTGCATTTGCACCCGTTCTATCAAAATGAATTTGGTTATGCGCGGGGCGATTTCCCGGTGGCTGAGGCTGTGTATGATAATGCGATTTCCCTGCCGCTTTATACCCGTATGAGCGAGGAAGATGTTTATTCAGTGATTAAGGCTGTCAAGCGGATTGTAGATCGTTATCGTAGGTGACACTATGGTCAAAAGAATTTTTGACGTGATTGTAAGTTTGGCGGGTTTAACTGTACTCAGTCCATTCTTTCTTCTCGTCGCCATTCTCATTAAGCTTGATTCGCGCGGGCCGGTTTTTTATGGCGGTAAACGAGTTGGCTACAAAGGCGAGATTTTTACGATGTACAAATTTCGTACAATGGCAGCCGATGCCGACAGCCGGGGGCCGGCGGTGACTTATGACAGCGATCCCCGCATCACGCGAGTAGGGAATTTGCTGCGACGGGCGCGCCTGGATGAGTTTCCCCAATTGTGGAATGTGCTGCGCGGTGATATGAGTCTGGTAGGGCCGCGTCCTGAATCAATTTATTATTTTGAGATGTATTCGGAACGGCAAAAGCAGATTTTCCGGGCTAAGCCGGGGATTACCGGGTTGTCTCAGGTCATTATTCTAAATGAGGATGAGTGGCTGAATAATCCAGAGACATTAGACCAGGATTATATGGAGAAGGTTTTGCCGCCTAAGGTGGAACTTGACCTGGAATATGCAGAAAAACAATCGCTGCGGGCGGATTTGTATATCATTGGGCAAACGTTTTGGGTCATTTTTAAGGATAAGTTTATTGAACGGTCTAAATTGCCGGAAACAGCGCCGACGAATGTGTTGAAATAAGGTAACTATACAGCGCGGCCGAGAAGATTTGTCAAATTTTGAGCATGACCAAGTAATTATCAGACCAAATTTGACAAATCTATAGTAACTATACAGCTACCAGAGGTGACAGTCACTTACCAACATCATGGCTTCGGCTAATACCTCTGGCAGAAGTGACTGTCACCTGTATAGATACAATCTATAAAGATTACTGGAATTGTGTACTAGGAAGCGAGTTTTTTATGATATTACGAGATTATTTAAGCATTTTACGAAAATACCTATGGCTGATTGTGTTGGGCGGTGTGATTGGCCTGGCGGCGGGTGCGGGCGCGAGCTGGTATTTGGGTTGGATTCCGCTTTACAGCGCTAAGGCGACGGTTCTCATTGGCGGTGATGTGGCTGCGGTTGAGGATAACAGCGCCTACACCAGGCTAGGCGATCAGTTTTTGGAAACGTATGCGGATATTGCGACGCGGACTATCACTTTGCAAAGGGTGATTGACCGGCTTGGTTTGGATACTTCCACTGATGATTTGGAGAAGTTTGTTAGCGCTCAGATTGTGGAAGCGACGCAGTTGTTGGATATTAATGTCTCTCATGCCAATCCGGAGGTGGCGGCGGCGATTGCCAATGCGATTGCTGATGAAATTATTCAGATGCCATCTTTGCGGGTACGCAATTTTGTGGTGATGGTTGAGCCGGCGCAGCCGCCGGATAAGGTGGAAAAGGTTTGGCTGCTTATTGTTCTGGTGGCGGGAACGCTGGGTGTTTTGGTGATGGGAGGGGCTGCGTTTATCATTGAATTTTTCCGCGACCCTGTGTATTCGGGTAAGGAGGTTACGCGCCGCGCGCATGTGCCTGTGTTGGCGACTGTACGGCCGTTACCCAACGGCCGTTTCCGATTACGCCAGCGTGAGTCAAATTGGTACGATGTGAATAAGACTGTCTGGTGGCCGCTCGTTCAATTGTGCCGCCATCAGTTACAATCGGACAACGGACAGTCGGCCAAACCTGCGCGTATCCTTGTTACCAGCCCCACTGACGGCCGTGCCAAATCCATCATCGCTGCTAACCTGGCTGCTGCCTGGGCCAGCGACGACCAAAAAGTGCTGCTGATTGATGCTGATCGGCATGAACCGCTGCTGGATAGCTGGTTTGGCGTCAATGCGGAACCCGGACTGACTGATTTGATGACCGGTTCGTCAAATGATGCCCAAATTATGCAAGCGTTGCGAGAGACCGATATTCCCAATTTGGCGCTTTTGCCGGCCGGGAAAATTGATGAGGCGCAAAACAACGGCTTGCCCATGAGCGGGTTGGCCGCTACGCGGCTTAAAGCGCTGTTGGATAAACTGTCAACTAAAGCTGATGTAGTCATTTTGGTTGGTTCGCCCTTGTTGACGACTGGAGACGGCATTGTTGCGGCGTCGCAAGCTGAAGGTATTCTGTTGGCGCTGCGCACAGGGGATACAACCATGAGCGCTGTTAATGATGCCCGCGACGCATTGGAGATGATGGACAGCGAGTTGTATGGCGCAATTTTGACGGAAGTGGGATAGGCTTATGTTTTTTTCTCGAATTCGTGTTGTTTTGCTTGTTTTAGGGTTGGTTTTTGTTGTTGGCTGTCGCCAGGATTCTTCTACGCCTATGCTGCCAACGCCGATTGCGGCTACGGAAGTTGTGCCTTTACCGGCTACGCCAACGGCCGTTGCCGGCAGTGAAACTCCCGGCGCGCCGGCTCCTAGAAATACGCCAACCTCGGAACCTGCATCGGAAACGGCCGTTCCCCCACCGCCAACAGCCACCGAAGAAACATTGCGAACGGCCGTTATGCCCTTTGGCCCCTTCCATTTACCAACCGACCTGTTTGGCGACCCCCACTACACAGGTTCCTTTCAAGCCCTCACGCCAGAAACCGCCCTGGAAACATTAGAAGCCGCCCGTAAATCCGGCGTCTCCCTGGTCATTCACCTGACAGGCAGCCGCCGCACGCACCAAACAGCAACAGGCGCCTTCTCTTTAGACTTATTTGCCCAGGGATTGGCTGCATTTCAGCATATCGATCTGGAATCTTACGTGGCTGACGGCACAGTTGTCGGTCATTTGATGTTTGACGAACCGCACGATCCCAGCAATTGGGGCGGCGCGCCCGTGCCGTATAAAGATATTGATGCCGCCGCCGCCGCCAGCAAAGCGCTGTGGCCTTCACTGCCCGTTGGCGTTGGCGGCCCGCCCAGCTACCTGGCAGGCGGCGCGCCCTGGGCCAACCTCGACTTTGCTTTTGCCCAATATCTCACCAAGCATGGCGATGTCCATGATTGGTTAGCGCGAGAAACTGAGAATGCCGCAGACAGCGGGCTTGGTCTGGCTTTGAGTATTAACATCCTCGGCGGTAATAACCGCAGCTATGTCACGGCGGAACAACTTGTAGAATGGGGGTCTCTGCTGGCGTCCGCGCCCCAATCCTGCGCTTTGCTAATGTGGAAGTATGATACAGCTTATATTGACGACCCGGCCATTCAGGCCGCATTACTTGAAGTTGCAGATGTGGCGCGGCGGAAAACGGCCGTTCCCTGCCTCCCCTAGTACTCAGTCCATAAGTGTTAACTTAAGCGTAGACCTCGCAGGTTTGAACACAAAACGCCAGAGAAACGCAGATCGTTTTGGAAACCTGCGAGGTCTTAAGTTAA
>JANTHP010000120.1 GCA_024762395.1 Anaerolineae bacterium | reverse complement strand
ACTTCGACTCCGGAGTATGTGTTTCCGGCAACGGCCGTTCAAGTCCAAGATTTGTTGGGCGCGAACAAGGCCGGGGCTTTCGATTTGGCGGCGGCTTGTTCCGGTTTTGTGTATGGATTGAATATGGCGTCGCAGGCAATTGCATCGGGTTCGATTGAAACGGCCGTCGTCATTGGCGCCGAAACCTTATCTCGCATTGTGGATTGGACCGATCGGGGGACGTGCATTTTGTTCGGCGATGGGGCTGGGGCCGTTGTGTTGAAAGGCTCCAGCGTGCCCGGCGGTTTACTTGCTTCCTTGCTGCGCGCCGATGGATCAGGCGCTGATATGCTGAAAATGGCGGCTGTTTATGACAGCCCGCTGCCTTTGTTTGGATTAGATTTCCCGCCGGAACGAGAAAAGCATAAAGTTATTGAGATGAACGGCCGTCAAGTTTTCCGTTTTGCCACCCGCGTTGTTGCCGAATCCATCGAAAAAGTTGCCGAAGATGCAGGGCTGACGCTGGACGACATTGATTTGATTGTGCCGCATCAAGCCAACCTGCGCATCATCGAAGCAACAGCCAAGCGGCTCAAAATTCCGGTAGAGAAGTTTTTTATGAATGTGGAGCGTGTGGGCAACACTTCCACCGCTTCCATTCCGCTGGCTTTGTGCGATGCGTCCAGCGCCGGGCGGCTGCATCCTGACGACAATGTGATTTTTGTCGGCTTTGGCGGCGGCCTTACCTGGGCGGCCGCCGCGCTGAAATGGGGCGTCAAGCCGCCGGATGTTTCGTTTGATGAACGGGATTGGACGCGGCTGCGGTACATTTGGGCGCGTTTCCGGTCACGATTGCGGCAATACGGCCGTCAGTTGGGGGCGCGCTTGTTTGGCTCGCCCACGCCCGATGCACGGATGAAGGATGCGGAGAAGAAATGAATTGTCAATTGTTAATTGTTAATGGTCAATTGTCAACGACGTTTCATTGACCATTGGCAATTGGTAATTAGCCATTGACAATTAAAATTAAGACGATAATGATTGATTTGATTCAGAAGAAACCCTGGCTCCCAGGTTTGCTGTTAATCGCTGGCGCTGTTTTAGTTCTCTGGTTGGCCCCGGAAGAAGCGACGTTGGGACGGGGGATTCGCTCGGTTTATGTGCATGTGGCCTTGATTTGGGTGGGGTTGGCCGGGTTTTGGGCTGCTGGTTTGCTGGGGGCTGGTTTACTGGTTACAGGGCAGGCGCGCTTGTTCCCCTGGATGCGGACGATTGGCTGGGTTGGCGTGGGCTTTTTCGCCGCCGGGCTGGCAATGAGCGCGGTTGCGTCGCAGGTGAATTGGGGGGCGGTGTTTTGGCAGGAGCCGCGTATGCGTTCGTCCACCACGTCGTTAGCGATTGCGTTGATTGTGCTGTTGGCGATGGATTGGTTTCCCTGGCTGAGAGTGAGAGGGGGGCTGGTAACGGCCGTTCCCCTCATCACTTATTGGCTAACTACCCGCACCCAACTGGTTTTGCATCCCGACAATCCCATTCGCACCTCTGAATCCGTCGCCATCCAGGCGACGTTTGCCGGGTTGTTTTTGTTGGTTGGTTTGGCGGCGGGGCTGCTGGTGTGGCGCAGTGTGAAGCGTAACGGGTAGACCTGCGAGGTCTCTCTAACCTCGCAGGTCTATTACGATTATTTGATAATTGTTGGTAAGTAAATCCAGTTATCAGGTTCCATTGGCGGCGCAGTTGGCGCGCCGCAGCCAGACCAGAACCCGGAATGCACTTGATAGCTGCCGCTTTGGAGATTGCCAGTTGTATGAGGCTGCCCAGTTGTGCTATACACCGTGTAGCTGCTTGATGATTTTGTCCCGCCGCCCATGCCGAAGACGCTGCAACGGAGTTGGTAATTGGTTGAGGATGGCGGTTCGATGTTGAGTACGGCCGTTGCCGAAGCTTCCATGATTTCCGAGACGTTGCCGGCAGCGTCTTTGACCTGGGCATACACGGTTTGCCGCGAGTCTGTATTGTCCAGTTGCCAGCGCCGGGTGGGGGCGAATGGTTCCCAGGCTGTCCAGGAACGGCCGTCTTCACTAAATCGCATATCCGTTACTTGGCTGCCCGTATCCTGCACAGCCAAGTTGAGCGTTGCATTAAGCGACCGAACTTCGCTGCCGCCGGCCCCAACTGTAAAGGAACCCGTCGGCGCTGTGGGATCATACTGCCACACAGCCATCGTCTGCCATTCGCTCATGTTGCCGGAGTCGTCCTGAGCGGCCACACGAAGATAGCGGGTTGCCGGAACGCCTGCCGGAACGGTTTCCGACGGCGTGAATGTGGTTTCGGTTGTGAAAATGTCATTTTCGCCATGTGGATCGTTGCCCCAGTAGGTGAAGTAGCCGGTGATACGGCCGTTTTCATCCACTGCATCAGGCCAGGTTAAAGAGAGTGGAGACGCTTTATCTGTCGTGATCATGGCGGGCATCGCTGATGTCCAGTGTGGGGCAGCATCTTCGACCACAATAAAGTTGTCGTTTCGCGGCTCATCCTGGCTTGGAATTGGCGTATAAGCATAATTATCCACATTTGGGAAATCAGGGCCGGGAAGCGTAAGCTGAAGGGATGTCGTCGTGTCGGATAGCCCGGAACCGAACCCGAAATCATTCCAGATTTGGTAGAACAAATGCACACCCCCAGCGGCGCCGCCCCACCCTTCGCCCGCGTGCGGCGTATAGGTAAACTGACCGGCGACTGCATTTGTCGCTGGCGTAACCATTACCCCGTCTAACGTCTGTTTTTCTACGCCGACCTGCCAGCCGGTTGGCGTTTGTCCGGTACTTATAATCGTATTTTGATACCAGCGAAAGGCTCCGGCGGCGGCATCCACTTGATCTCTAGCCGTAGAAGGCGAGCCATACCCCATAATCCACCCCATGTTACTGGGACGAGTAGATGTTGTTACGCTGCTGCTTTCTTTTTGCAATGTGGCTAAAAGCACTTTTGGGCTGATTTGATGGGTAACGGCCGCCTGCGCCATCACATCCGCCATATCAAAGGTAACGCCATCTACATCAACCACCGGGCCCTTGAAATAACTGTTGTGCGCCGTCAGGAAATTACGAATATCTTGCGCCGACATAGAGTTATACGCTGTCAATTCTGCATCAGTTAAAAAGGCTGTGTCGTAAACCGGCGTTTGAGTTCCGCAACCACAGCAAATACCCGTTCCATCGTAAAGTAGATCATTTCTACTACTCCCAGAATCAATACATCCAAGATTCGGGTAACGGCTTTCACTCCCCTTGTTCAAGTAAGGATCATTCAGTGTCCATCCGCCAAATGTTGAGCCATTGGGATTAACGCCTTCGAGCCAAAAATGAACATGATGCGCTTCAGAATAGCCGCTGCATCCGTTAGCCATAGTCGTATCGCCTAGATATTGGCTATTGGCGACAGGGTCGCCGACACTCCAGTTGGCAATATCCCCTGCGTCAACGTGTTGGTAACCAATTTCCAGCCCATCGGAACGCCTGACAAGTATACAGGTTTCATAAGCCCATACAACAGTTCCGGAGTCGGCCGCTCGTATTTGCCCGACTGTGCCGCATGGGCTGGCCAAGTCTAAGGCATTGTTGCCGCCATGAATGCTGGTGCGATAGTACCATGTTGTCCCTGGCTGCCAGGGCAAGCCAGTTGTCGCTGTTGGAGCTTGCGGGTTTTGAACATCATCAAGTCCCGGCTGCGTGTTTAACAGGGCTTGTTTACTTTCGTAAGAAAGCAGCGTTTCCGGCACATCGTTTAGTAATTGACGGTATGTCTCGTCAAATTCTAAATAGACATGCCACCCGGCAACATCCTTGTGAGCCAGGGCAAAGACGATAACTGATGGTACAAGAACATGCGGATCGGTTTGTGTTTGCGGCCAGCAGATGAGTGTGAAAAACGCCCAATCATCGGACTGACGCAGTTCGCCAATCTCAAAATGCGTTTCGCAAGCTGATGTACGCATTTCAAACCGTTCTAGTTGTTCCAGAGCCAATTGTTCAATAATTTGTCGGTCTGAAGTCAATGAATTGACGGGACTGATGCTGCGTGCGGCCGTTGTCAGCGCCAAACTCATGAAACTTAGAGCGAGTAGAAAGAGACGCGCCTTTTTGGAGCTAAACATCGTTCGCCTCCTACCATTTGCGAATCATGGCTTTGATGAGGCCAGATTCGCCGTCGAAATCTTCCAGAGCCTGACCGATGACGGTGCCGGGGGCGGGGTTGTTGTTGACCATCGCATAGCCGGGCGTATCGGAGGCGACGAGGATGTCGCCAGCTTGCACGGGGCCGATGACTTTGACGGGTTCTGCGCCCATGACGATGGGTTTGCCGCTGCGGTTGGCAACAGCCATGACCAGTTTGTCATCGGCAGTGTCGCATTTTTCCAGCCGTTCAACATTTGTTGCCCAGCAAAGCAGGTCGCCGAGGTCGAAGCGTTCAATATTGTCTGATCGCATTTCTTCTGGTGTTTGTAGATTGGCTTCGATGACAGCGCCGGTGGTGAGGCTGCCACCTGTGCAAGATTCGTCAGCAGAGGCGACTTCATTTCCGGCAATAGAGGCTGTGCATGTCCCGTTAAGTGTCATGTTTCCATTAACTGTTAAATCGGCGCTCTGGCCACAGCCAATGCAAACTGAATCAAACCGGTACCCACTCCCTCCCCAAGGTAATAAGTGTAATTGCCTTGAACTATCCATTCGCAGAATTTGTTCTTCGCCAAATTTGATTTGGGATTCAACGCTCAAATTACCATTTGCTGAAAGGTTTCCATTTTCATCCACGGAAAGTAAGGTGGAGGAAGTGGCGTCATCTTGGATGCGTACAACATCGAAGAAGGGAGCGTTGTCCAAGATGGTATCTTTGGCAATGTGGACTCTTACTGAACCGGGGCTACCCGTGCCATCAATGCTTTGCAACCAAATCCAGCCACCTCGGAACCACATATCTGATGCCAGGGGAGATGGATCGGCAGCGAGATGAAGGATGCCATTGTCAGGCCCTATAATACGCCCACTATTATTTTTGCTCTCAAAAGTTATATGTTCACCAACAACGGCCGTTCCTATTTTTGCACCGTTGGGTACATTTTGGGCGGATACAGCATGGGCCACACTAGTAAGTAGTTCGCGTGGAGATAGGGTTTCGCCGTCAATGTTGAGTTCCAGGTAGGTGTCGTTTTCCAAGCATGTGTCGGGAATGGGGGTGATGACGCCGATGTTGACGTGGAAACGGCCGTCTTCCACTGCCACCGTCTGATTTTCCGTCCAGCAAGCCGCGCCGCCTGTTGCCTGATCATACAAGCTGAATGTCATCGGCATATCTACTTGGGTTATGGGATCCCCAGCCGCATTCAATAACTGTCCCTGGTAGCTGAACAGCGTGTCGGTGGGGGACTGCACTTCTTGGGGGGCGTTGTCGTCGCCCGTTATTGCTGCCGGTTGTGATTTAGCGGCTCCGGCGAAGTAAAGTCCGCCGATTGCCAGAATTAAGAATAAACTCGTCAGGATGATCCAGTTGTTGCGTTTCATTGATAATGCTCCTTGTGTGATTTTGTGTGGGAACGGCCGTTTCCTGAATGAGAAACAGCCGTCATCTACGGAAGAGATTAAAGGGATTAGTGTGGACGTTATCCATCATCAAGGTGGTCTGTTCTCTTTTTGACGGACAGAAAGGGTTGATTTGACGACACGATGAACTCTCTCCCATCCAAACTAAGCCGTTTCAACATTTATGTTTACTAGAATCATGAATAGTTTAGCCTGAATGATGTACCTGGGTAAGATGACATTGGTCATGGTATTGGTTTTTGCAATAACGAACGGTCGTCTCCAACCGAAACGGCCGTTCCCAAAAAACATCTATCGCAAAATAGCCGGTAAATAAACCGTGTACCCTTCTCCAAACAGGGCAAATTGTGACAAATGAGTCGTTGTAACCGTAATCACGTTGTTGTCCGCATCCCCTTCAATCACCGTGATACCGTCGTCGGCCCATGCCGAGCCATCCCAATAAAGCAGCGACAATGTATCTTCGCCAATACCGATTACGTCGCTGGTTGAATAATGAATTGTGGTGGTGATTGGCTGTTCAAATGTGAAATTAGGCAGCAAATTGTCGTTCCGGTAAGCATTTAGCGTGAAGGCATGATTAGCGAAAGTAAGATTTGTGGGAGGTGTTACGGCCGTTACCGGTGAGAAAATCAGCGTCGTTGTATCCGTAACCGCACCCGCCGGGATGGTGATGATAGTTGGATTGTCTTGTGTGTCGGTGTAGGTTAGCGTTGCCGCCAGAGCCGGGTCAACGACGATGATGACTTGTGCCGAAGCCTCAACAGCGCCCATATCGCAAACGGCCGTGTTGTCCCCATCCCCATCAACTGGACGCGCCGTGCCATATTGGTCTAACGCTTCACAGTTAGGCGGCATGCCATTGGCTGGGCCGGGGCTGCCAGCGTCAATCGCCGGGCTGTCGAACCCCAATGAGTGGGCTGCGGGAGAACCAGTCAGAGGTTCTAAAATTGGATCAATGGGAGAAACGGCCGTTCCTACCAAATCCCCCGTTGCTGTAGGCCAGTTACAGCCATCAGCCTGTCCCACAAGGTTGTAACCATTAGAAACATGCGTATTTGGATTGGCACAATCAGGCGATTCGCTACCTTTATCCACATTGTTGGCAATAATGCTGTTCCCAACCGACAAACTAGCGCCATTGTCCAGCGCAAAGCCGCCGCCATTGCCAGAGCCATTGTTATCGTCGTCGGCCACATTGTAGGCGATAGTGGCGTTATTCAACGCGATCACATCCGTCATGGAATTCGCATACAAGCCGCCGCCGGATTCATCGGCTCGATTGCCGCTAAATGTGCTGTTGTTAACATCTAAATTACCCAGCACAGCAACTGCCCCGCCATTAAGACCATGATTATTGGTAAAAGCCGTTCCCGTGATAGTAGCTGTTGTAGCCACATTGGTAAAAGCGCCACCATTTGATGTGGCCGAATTGTTATCGAAAACAGTACCAGCAACAGCAATAGAAGAATCTTGGCCGGTAGTGATGTAAACAGCCCCACCGCTGCCGCCATTAGCTTCATTGCCAATGAACTGGCTGTCATGGATGCTCATTTCAACAAAATCGCCGGAACTGATTAACCCGCCGCCGCTGTATCCTGTGTTACTGATGAACGCTGTATTTGATATGGCGACCGTTGCATTGTCAGCGCTGGACGAGATGGCAATACCGCCGCCGCTGAAGATGGGACTGATGTTTTGTTCAATCAAACTGTCGGATACATTCAGCGTCATGAAAGAGCCATTCATTCGCAGTGCGCCGCCGCCCGATGATGCTGAGACTGGTAGATAGTTGCCGCTAAATGTTGAGTTAGCAATTGTGAGTGTGGTGTTGTCAGCATAGCCATAATAAATTGCGCCGCCGCCAGAGGTTGCCATGTTGTTGTTGAATTCCGCATTTGTGATCGCAATTTGTGCGTTATTGTTAGTGATATATAAAGCGCCGCCCCATTGGCTTACGTTATTGGCGAAAACTATGTTGTCAATCATGGAAACCTGGCTGTTATCGGCAAGATAAATACCTCCTCCCATGTAGTTTGAGGTATTGTTTTGCACCGTTCCACCCGTCATTGTTAGCAGCCCGCCACTGTGATGGATGCCGCCGCCATAATTGCCGTTCGATAGATTGTCAGTGATATGACTGTTTTGTAGTGTTACATCGCCGGCTTTGATGACAAGGCCGCCTCCATCAATGCTGCTTGTATTATTGCTGATGGTACTGTTGATGAGTGTTAATGTTCCAGATTGAAATATGCCGCCGCCTTCTCCGGTTGTGGTGTTGGAATCAATGAGTGTGTTGGTGAGGGTGACGGCGCCGCCTGTGTAAATTCCGCCGCCGCCCCAAATGTAGCCGGTATGAACAGCGTCATTATTTTGTATGATGGCATCAATCATAGTTAATGAACCCATATTGCTGATTCCAGAACCATACTCGGCCAAACCGTTTTGGATGGTGATGGCAGCCAATGTGGCATTCACTCCGGAAGGAATCGCAAAGATGCGATCTATTTGTTGGGCATCAATGACGGTTGTTTGGGCAATCATGCCGCTCAGGAATAAGTCGTCGGTTATATCGAGGTCGCCGAAGGCGTCTGTATCGGGGGCTGCGCCGGTTAGGCTCAGTTGATAGGTTCCATTTGGTAAATTGATGTTGTCTAAGCCTGGCAAGGCGTTGGCTTCCTGGATGGCGGCGCGCAGGGTGCAGTCGCCGCTGCTGGTAGCGCAACTGCCATCACCGGGATTGGCGTCCACAGCGTCTATGGTGCTGTTGACTGTGAAGGAGGCGGCGTGTACGGCCGTTCCCCCTATGCCTCCCATTACCCACATCAAAGCTAAGAGTAACCCGGCGCTGGCGAACAAGATGGCAATAAATTGGCTCTTTTTCATCGAACTCTCCTGTGTATGGTAGAACGGCCGTATCCCCCACCAGGGTAAAAATGGCTCCCCTCCATTGCCCCCGTTGGAGATAGACGGTTCGGTTCCAATAGTTTTCAACTCGTCGCTTATGATATATAGTTTTTGCTACGAAAAGTTGGGACGGCGCTACGAAAGCGCTCCGAAAAATCGTAGAGGAACCACATGGCCGCACAAACGAAAGAAGAATTCGCACGTTTACTTTCAGAAGGCGTTTATCGCATCAAACTCCACGAGACAAAATCGCTCCAAATAATTCAGGATCAACTTGGTTACGCCATTGGCCGCGAGGGCGGCTCGTCGGTTGATTATTGGCGGCGGGGTCATGTACCATCCAAACTGGAAGATTTGGAAAACCTGGCCCGTGAAATTGTGCGCCGGGGACGGTTAGGTAGGAACTGGTTAGAACAATTTCTGATACACGGCCGTCATCCCGCGCCAGATCAGTTAGCCGATGAGTTGTTTTCATCTGATGCCGTGCAAACGGCCGTCTCCGCAGCCAATCAACGTCCCAACAACTTGCCGGGTAAAAATTACCGGGAACTTGTGGGGCGGGATAGCCTGGTTGAGCAGATTTGGGAAGCGCTGCGCGACAAAAACGGCCGTTGGCTGGTAGGTATTGACGGGCAGGGCGGCATTGGCAAAACAGTTTTGGCCCGCGATATAGCCGAACGATGCCAGGAAATGTGCTATTTTGAAACTATTATCTGGATTAGCGCCTCCTGTAGCGATTTGCCGGGCGCGACCATTCCCGAAGGCGGATTAACATTTGAACGATTGTTGGATGAAATAGCGACGCAGATGGGGGTGCACGACGTAGCTAAAATGAAACTGGCCCCAAAAGAGCAGCGCATCCGGGATATGCTATACAATCGCCCTGTATTACTTGTGTTGGACAATTTGGAAACGGCCGTCACCCCCCAAGAAGAGATCATTGAGCGGTTACGGCCGTTCCTCAACCCCAGCAAAGCCCTTCTTACCAGCCGACATCGTTTTCGTGGCGATTTATACGCTATTCACCTGGATGGATTGATAGGAGACGGAGCCGTAAAATTCATCCATCAAGATGCGGCCGAAAAGGGAATACAACACGTAGCCACAGCCAGACTAGAGGAATTAACCCCCATCATTGACATTACCGGCGGTTCCCCATTAGCCTTAAAACTAATCATTAGTCAGTTGCAACGTTTTGCACTACCCGTCATCATGCAGAACTTAACCGAGGTTGTAGCGCAGCCCAATGGCGAGACAGAATATACCCGCTTCTACCGGCATGTATACGGCCGTTCCTGGTCGCTGCTATCCGAGAATAGCCAACGCCTCCTGTTAGCCATGAGCAACTTCGCCCCCGGTCTCGGCGGTAACTTTGAGGCCATCCAACAAATAAGCGCATTACCCTATCCCGACTTAATAAGCAGCGTAGATGCTTTATGGCAGTACTCTTTTCTGGAAGTGGGCGAAAAATCAGCCCTGCATCAAATACGCTACTATCTCCATCCACTAACCCAATACTTCGTGCTCTCAGACATCATGAAGCTTCTCTAAAATGGAGAGTTCCCGCGTGAGCGAAGCAAGAACGCGGCCAAAAGAAATCCAGCAAAACTGGTGAACCAAGTATGCAATCTTTAGCCGATAGACAACAATACTTTCAAGCGACAAACCAGCGTTTTATGCGCTATTGGTCAGATTACATTCAGGCGCACGGCCATGAATTCAGCTACCTTGATTCAGAGTTCGATAACATCCAGGTTGCGTTAAACATGGCGGAGCCAAACAGCGAACCTTACATACATTTCGCTCTTGCCGGTTATGATTACTTTGAGTTTCGTGGTTTGTTCCAATTAGCTAAAACACAATTACAACAAATTGTTGAAACGAAATCAGCCGCAGTCAATGACCTGAGCAAGGCAACAGCGTTGCTTAATTTAGGCCGCATAGCCGAGAAGCAGGGCGATTTTTCGGAAGCAGAAATCCACTTGCGTGCAGGTTTGCAAATTGCTAAACGCCTGGAAAGAAAAGATATAATCAGTGCGTGTTTGAAGTTTTTGGGGCGTAGCGCATGGAAACAAGCTAAATATGATGAGGCAATGGCATATATCGAGAGGGGATTGGCAGTCGCCGAATCTGATAATGATCGGCAAAGGGTTGCAGAAATTACAGCCGACAAGGCCGCTGTGTTTGCCAAAACAAGCGAGCTTGAACAAGCTATAACCTATTTTGAAGCGAGTATGACTATTGCTCAAGAAGTAGGGTACGATGCCCAAGTGCCCATTATGTTAGCTAACCTGGGAGCCATTTCGGATATGTTAGGGCGGTATGAAGATGCGGAGAGATATTGCCGCCAGGGTATTGAATTAGCGCGAAAACGGGATCATAAAGAAGCGCTGGCTTTGTTGTTGGGCAATCTTGGCGTCCTCATGGGTAGACGGGGTAATTATGAAGAAGAGGAACGTTGTTATCGTGAAGCTCTGGTTGCAGCTCGCGCTATGGGATTAGCCGACAGGGTCAGTTATTTGCTTATTAACATGGGCATCGTTGTTATGGAGCGTGAGGCGTATGATGAATCAAAAACATATGTGCAAGAAGCGTTAGCGATAGCGCGTCAATCTGGCATACAAATAAACATTTGCTATGCTTTAGGCGTTTTAGGAGATTTGTCGGTTGCGATTGGACAATATGAAACGGCCGTTCCCTACTTCCTGGAAGGCGTTTCGGTAGCTCGCCAAATACAGAACGATGAAAGATTAGGTCCTGTGTTAGCCGGTCTGGGCGACGCTTATTTGGGATTGGAGAAGTGGGATTTAGCCACAGAAGCATTTGCAGAAGGGTTTGAAATATCCAAAGATATACCCATGTCAGAATCGTATGGTAGAGCTTTGTTTGGGTTGGCTCAACTGGCTTTGCGCAACGGCCGTTTAGACGAGGCTAGAGATAAAGGAGAGAGAAGCCTTGTAATTTTTGAGCAGGCCAATGCCTTCAAAGCGGAAAAAACACGCCATTGGTTGGCTGATCTGGATAAAAATACAGGATAAACTGTGGGCAATGGGAAATAATACAATTGTTAATCGCAAATACCTTTACTTCACCGTTTTCATCGCCGGCATGAGCACGCTGGCGATTGAATTCACCACCAGCCGGATGCTGCAAACCGTCTACGGCACGTCCAACATCGTTTGGGCCAACGTGATTGGGTTAGTGCTGCTGTTTTTGACGCTGGGGTACTTCATCGGCGGGCGCTGGGCGGATAAACGGCCGTTCCCCGCCACCTTCTACACCCTTGTCATCTTCGCCGGATTCACCAGCGTTTTCTTCCTCCTCCTCACCAGCCTCATCCTCAAATCCGCCGCCTCCGCCCTGGCCGCCATCAACATCAACGCCATCGCCGGGTCGTTAGTCGGCGTCATCGTCGCCCTCGCCGTTCCCGTCACCCTGCTGGGCTGTATCTCCCCCTTCGCCATTCGCCTCGCCGTCAGCGACGTGGCTGAAGCGGGGCGCGTTAGCGGGCGCATCTACGCCATCTCCACCTGGGGCAGCCTGCTGGGGACGTACCTGCCGGTTTTGTTTACGATTCCTTTGTTGGGGTCAAGGATAACGGCCGTTATTTTTGGTTGCTTGTTGCTGGTTGTTGGCCTAATTGGCCTCTGGCAAACAAAATCCCGCGCCAAAATTTTCAGTTTACTGTTACCCGTTATTCTGCTGCCTGTTATTGCGCTTTGGACCCAGGGCGGCATCAAAGCCTACGACGGCCAAATCTTCGAAACCGAATCCCAATACAACTACATCCAGGTCATCCGCCGCGACGATTGCAACTATTTACTGCTCAACGAAGGGCAGGCGTACCATTCCTTCTACTGCGACGACGGCCGTGTTCCCCGCATTTCCGTCTGGAGCATCATGTTGGCCGCCCCCTACTTCAACCCCGGCCTCGCTGCCGTCGAAAACATGGCCGTCATCGGCCTGGCGGCGGGAACCATTCCCAAGCAGATGACCCGTGTCTACGGCCCCATCCCCATTGATGGCATCGAACTCGATCCGGCCATTGTGCAGGCGGGGCGAGATTATTTTGACCTGACGGAACCGAACATCAACGTGATTGTGGGCGACGGCCGTTACCAACTCAACCAGCTCCCCGGCCAATACGATTTCATCACCATAGACGCCTACAAAGTCCCCTACATCCCCTGGCATCT
>JANTHP010000119.1 GCA_024762395.1 Anaerolineae bacterium | reverse complement strand
CCAGCGATTTATGGACGACGACGGCCTGCTCAGCGCGCCGGAAGGGTGGAATTTTATGGATTGGCATCCTTCCTGGGCCGCCGGAATACCGCCGCAAGCGTTAGACGGCCGTAACGGCATGTTCAACTGGCTTCTCGTCTACACCCTCACCCTGGCTGCTGATTTGGAGAGGCAGTTGGGCGAGCCGGAGCTCGCCCAACTATGGCAGCGGCGCGCCGCCGCCCTGGCCCAACGCGCCACCGCCGCCTTTTGGGATGACTCACGCGGCCTGCTGGCCGAAGACGAAGCTAAGCACATCTTCACCGAGCATTCCCAGACGCTGGCCCTGCTCAGCGGCCTGCTCGATGCGCCGCACCGCGCCCGGGCAGCCGAGGGTCTGCTCCACGCCCCCGATTTACTGCACACCACCTACTACTTTTCGCACTACTTGTTTGAAGCGTACCGTCAGCTTGGCCGTGCCGATGCGTTTCTGGACAGACTGCAAGCCTGGTACGTGCTGCCCGAATGCGGCCTGAAAACGACAATCGAGCAGCCGGAGCCAACCCGCTCCGACTGCCACGCCTGGGCAGCGCATCCCTTGCTTCATTACTTCACCGCCATTTTGGGCATTCGTCCCGGTGGTCTTGGTTTCCGCAGAGTGGAGATTCGACCCCAATTGGGTGGTTTGAAGCAAGCGAAGGGGACATTAATCCACCCTCGCGGTCAAATTACCGCCAAGTTCACCGTTGTTGGTGACGCCCTCCGCGCCGTCATCACCCTTCCAAACGGCGTAACAGGTAATTTGCACTGGGGCGACCAGGTTTTTCCTCTGGGAAGGTGGTCAGATAAGATTATCACCAACCCATAAAACGGGGGTTTGGAGTAAGCTGAGCTGAAGCAATATCTTTGATATGCGGAGAAGATGATTGGGAGAACGGCCGTTTTTTTCTGCAAGGGGTAAAACCGGGTTTAATCGCGGGCTTCCGTCGTCACAATCTCACCCGTGGCGGGGTCACAATATTTTTTCCGGGATATGCAGCGTTAAGAAAAATTCAACCGGTTCATCTCCAACCAATAAAATTCGCATAGTGAATTCCTGTATCCCAAATTGTAACGCGAAGATTAAGAAAACGATGAAAGCGATGGCAAGCCAGCTACTTTATCCCCGAGTGCATAAAACTCTGAATAAACCGACGTTGGAACAGCAAAAAGGCGATGAACAATGGCGCGATGACCATGAGCGTCGCCGCCGTCAGCAGCGACCATTGTGCCCCAATCTCGCCTAGTTGAGTGAAACGCACCAATCCGGCCGTCAACGGCCGACTCTCATCGCTGTTCGTAATAATCAACGGCCACAAAAAAGCGTTCCAATGAAAACTGACCGACGATAGCCCAAACGCAATCAGTGTGGGGATGGAAGGCGGCAGGTACACATTTCGCAGCAGTTGATGCCAGTTGCAGCCGTCAATTACGCCTGCGTCCACCAAATCGCGCGGGACGCCCAAAAACGCCTGCCGCATCAAAAATGTGCCAAACGCCGAGCCGAAGAAGGGGATGGCCACTGCCAGGCGCGTATCAAAAATCCCCAACTGGCGGATGGTGGAGAAGTTGGGAGCCAGCAGCGCCGTCGTCGGAATCATCATTTGCAGCAAGATGAAGAAGAAAAAGCCCCGTTTGCCGCCAAACTCATAGTTGGCAAAGGCGAAGGCGGCCAGGGTGATGGTGACAAGCTGCACGCCCAGAATCATGCCCACGATGATGAAGGTGTTGCGATAATACAAGCCGAATGGGGCCAGCGACCAGGCGCGGGTGTAATTTTCGATGGTTAACGGGAAGCTGAACCAGATGTCGCCCCGGCCCAGCGGGTTGTTGGCCGGCCGCAGGGAGGCGACGATGGCCCACAACACGGGAATGGCCCAGAAGATGGCCAGTACGGCCGTTCCCACCGACACCAATCCACTCCCCAACTTCGCCCGCCAGCCGCGAGCCGGAACCGTATCAAACATCGTCCGATCCTCCTCGTTCCGATACCACGAAATTAGAAATCGTAAAAATCAATAAAACCGCCACCAAAATCACCGTAATCGCCGCCGCTTGTCCCACATCCTGGTTTTCAAAGCGCACCTGCCACAAATGATACAGCAGCACCGTGCTGGCCCGGCTGGGGCCGCCCTTCGTCAGCACAAAAATGTGGTCCACCTCCCGGAACGCGCCAATAAACGCAATCGTCGTGATAAACAACGTTGTCCGACGCAGCAGCGGAAAGGCGATGCGCCATAACATCTGCCATGAACTGGCCCCGTCAATCGCCGCCGCCTCAAACACATCCGTCGGCAAACTTTGCAGCCCTGCCAGATAAAAAATCATGTAAAAGCCGGCGTTTTTCCACACCATCACAATCATAATTGCCAGCAGCGCCAAATCGGGGTTGCCCGTCCAATTTTGCGGGCCGCTGTAGCCCAAAAGCTGGAGCGTGGAGTTGAACAGCCCGTAATCAGGCGTGAAAAAGAACATCCAGATGGTGGCCGCGCTGACCAATGGCATAATTGTAGGATAGAAGAAGCCCAACCGCGCAAAACCCACGCCGCGCACTTTGCGATTGAGCAGCAAAGCGAACAAGAAGGCCAGCAAAATGCTAATCGGAACCGTGCCCAGGATGTAGTAAAAGGTATTTTGCAGGACGCGCAGGAAGCGCTCGTCGGTCAGCAGCGTCTGGTAATTTTCCAGGCCGATGAAGGTGGGGTCACGGAATTTGAGGATGTTCAGCCGCTGGCGGAAGAAGCTCTGGTAGATTGCCAGCAGCGTTGGCCAAACGGTGAACAGGGCCACAAAGAAAATGGTGGGCAGGATGAGGAGGTAGGGGAGCGGATTTAACCGCCGCCTGTTACCTGTTTCGGGAATTGGAATTCCCGAAACGTCTTGCTTTCTAACGGAGGGAGCGATATTTGTCATGATTTATGGGTTGGGTGGGAAACGGCCGTGTCAGTTTCGCTCGGCGCAAGCGTGTCCACCCGCCGCTTGCTATCTTCAGAAGAATACCCGTCAGGGTAGCGCGTTCTCAACTTATCAATGTTCAGTTGCATCACATCCGACATATCCAATCCCAACCGCGTGCAGAGAGCGGCCGTATACCACAAAACGTCGCCCAATTCCTTCTTAAATGCGTCTACATCCACGCCATGCTGATGAAAAACGCCCTTTTTGGCTAGTTCGGCCACCTCGCCCGCTTCTCCAGCCAGGCCCAGCGCGTTCCACGCAATGCTGATTTCATCGGTTGTGAATTGGGGCATGTCGCCAATCATCGTCCGCGCGGCTAATTGTTGGTATTCGTTTGCGTTCATTTCACCCAGCCCCGAAGGGGCGTTATTTTGCAGCCCGGCAGTTTATCGCCGGGCGGTTGCATTTAGAAAAAGGCCGCCCTTTTTGGGAGGGCGGCCTCTGTTTTGTTGCCAATAACCAGTCTAACGGAAAGCGTCCAGCGCGGCATCCGCTTCTTCCTGCGCGGCAGCCATCGCGTCGGCGGCGGACATTTCGCCGTTGTAGGCGCGTTGCAGGTAATCGTGGAAGATATTCCGCACCTCGCCCAGATTTTGCACCGAGAATTCCCGGCCGGCGTATTGCAGCGCATCGCGGGCCGCGGCGGCTTGCGGCGTCTCCGCCAGATACGCCTGCATCGCTTCACTCTCATAAGAGCTTTGGCGAGCGGCGATGTAGCCGGTTTGCACGCTGAAATCGGCGGCGCGGTCGGCGTCGGTCAGGAATTCGATGAATTTCCAGGCCGCTTCCTTCTGTTCCTGCGGCGCGCCGTCCATGATGTATAGATTGCCGCCGCCAACAACAGTGGCGTAGGTTCCGGCCTCTTTGCCGGGCAGCGCCATCACGCCTACTTCAAAGTCGGCCTGTTCCAAAATGCCGGGCAGGCTGCCGCTAGAATGGACGATCATCGCCGTTTGGCCGCTGGCAAAGTCGGTGGGAGCCGTGCCCCAGACGCCTTGCACACCGGCCGGCATCGCGCCGTACTCGGCCGACAAATCAATGTAAAACTGCACCGCTTCAATGACCTTGGGGTCGTTGAAGAAGACTTCGGTATCGCTCTCACCGACGATGTTTTGCCCCGCGCCGATGGCTAACGGTTGGAAGAGCCAGTAAGGCCAGCCGGAGGGCCATTGGATACCCCATTGGGTATCGCTAACGGTGAGGGCTTGGGCGGCGGCGGCCAGTTCGTCCCAGCTTGTGGGCGCATCCAGGCCGGCTTCGGCGAACATATCTTTGTTGTAATAGAGCAAAACGACACTGCGTTGGAAGGGGATGCCCCACAGGTCGCCGTCATAATAGGAATTTTCCATGAAGGCGGGGAAGAAATCGTCGAGGAAGGCGGCGTCGCCTGCCAAATCATCGAGCGGGGCGATGATGCCGGCGTTGGCCAGGTCGTAGAGGTCGGTTGCCAGCATTAAGCCGAGGGCAGGGGGCTGTCCGCCGCCTTCAACCGTGGTCTGGATGGCGGTTTTTACGTCGCCGTAGCCGCCGGAAAAGACGGGTTCGACGGTGATGTTGGGGTTTTCGGCTTCAAAGTCGGCGATGTAGCCGTCTAAAATGGCGGCGATGGGGGCGTCTACGGCAACGGGGTAGAAAATCTCGATGGTGACGGGCGCCATTTCTTCCGCCGGTTCTTCTGCGACTGGTTCCTCAGCGACCGGTTCTTCTGCAACTGGTTCCTCAGCGACCGGTTCCTCAGCGGCAGGCTCCTCAGCGGCCGGTTCTTCTACGGCAGGCGCCTCAGCGGTATCGCCGCCGCAAGCTGCCAATAAACCGATCAACAACAATGTCACAACGATAAGATAAATTTTTGAAGTACGCATAATCCTTTCTCCTTCTCTCCAATGGGAGAGTCGTTATTTGGTGCGGAGCATCCGCACGATGTTTAATTCCACAATATCGGAATTGAAGCAGATATTGCTGTAGTTAACAGGTTGGTTATCCACTGTAAAAATGGTTGACCGCACGTTGAGAATGGGCGTTCCTGCCGCCAATTCCAGATATTGTGAGATTTCTGAACTGAGGGCCGCTGCGCGGATGCGCGATTGGATTTGGTGCAGGGGGGTGTTGAGCGAAGCGGCTAAAAATTGAACTGTATTGCCGTTGAAAGCGTCCCAGTTTAGATTGGCATTTTCGAGCGCCGGGGCCATGTAGTCGTCTACATAAATCACCGGCTGTTGGTCGGCCAGGACGATGCGTTTGATGTGGCGGATTTTTGGGACGGGCGGCGTTGAAAAAGCATCATAAACCTCGGCTGGGACGTGTTCAAACTGTATGGAAAGGGTTTTGAAGTTTGGCGTGTAGCCCACATCTTGAATGATTTGGGCGAAGGGGGAAAAATCGTTTAAGGAGTCCTGGATGATTGGGGTTTTGGCGACAAAGGTGCCGATGCCGTGCCGCCGGACAATGACCCCTTCGTTTTCCAGGGAGATGTAGGCTTCCCGGAGGGTGTTGCGGCTGACGCCTAACTTCTTGGCGATGGCTGCTTCTGACGGCAATTGATCACTGCGCTTGAGCTGATTTTGCTGAATGTAGTTGAGCAAGTATGTTTTAACTTGTTGTGAGCGTGTACTGGTATTGATAGTCATAGCATTCAAACAAAAGGTTGGACGTCCAATGACTAAATAGTAAAAAAAAATTATCTTCCTGTCAATTGTTTTGCAAGCGCCAACGCACCCGAATTATACTGGAGATGTATTAATGTTTGACTAAAGCCATGTTAACGTTTGGAAAATTAGTAGTGACTGTCACGGCGCAGTAAGAAGTTTCAATGACCAAGGCGGTTTAGCCCGTGACAGTCACTTCAGCGTGTATGTAGACTCAATGCGCCACCCGGCAATATCGGACCAATCTTGTGTATCTGGGTTGGGGGTGACGAGTTGAATCTGGTCGAAGGGGATGACGGCCGTATCAAAATCAAGCGTGGCGATAATTTGTTGTTTGGCGCTGGCGGGCATCTCTTTGTAAAGCAGGCTGAGATGAGGGGCCAGCTTATACTGACCGGGGTGTTGTAGGTTAGCCTTGATTTGGCGCACGGCCGTTTCCAGTTCTGGGCTGTCGTTAAAGGCGATGAAAAGCGTTTTGAAGAGGGCGTCCGTATAATCGAGTTTTTGTACGGTTAATTGTTGGGTCGGGAGGTTAGCGGCTATTTGGTCGCCGAGTTGACGAGGGTTTTCATCGGCCGTGTGTTCTCCCACAAATAATGTCACGTGCGGTTCAAAAGGAATGGCGTCATATTGGCGGGCCAGTTGTCGGATGACGGCCGTTAGCCGCGTTTGATAAGGCTGTGCCGGCGTTAACCAGAATGAAAAGGGATGGGTTGTCACGAAACGGCCGTTCCTTTGCTCGTCGTTTGTTGGGCATACGGCCGTTTCACAACCATGCCTACCACCACAACCAGCAGTACGGCCGTTACCACAGCCGATGTCAGACACCAGGCGCAAACGGCGTGGATGACGAACAATTCCAGGGCGGTAAGATAGATGGAGAAAAACGTGCCCAAGAGTGTAATGCCAACGAGCGCCCACCAGATAGATTGGCGTTGTTTGTGCGGGGCAAACTGAAGACCAATCCAAAGCAGGGCAATGGCAAGGTAGTTGAGCGCGCCCAGAACGGCGACGGGGATACCCCATATTTGCGCGTAGTCACCAGCCTGTACCGTGTTGCAGTCGCCAACCGGGCCGCATACGGCCTGGTTGTGGCTAATTTCTATGTAGCTGAGGTAGATGGAGACGATTAAACCGACTGCGGTGAGCAAAAATATGGCAAGTGTACGCCCGGACGTGGGGGTGGGGATGTCGAAATTGCGCGTAGTCAGCATCTGATAAGCAGCAAAAACCAATGCCGCAGCCATACCTGCCATGACGAGCCAGGCCAGACCAGCTCCTTCGGGTGGGGCTGTGGGATTGGTTGTCTCGGTTGATAGGTTGGCGGCGATGCCGGAAACGGCCGTTTCGACTTCTGGACCGCTTGTTTCGCCTGCGTTATCCACAATTCCTGTGCCATCTGCATTTTCTGTTGGATTGGGGCCGGCCGATGCAGCCAGATTAGGCACAATTTGACGTAAATCGGGAATATCCGGCCAGCCTACGCCGCCGGCAGCCAGGCCTTCCTCCACCAATTGGGGAAACTGCTCCGGAATTTCTCTTTCGCCCACCATCACCGTATCTGCGATGATGAGTGTGGGCACGCCTAACCGTTCCTGAGGAATGTTAAAATGCTGCACAGCGATTTGGTACAACTGCTGCCCCGCTTCTTTGGTTGTATCTACGCCCAAAATTTGCAGTTGGTCGCCATACTCGTCTTGCATGGGCAGCAAGAGTTCGTTGATGACTTTATGGCAGTGGGGGCAGGTGGGCGAGTAGAAAAGAATGGCCTGGACAATGGGGCGGTCTGTTTGCGCCGCCGCATTGGTAAAGGCGATTAAACTCATGAACAAGGCTGTTAAGAAAGATGGTAATCGGCGCTTCATTGATGATCCTCTAATTTTTGTGGCTCTTTGGGAATTCGCGGGGTTGACTAATCGTGAAACGTGAAACGTGAAACGTGAAGGCTCTCTGGTCACGCATCACGTTTCACGCATCACGCGGTTTTTTTGCAAAATCCCGCGAAATCCTGAAGACCCATTTTTGTTCCTTATAACAAGCAGCCCGCCTATTTTAACGCTTCATCGGGCACACGCACAACCAGCATGGCGCAGTTGCAGCGCAGGCCATGCAGCACGCGCTCGGCGACGCTGCCGTACACCCAGCGACGCAGTCCGGTACGGCCGTGTGTCGCCATCACTATCAGGTCAACCCCTTCGTTTTCGGCAAAATCGAGGATGGTGCGGGCGGCGGGGCCTTGTAAGACGGCCGTTGCCACAGCCACATCCTGTTCGCCCAAATTTTTGACAACCTCATCCAGATAGTTCTGAGCGTTGGCGGCTGCACTTTCTTGCAATTGCTGCCCCAGCCCGCTGGCAGCCTGTTCCAATGCCGCAAATTCCAGCGGATTGATTAATGTTTCTGGTTCCACGCGTAGTAAACATACAGTGGCATTCAAGCTGTTTGCCAGCGCCAATCCAGGCTGTAAGGCCCGTTCCGCCAGTTCGGAACCGTCCAGAGTAATCAACAATTTGCGAATGGGGACGGCTGAACGCACAATGAGAACCGGACAGGACGCGCTGCGCAGCGTTTTTTCAGCGATACTGCCCATCAACCAGCGGGTGACGCCGGAATAGCCGTGGGTGGACATGAGGATGAGGTCTACGTTGTGGGCGACGGCCGTATCCACAATCGTTCCGGCTACATCTCCCTCAATAACCAGCGTTGTCAGCTCGATATGAGGGCGTTGATACCGTTTTGCCAATTCATCCAAATAGGTCTGGGCATCGTCGCGCACCTCCTTCAATGATGCTTCGATGGGGATAGCCGCGCCAAATTCAGCGTGAACGGCCGTTAACGTTGTCGGTAAAATAGGGACGCGAAGGAGAAAAATCTGCCCGCCGGCGTTAGCAAGCAGCGCCAACGCCGGTTCTAGAGCTTGCTCGGCCAATTCCGAGCCATCCACAGGCACAAGAATCTTTTTGAACATGTCTCGCTCCATTTGCCAACCGGCGTATTGGCGAGCGCAACGTGTTCGGAAACTGCTAAAATTGGAGATTAGCGACAAGAGATTGGAGACTGGTCACTCACCCCAGTCTCCAACCTCACACATCACTAAAGCATTTCCGGCTTGTAGGAATTCAAAACACGCATGTAATTAGCCCGCTCAAAAGCGGCCGGTTCGGCGCAGTTAATCTGGCTAAGGCTGCCTTGCATCTGAGCTACTGAATCGTACTCATGTTCGATGAGCCAGGTTTCTAAACCAATCAACAATTCATTGATGCGGCCGATACCATTTTTTAGCAGTTCCGAGGCCATCATGGTGATTTTGGCCCCGGCCATCAGCCCTTTCACGATGTCGTCCACGTTGTGGATGCCGGTGGTGAGGGCCAGGTCGGATTGGATACGGCCGTACAACACCGCAATCCAACGCAGCGGCAGCCGCATCTCATACGAATTACTCAAAACCAGATGCGGTACGACTTCCAGCGCTTCCGGGTCTAAATCTGGCTGGTAGAAACGATTGAACAAGACCAGGCCGTCGGCTCCGGCGTCGGCCAAACGGGACGCCATATTCGCCATCGCGCTAAAATAGGGGTTTAACTTCATGGCGACGGGGATGGAAACGGCCGTTTTCACATCCTTCAACACATCCAGATAAATCTGCTCCACCTCACCGCTTGTTAGCGTCGGATCCGTCGGCAGATAATATACATTCAACTCCAGGCCGTTTGCGCCCGCTTCCTCAATCTGGCGCGCATAATCAATCCAGCCGCCCGTCGAGACGCCATTTAAACTGGCAATCACCGGAATCCCCAACGCCCGTTTGGCCCAGGCCACATGCTCCAGATACTTATCCGGCGTCGTCTTATATTCCGACGCTTCCGGGAAATAGCTCATCGCTTCCGAAAAACTGTCCGTACTGTGCGTCAAATACTTATCCAGCGTATGACTTTCGTGCAAAATTTCCTCTTCAAACAGCGAATGCAGCACGACCGCCGCCGCCCCCGCCTCTTCCATACGTCGCAAATCATCCCGATTCCGCATCAACGGCGAAGAAGAAGGAACCAACGGGTTCTTCAACTGCAGCCCCATGTAAGTTGTTGTTAAATCCATGTTATATCTCCTGGTTTCGTGATGCGTGATACGTGAAACGTGAAACAACCATTAGTTGCCAATCACATTTCACGCATCACGTTTCAGGGTTTATTTTTTTCCGTTCTTCCCGGCTAGTTTCGCGTATTTCTCCCATTGCTCTTGAACATCGGCCTTAGCCAATTCCAACAGCTTGGCTGCCCGTTCAGGATGGCTTTGGGTCAGCATCCGGTAACGCCCTTCTTTGTAGATGTATTCTTCCAAAGGCAGCTTGGGCGCTCTTGAATCCAGTTGGAACGGATTCTTGCCTAACGCTACCAGGTCAGGATTATAGCGGAAAAGAGGCCAATAACCGCTGGCTACGGCCGCTTTTTGTTGCTGCAGCCCATGTTCCAGTCCATATCCGTGCGCAATACAATGGCTGTAAGCGATAATCAACGAAGGGCCATCGTATGCCGCCGCTTCCGTGAGCGCCTTAATCGTTTGCGCGTCATTAGCGCCAAACGCCACGCGGGCCACATAGATATTGCCATAACTTACCGCCAACATACCCAAATCCTTGCGCCGCATCGGTTTACCGGCTGCCGCAAACTTAGCCACCGCCCCGCGCGGCGTCGCCTTCGACATTTGGCCGCCTGTGTTGGAGTACACCTCCGTGTCCATCACCAACACATTCACATTCTTACCCGACGCCAGCACATGATCCAGGCCGCCATAGCCAATGTCATACGCCCAACCGTCGCCGCCGATAATCCAGACGCTCTTATCTACAAAAATGTCGGCCATGCTCAACAAATTGCTAAGCTTCGCTTTTGTTGCCGCATCGGCCCCGTTTTGCAGCAGTTCTTCAAGACGCATCTTGAGTTCGCTTACACGGCCGCGTTGGGCCTGGATGCCTGCTTCGTCCACCTGTTCGGCAAACAAAATGGCGTCGGCCAGTTCCGAGCCGACTTCATCGCGCAGCTCGCGCAATATCGTCGTTCCCGCTTCCAGCCGTTGGTCCAAAGCCGTCCGCATCCCAAAGCCGAATTCGGCGTTATCTTCAAACAGCGAATTCGACCAGGCCGGGCCACGGCCGTCGGCATTTTGCGCCCAGGGTGTCGTCGGCAGGTTGCCGCCGTAAATGGAAGAACAGCCGGTGGCATTTGCCACAATAATACGGTCGCCAAAAAGACGGGTGAGCAAGCTCAGGTACGGCGTTTCGCCGCAGCCGGCGCAGGCGCCGGAGAATTCAAACAGCGGCTGCAAGAGTTGGGTGTATTTCACCTGGTTCATCGGAATCAGTGTGCGGTCAATTTCTGGCAGCGTCAGGAAGAACTCCCAGTTTTCCCGTTCCTGTTCACGCAGCGGCGGCTGTGGTTCCATGTTCAACGCCTTGAACTTGGGCTTTGATTTATCCTTCACCGGGCACACATCCACACACAGCGTACAACTGGTGCAGTCTTCCGGGGCTACTTGCAGCACAAAGGACATCTCCTTGAACTCTTTGAACCGCGCCGGAGCCGATTTGAGTGTCGGTGGCGCATTTTCCAGCAGCGCCGGGTCAACTACCTTCTCGCGGATGACGGCGTGCGGGCAAACCATGACGCATTTGCCGCATTGGATGCAAATGTCCGGGTTCCATACAGGAATATCAGTAGCAATGTTGCGCTTTTCCCACTGGGTTGTGCCGGTGGGGTACGTGCCGTCGGCCGGCAGCGCGCTCACAGGCAGTTCGTCACCCATCCGCTCAATCATGCGGGCTGTGACGTTTTGGATGAAGTCGGGGGCTGCCGGAGAGACGATGGGCGGGCGGTCAAATTCGCTGGTGACCGCTGCCGGAACCTCTACTTTGTGCAAATGGGCAACGGCCGCATCTACTGCCGCATAGTTTTGCTGAACGACTTGTTCGCCCCGTTTGCTGTAGGTCTTTTTGATCGCTTTTTTGATGGCTGTAACCGCTTCATCGGTGGGCAGCACGCCGCTCAGGTAGAAGAAGCAGGTCTGCATGATGGTGTTAATGCGGCGTCCCATACCCGTTTCTTTGGCTACTTCATAGCCGTCAACCACGTAGAAGTCGAGGTTTTTCTCAACGATGGTTTCCTGTACGCTGCGCGGTAGTTTGTCCCATACTTCCTCCGGGCCGTAGAAGCTGTTGAGGAGAAAAGTCGCGCCTGGCTTGGCTTGTTGTAATACATCGTACCGTTCCAGGAAACTGAATTGGTGGCAAGCGACAAAGCTGGCTGACTGAATCAAATTGGTGGAGTGAATGGGGCGCGGGCCAAAGCGTAAATGGGAGACGGTGACAGCGCCCGCTTTCTTGGAATCATAGACGAAATAGCCTTGGGCGTAATTGTCGGTGCCTTCGCCGATGATTTTGATGGAGTTTTTGTTAGCGCCTACGGTACCGTCGGAACCGAGGCCATAAAATACGGCGCGTACCACGTCGTCGGGTTCGATGTCGAAATGCGGGTCCCAGGCCAGGCTGGTATGGGTGACGTCGTCATGGATGCCGACGGTGAAGTGGTTCTTGGGTTCCGGTTTGGCTAACTCGTCAAAAATACTTTTGACCATGCCGGGGGTGAATTCTTTGGAGGAGAGACCGTAACGGCCGCCAATGATGCGCGGCATTTTCTCGAAGGGAGCGGTTCCGGCGATGAGAGCTTCGGCAACGGCCGTTACCACATCCAGGTAAAGCGGTTCGCCAGTCGAGCCGGGTTCTTTCGTGCGGTCTAACGCCGCAATCGCTTTTACCGTCGGCGGCAGCGCGTTGATGAAATCTTTGGCGCTAAACGGCCGGTACAACCGCACTTTGATCAACCCCACCTTCTCGCCCTGCGCGTTCAGGTATTCAACCGTTTCCTGCGCTGTTTCTGCGCCGGAGCCAATTAACATCACCACGCGCTCGGCGTCGGCCGGGCCGACATACTCAAATAGTTTGTAATGGCGACCGGTTAGCTCGCCAAATTGATCCATTGCCTTTTGCACAATCGCCGGCGTCGCTTCGTAATACTTGTTAACGCTCTCGCGGGCCTGGAAG
>JANTHP010000118.1 GCA_024762395.1 Anaerolineae bacterium | reverse complement strand
GCGAATGGCTGGCGGAAAAATGGATGCGCGACGCCAAAATCAACGACATCTACGAAGGCACGCGCCAAATCAACCAACTCATCATCGCCCGCAGCATCCTCGGCTACACCCGCCGGGAACTCAAATAGTCTGATAGTCGAGTAGTCAGTTAGTCGCGTAGTCAAGTAGTCAGCGCTTTTGACTATTTGGCTACCCGACTACTGGACTACCCGACTTAATAAACGTTATACTACTAGCAAACAGGCTCCAGCGACGCGAGGTGAAAATGCAATCTCCATCATTTGATTTGAGCGATGTTAAGATAGTTTACGATAGCTTTGGAAATCGGAAAGAAGTAATCCTGAGTTATAAAAAATTTCGGCAGATCGAAAAATTTCTTTTCCAATTCCGTGCGAATGTTAGCCAAGATGAATCCCAAATCGTAGATGATAAAGAACAGTCGGCTGTGGATCGAGAAGAAGCCGCTTGGCGCAGATTGCATCCCTCATTGTTGGAAAAGTATCCCGGTCAGTATGTGGCTATTCATGGTGGCGAGTTGGTTGACCATGATACAGATCAAGTAGAATTATTTTTGCGCGTCAAATCTCATTATCCAGATGAATTTGTTTGGATTGCATCTGTTCGTCCTGAGCCAGTAGAAATGTATATAAATCGTTCACCTCGTTTTAATGGAGCCGGTTAATGATTTATACACATGAATACGACACAGATTATGCTTTTGGGCCAGCATTGCCAATGGTTGAAGTCGCTGTTTCTTCGGTTGGAGACGCTGCTGATAATGGCATGTCGTTGGCATTAGTTGATTCTGGGGCTGATGCCACGATGGTTCCTGTAACTATTTTGACCCAGGTTGGCGCAGATAAAGTTGGGCGGGCGCAAATGCGCTGGGGGTCGCATGATAGCCGCGCTTATGACGTTTACCTGGTGGCATTGAAAGTTGGGCCATTTCAAATACGTGGCGCGCGTGTTTTGGCCGATGAGTTCAGCGACGAAATCATTTTGGGACGCAATGTGCTGAATCAGATGATTGTTACGTTGAATGGCTTGGCGAACATCGTGGAAATTTCACAATAACGTATTCCTAATCACTTTTTACATTTTTACCCACTATCCTTGAAGGAGAGACTCCTATGACATATCGTATTGACAAGGTTGCCATCATTGGCGCGGGCACTATGGGCGGGGGCATTGCCGCGCATTTAGCCAATATCGGCATCCAGGTTGTCCTGTTGGACATTGTTCCCCCTGATTTAAGCGACGAAGAAAAGGATGATCCGGCGGCGCGTAACCGGATTGTGAAAAGTTTGTATGACCGGATGACCAAAGCGCGGCCGGCTAATTTGGCGCGCAAGGATCGGGGCGACCTGATCACGATTGGCAATGTGGAAGATGACTTCGATAAACTGGCTGATGCTGACTGGATTATTGAGGTCATCATTGAGCAGTTGCAGCCTAAAAAGGATTTGATGAAGCGGATTGCGGCCGTTCGTAAGCCGGGCAGTCTTGTCAGCAGCAACACGTCGGGCATTCCCATTCACCAAATCGCGGAAGATGAGTCGGATGAATTTAAGGCGCATTTTCTGGGAACCCACTTCTTCAATCCGCCCCGCTACCTCAAATTGTTGGAAATTATTCCCACGCCGGATACCTCGCCGGAGGTGACAGCGTTCTTTAAGCAGTTCGGCAGCGAGGTGTTGGGCAAAGGTGTGGTGGTTTGCAAGGATACGCCGAACTTTATCGGCAATCGGTTTTTTGCTATTGCCGCCTCTTATGGGATTGAGAAGGCGTTTCAGGATGGGTACACGGTTTCGGAGATTGACGCCATCACGGGGCCGCTGATCGGCCGTCCCAAGAGCGCGACGTTCCGGCTGATGGATTTGGTCGGGCTGGATGTGATGGGGCATGTGATTGGGAATTTGTACACGGCCGTTCCCAACGACTCCTTCCGCGATATTTTGAAAGGCGAAAAGAGTACGGCCGTTATCGGTCACATGGTCGAAAACAAAATGCTGGGCAACAAAACCGGCGTTGGCTTCTACAAAAAGACAATGGTAGATGGCAAGCGCGAATTTTGGACGCTCAACCCGAATACTCTCGAACACGAAGCCCCCGAAAAAGTCCGTTTTGAATCCGTTGGCGCCGTCCGCAAAATCGAAGACATGGGCGAACGGCTGCGGAAATTGTTGGAATTCGACGACCGCGCCGCCAACTACGTCCGCGATTTGCTCTACTACGGCTTCTCTTACGCCGCCTACGTCGCTCCCGAAATTGCCTACAAACTCAGCGATGTGGACGACGCCATGCGCTGGGGCTTTGCCCACGAAGCGGGGCCGTTCCAGATTTGGGACATGCTGGGCGTCGCCGAAACGGTTGAGAAGATGGAAGCGGCGGGCCTGGAAGTGGCCGGTTGGGTCAAAGAGATGTTGGCCGCCGGACACGACAGCTTCTACACCGCCGACGGCTGCTACGATTATGCCGACAAAGCGGTTAAACCATTCGATATAGACAAAAATATCATCCTGGTTGGCGATTTGCATGCGGCGGGCAAGGAAGTTGAGAAAAATATGAGCGCCAGCCTGGTAGACATGGGCGATGGCGTTGCTTTGTACGAATTCCATGCCAAGCTCAATTCCATTGACCAGGACATCATTGACATGGGTCACAAAGCGTTGGAACGGCTGGACAGCGATTTCGACGCGATGGTGATGGGCAATAACGGCCAGGATTTCTGCGTTGGCGCGAATCTGTTTGCCGTTGGCGTGGCTGCCCAGCAAGGGATGTGGGATCAGCTTGATGAGATGATTAAATCGTTGCAGACGCTGACCTTCAACCTGCGACACGCGCCCAAGCCGGTCGTGACGGCGCCGCATCAGCGGGTGCTGGGCGGCGGTGTGGAGATGGTGATGGGTGGCTGGACGGCCGTTGCCGACCACGAATCCTACATGGGTTTGGTGGAAGTGGGCGTGGGCCTCATCCCCGCCGGCGGCGGCTGCAAGGAAACGCTGCGCCGCAAAGTCAATCCGGTCATGAAAACGGCCAATGCCGATGTGGTTCCCATCATGCAAGAGGTGTTCCAGCAGTTGGCGACGGCTAAAGTCGGCGTCAGCGCCTGGGAAGACCGCGATTTAGGCTATTTGCTGGATACAGACATGATTGTGATGAACAGCGACCATCGGCTGGCAAAAGCCAAACAAATCGCGCTGCAACTCGTAGCATCCGGTGCGCGTCCGCCAGAGGTGGAGAAGATTTACGCCGCCGGGCGGGATGTGCTGTCGGCGCTGCGGCTGGGCTTGAAGAGCTTTGGCTGGGGCGGTTATGCGACTGAGTACGATTTGGTCGTCGGTGAAAAATTGGCCTACGTCTTGACAGGCGGCGATTTGTCTGCGCCGACCTGGGTTGACCCCTGGTACATTCTTGACCTGGAGCGCGAGGCGTTCTTGTCACTGCTAGGCGAAGAACGGACACAAGCGCGGATTATGCACATGTTGCAGACAGGTAAGCCGTTGCGGAATTGATGAATGATGATTGAAGATTGACGATTGGTATGGGTAAATCGTCAATCTAAAATCGTGAATCGGTAATTTATATGAG
Organism: Anaerolineae bacterium; assembly: GCA_024762395.1. Taxonomy (GTDB): domain Bacteria; phylum Chloroflexota; class Anaerolineae; order Promineifilales; family Promineifilaceae; genus JACKCC01. Next base: position 9,164 of record JANTHP010000118.1, on the reverse strand, counting down.
CGGAGGTTTAGATATGATGGAATTGGATTATGAAACGGCATTACAGACTGTCCGGCAATGGCCAGTGCCGGTGCGCGTTAATTTTGTGCAGGAAATAATGACAACAATTTCGTCTGAGTTGCCATCATTGCTGCAAGATAAAGCTCCGCAAACAAAAGATACGTTACAACGGGCAATGGGCTTACTTAAAACCGATATTACCTATACTGATGAAATGGTAGAGCGCGTCATCCGCGAAGCGAAGGCGGAAAAGTACGATCTTGAGGATTTGGTTTGATGCGTATCTTGTTGGATACGAATGTGGTTTTGGATGTGTTGTTGAAACGCGACCCGTGGCTGGCTCAATCAGCGGCTATTTGGAGTTTATGCAACAAAGGGACGTTGGAAGGCTATCTGGGCGCAACCACCATGACCGATATCTTCTATTTTTCCCATCGCGCTATCAATCTTGAAGCGGCGCATGACGCGATTCAGGTATGTCTGGACACATTTGCTGTTTGTGAGGTGAATCGCACAGTGCTTGAAGCGGCAGAAGCGAAGCCTGGAAATGATTTTGAAGACAATATCTTGATTGTTTGTGCCGAAAGATATGGTTTGGATGGCATTGTCACGCGCGACAAAAAAGGATTCAAAGGGGCAACGGTTCCGGCCTATACGCCGGATGAATTGTTGCAGGAGATGAATACAGATGAGTAGAGAAGCTGTAATTGTAGCTGGATTGAGAACGGCCGTTGGCCGCAGTAAAAAAGGAACAACCCGCAATTGGCGCTCAGACGACATGGCGGCGGCGGTGATTGCGGAATTGATGAAACGCACCGGGATTGACCCGGCTTTGATTGACGATGTGGTCATTGGCTGCGCCATGCCGGAAGGGGTGCAGGGATTGAATACCGGCCGTTCCATCGTCTTGCGCGCCGGACTGCCGCCCAGCGTGCCGGGGATGACGGTCAACCGCTTCTGCTCCAGCGGGCTGCAAACCATCGCCCAATCGGCGGAGCGCATCATTGCCAACGGGGCCGACATCATCATCGCCGGCGGCGTGGAAACGATGAGCCTGGTTCCGATGACCGGCTTTCGCATCAGTCCCAACCCCTGGCTGGCGGAGAATTACCCGGAAGCGTACATGGGCATGGGCCTGACGGCCGAACAGGTGGCGACGGAGTTCAATGTCAACCGGGAAGATATGGATGCGTTTGCGGTGAAAAGTCATCAAAAGGCGGCGGCGGCGATTAAGGACGGCCGTTTCAAAGACGAAATCCTGCCTATCGAAATCGAAGAAGTCACGCCCGGCCCCAACGGGACGCAAAATCGTAAAACCATCCTCTTCGATACCGACGAACACGTGCGCCCCAACACCAACATGGAAGCGCTCGCCAAGCTGCGCCCTGTCTTCAAGCAGGGCGGCTCAGTCACAGCCGGTAACTCCTCCCCATTGAGCGATGGCGCGGCGGCCGTGATTGTGATGGAACGTAAAAAGGCGGAGGAACTGGGATTGAAACCGCTGCTCAAATTTGTCGGTTACAACGTCGGCGGCGTCCGACCCGAAATCATGGGCATGGGGCCGATTGCGGCCGTGCCCCGTGTTCTCCAACGTACCGGCATGAGCCTGGATGATATTGGTTTAATCGAACTCAACGAAGCGTTTTCGTCGCAGTCGTTAGCAGTCATTCGGGAGTTGGGTCTTAACGAAGAAATTCTCAATGTCAACGGCGGCGCGTTGGCGTTAGGCCATCCGCTGGGCGCAACCGGAGCCAAGCTGACGGTGCAGATCATGCACGAGATGATGCGGCGGGGCACGAAGTACGGGATGGTGACGATGTGCATCGGCGGCGGCATGGGCGCGGCTGGCATTTTTGAGAATGTGAGCTAGCCGGTAGAAGGCAGATGAAAACCGCAGTCCGATTTTCAGATTGGTCCAATCTTCAAGATTGGACCAATCTCAGCAAGTAAATTTTGGACGGTTACTAAGGAAGATGGAGGCGGGTTAACGCCAGAATTTCATTGAGGACGGCCTTTGGCGTGAGGTCGGTTGTATTAATAATGAAGGCGTCTTCGGCGGGCTTTAAGGGGGAATGCTTGCGATTGCTGTCGAATGCGTCCCGGCGCTGCACGTCGGCCAGGATGGCGTCGTAGTTGTTGGCGTGGCCTTGGGCCTGTCTGTCCAGCCAGCGGCGGCGGGCGCGTTCTTCGGCAGAGGCGGTGATGTAGAGTTTGAGGGGAGCGTCGGGCATGACGACGGTTCCAATGTCGCGGCCAACCATGACGACCTGACCGCGCTGCCCGAATTCGCGTTGGCGCCGCACCATTTCTTTCCGCACCCCAATGTAGCTTGAGACTAAAGAGACGTGTTTGTCTACGTCGGGGGAACGTAGTTGCCAGGTGATGTCTTGGCCTTCTAGCAGCACGGTGTATTGACGGCCGTCCTCCTCCCCAGCGGCCGGTTGTATGTCCAGTTCAAGGGCGCGGGAAAGGGCGGTAACGGCCGTTTCGTCTTCCACATCTATCCCTTTTTTCAAGGCTGCCAGCGTAGCCGCTCGATACATACAGCCTGTATCAAGAAACAGGAAGCCCAATTCCTCTGCCAGCATAAAGCCGATAGTTGATTTGCCCGATGCGGCCGGGCCATCCATAGCGATAACGTTGAGTGGGGTAGTCATTTAGTCAGGTAGTCAGGTAGTCGGGTAGTCGGGTAGTCGGGTAGTCATTTAGTCGGGTAGTCGGGTGGTTGCTTTGTCATTTTGTTGCCTGGCCGCTCTTTCGCCTCTTTCCCCCGCGCCTCTTATGGCGCGGCTGGTTTTTACTTGCTTGTACCGCTTTTTTGAGCGCCGACACTTCGCCCGGTGTGAGATGCCGCCAGTCGCCCATTTTGAGATTCCCCAGGGAAATAGGGCCGATTTTTTTTCGTTCCAATTTGGTGACAGAGTGGCCCAAAATGTTAGCGATGCGCCGAATTTGGCGTTTTCGCCCTTCGCGCATGATGATTTCCAAGACGGTGAAGCTTGCACCCTGGTTGATGACCCGGATTTTGGCTGGGGCTGTTTTTCGGTTGTCCAATCGAACGCCGCGCCGCCAGTTTTGCAATGTTTCGGCGCTGATTTTGCCTTCGACGGTGACGTTGTACGTTTTTTCATGACCGTAGCGGGGATGGGTGAGTTTGTGGGCCAGGTCGCCGTCGTTGGTCATGAGCATGAGGCCGGTACTTTGTTTGTCCAGCCGTCCAACCGGGTATAGGTGACCGGGCAGCGGGATCATGTCGCGCACGGTGCGCCGCCCTTTACCCAGCTCGTCCTCCAGCGAGGAGATGACGCCTTTGGGTTTGTGCAGGGCAATGTAAACGAGTTTCTCTTTACCGCCGCGCAGTTTGAGAAGACGGCCGTTCACTTCCACACGGTCTTTTTCCGGATCGGCTTTATCGCCTAGTTTGGCAATACGGCCGTTCACCCGCACCTGTCCCGCTGCAATTTTCTTCTCATTTTCTCGGCGCGACCCTAAGCCGGCCTGCGCCATTAGTTTTTGCAATCGTTCTTCCATAAAAAGCTTTCAGCCTTCAGCATTTAGCCTTCAGCCTTTTACTCCTCTTCCTCATTCGCCAGCGGCGGCAGTTCTTCAATCGAGTTAAGTCCAAAATGCTGCAAAAATTCGGGCGCCGTTCCGTAGAGAATCGGCCGTCCTGGCGTATCCATGCGGCCTAACTCCTCAATCAGCCCCTTGCTCAACAAGGTGCGTAACGCGCCATCTGAATTAACGCCGCGAATCTCGTCAATTCTGGGGCGGGTGATGGGCTGCATGTAGCCGATAATTGCCAATACCTCCAGCGCCGCCTGGCTGAGCCGGGAGGTAACTTCCAATCCCAGAAAGCGCTCGACGACGCTGCTGGCGGCGGGCGCGGTGGTTAATTGCACCGCATTGCCGCTCCATTGCAGTCGCAGGCCGCGATGTTGGTATTCTTCTGCCAGCGTTCGCAGCAAGCTGGTTACGGCCGCCGGCGTAATTTCCAGCGCTTTTGCCAGCCGTCCCGGCGAAACCGGCCCGCTGGCAACAAAAAGCATGCTTTCTAACAGCGCAATTGGGCTTAGCGTCTCTTGACTCATCTGTTCCATGAGTTTAGAAGATTTATCAAATTTGAGAAAAATTTGACAAATCTCAGGGAATCTCCTGAATGGTTATTTTCGGTTATAATTCATGCTTGATTATCAGGGAAATAGTTTCCCGGCAACAAGCGCGTTATCGAAAGACAACCGCATGATTATACCCACAAAAGAAGGTCTAAAGCGAATGAATAACTTAATCTCAACTCCCGCTGATTTTGCTCAGAAAAATCAAGCCAATCATTTGGCTGAATTGATACGGTTTTTGCAAATTCCCAGCATCAGCACCCAGCCGGACCATGCGGCAGATGTGGCCGCCGCCGCCGACTGGCTGGCTAAGGCCATGCGTGACGCAGGCATTGAAAATGTGCGCGTGATTGAAACGAACCGCCATCCGCTGCTTTATGGCGATTGGCTGCACGCCGGGCCGGACGCGCCGACGGTTCTCATCTACGGCCACTATGATGTGCAGCCGGTTGATCCGTTGGATTTATGGGAATCGGATCCCTTTGAGCCGGTTGTGCGTGATGATTACTTGTATGCGCGGGGCGCATCGGATGATAAGGGGCAGGTGTATGTCCATATTAAGGCTGTGGAGGCGTATTTGAAGGTAAACGGCCGTCTTCCCGTCAACGTTAAATTCATCATCGAAGGCGAGGAAGAGAGCGGCGGCGAAAGCCTTTCCGCATTCATTCCGGCCAACAAGGAACTGCTGGCTGCCGACATTGCTCTGGTTTCCGATACCGGCATCCTCGCTCCCGACCAACCGGCCATCGTGTACGGGCTGCGCGGCATGTGCTACATGTTGATGGATGTGACCGGTCCGGCGCGCGATTTGCACTCCGGCAGTTTTGGCGGCGGCATAGACAACCCAATCAATGCTCTCAGCCACATCATTGCCAGGCTGAAGGATGAAAACGGGCATGTGCTGATACCGGGGTTTTATGATCGGGTACGGCCGTTATCCTCCGACGAACGAGAATTGTTAAGCCAGCTTCCCCGCGATGAAAATAAATGGCTGGCAGAAGCAGGCGCACCCCAATTGTGGGGCGAATCAGAATTCACCCTGACAGAACGGATTGGCGCGCGGCCCACGCTGGATGTCAACGGCATCATCGGCGGCTATACCGGGCCGGGGGGCAAAACCGTTTTACCGGCCAAAGCCCACGCCAAAATCTCCATGCGCCTCGTTCCCGACCAGGACCCGCAGGAAATCGCTGCCCTGTTCCAAAAATACGTACAGGAAATTGCGCCGCCAACGGTGAAGGTGGAAATATCCGTTATGCACACTGCGCCCGCCAGCGTTACCGATTATTCTATCCCCGCTATGAAAGCCGCCGCTGCCGCCTACGAGCAGGTGTTTGGCAAACGGCCGGTTTACATGCGTGAAGGCGGCTCTATCCCCGTCGTTGGCGAATTTCAAACCTATTTGGGATTGGAAACGGTTTTGATGGGGTTTGGTTTGCCCGGCGACCGGATTCATTCGCCTAATGAGCGTTTTTACGTGCCGAATTTTTACAAGGGCATTCAGACGAGCATTCGTTTTTTGGAAGAATATGCGGAGCAAATGTAGGTCAAGCGTAACTACTAAGGTGACAGTCACTTTTTCCAGAGGCGTTGGTTATGACAAATCGCCGTATTAAGTGACTGTCACCTCTGGGGTTTAGTAGTTACGGTCAAGTTTGCAAACTTGACCTACTGTCCACTAACAACATCATCTTCGCCAATCGCATACGCATACGGCATGGCGTTTGTGTTGTAAGCCACGCCAATCTGCCCGCGGGCATCAATGGCGATGAGGCCGCCGGTTCCATTAACCCGTTCGGCTAACATGTGGATGGCGGCGTCGCAAGCGGCTTGCGCTGACAGCCCATCCCCCACCAAATCGCACACCCGCTTGCTGATGATGATTTTCATGAGCGATTCGCCATGCCCGGTGGCGCTGACGGCGGCGGTCCAGTTGTCGGCGTAGCCGCCGGAGCCGACGAGGGGGCTGTCGCCGACGCGGCCGGGCAGTTTGTGGCGTGTGCCGCCGGTGGAGGTTCCGGCGACCAGGTTGCCATCGGCGTCAATGGCGACGGCGCCGACGGTGTCATCGGTTGGCCCTGACTGCTTGACGGCGGACTGCTTTTTGCCGTTGTGTGTGTGGTACATGGCTACATTTTCATCTGTCAGCAAATCTTGGGGCCGGCAGAAAGGGATGCCCGCTTTTTGAGCGAAGGCTTCGGCCCCAGGGCCAACGAGGAAGTTGTGGTCGTTGTATTCCAAAACACGGCGGGCGAGGGTGATGGGGTTTTGGATGCGCTGTACGGCGGCGATGGCGCCCAGGTTGAGGTCACGGCCGTCCATAATTAGCGCATCCATTTCTACTTCGCCGTTGGCGTTGGGGTAGCTGCCCCGTCCGGCATCAAGAACCGGAGCATCTTCTAGTACGCGCACGGCCGTTTCCACCGCATCCATTGCCGACCCGCCAGCCATCAACACAGCTTGCCCCGCTTTGGCCGCCGCTTCACAGGCCGGCAGCGCTTGCGACAGCCTATCGGGAAATTCATTCCAGGCGCCCGCTCCGCCATGTACCAAAATTGCTGTCTTCATTGAAATGACCTCCGCGAAATAAAGTGGCTCTTTGGGAATTCGCGGGGTAATGGCAACATGATGCGTAATGCGTAACCAGAGGTGCATCACGAATTACGAATTACGCATTACGCATTACGCATTACGTCAAGCCCCGCGAAATCCGAAAGACCCAAATCTGATTAAGGAAAGCTGATGACGATAGATAGTGCGTTGACAGCGGCGCTTGATAAACTGGGCGTTCATTTTATTGCCGGACAAACGGAACGGCAGGCAGCGGCTAACGTGTCGCCGCCGGTTTTATTGCGCAGCTTGGCGAGCAGCGATGAAGCGCGGCTGCGTCTGGCGCTGATTCCGCTTTTTCTAAAACGACCGCAATATGCCGATTACGTCACAGAAGCAATGAACCAGCTACCGCCACCCCAACAACAACTACTGCGCTGTTATTACACGGCCGCGCGACTACTGCAACAAAAATATCATTCCCAGTTGACATTTCTCATGGATAAACGCCCATCGCTGCCAGCCCTGTTTGATGAGATGTTGGGAATTACAGCTATTGAATCACCTGACGCGCGTTTACAGCAGTTAGCCAAACGGCAGGCGCAATTGAGCGGTAAGCCGCTTAATTGGTATGGCACATATGAACATGCGTACCGGCGACTGGCTCGTTCGGCGGGGTGGGGCAAACAATGACACTCATAGGCAAAACACGAATTGAAGCGTTTTTGGCAGCCGTCGGCAAGCAGTGCCAACCGGCGTCAACCCTGTTTTTACTTGGCGGCGGGGCGTTGGAATTGTTAGGAGGCGCTCGGCCAACGATTGACCTTGACTATGTGGGGAACGATTTACAGCCAAGTGGCTTACAGCGATTAATGATACAAGTTGCCAACGAGATGCAAATTGAGTTGGAGGCCGTCCCTATCGCTGAATTTGTGCCTGTACCGGCAAATGCACGAAAACGCGCCATTTTGGTTGGCGAATTTGGCAATTTAACCGTCTATATTTTTGATCCGTATACGATTGCTTTGAGCAAATTAGATCGCGGTTTTGACACCGACATTGAAGATGTTCTCTTTCTGCTGCGTAACCAGTTAATTACAGTTGAACAACTTACAAGGTTTGTGGACACGGCCGTATCGCAAGCAAACCGTTTTGATTTAGATGCAACAGCAATGTACCGCCATTTAGAAATTGTGCGTCAATCGCTGTAAATCAATCATTAACCATCAATCTTTTCCTATGCAACCAAACAAGACACACATCTGGATTGAAGCGATGCGGCCACGAACGCTGCCGTTGGCGCTGGCGAGTATTATTTTGGGCGGCTTTTTGGGCGCGGCGGCGGGGGCGTTTGATTGGGTAGCCGTGGTTTTGGCGGGGGTAACGGCCGTTTTCCTCCAAATCCTCTCCAACCTGGCCAACGATTACGGGGACTCGGTGCATGGGGCCGACCACGTGGAGCGGGCCGGGCCGAAACGAGCCGTCCAAACCGGCCAAATTTCGGCGGCGGCGATGAAGCGGGCCGTGATTTTGTTCGCGGCCCTCTCCGTCGCCAGCGGATTGGCGTTGATTGTGTGGTCATTGGGGACATCGGCGCTCTGGCTCTTCCTCGGTTTTGGGCTGTTGGGCGGGGCGGCCGTTTGGGCAGCCATCAACTACACGGCCGGCAGCAACCCGTATGGCTACGCCGGGCTGGGCGACCTCTTTGTCCTTATCTTCTTCGGCTGGGCGGGGGTGATGGGAACGTATTTCTTGCAAACGGGGCGCTTTGATTGGCTGGTGATGTTGCCGGCGACGAGCTGCGGGCTGTTGGCGGTGGCTGTTCTCAATGTGAACAACATCCGCGACATTGAATCGGATGCAAAGGCGGGCAAAATTTCGATTCCGGTGCGGTTAGGACCGGCCCGGGCGCGGATTTACCATTGGGCGTTGTTGGGAACGGCCGTACTCACCGCCGCGCTCTATGTCATCCTCAATGGGCGCGGGCCGGGGGGCTGGTTGTTTGTTTTGGTTTTGCCGCTGATTTGGGGAAATGGAACGGCAGTTGCTCGCACCACCGACCCACTTTTGCTGAATCCACTCTTAAAGAAGACCTCACTGATGACGCTGGCTTTCGTCATTGTGTTTGGTATTGGTCAATTGCTCTGAAACATGAAGCAATTGCCAATCACGCTTCACGCCTCACATTCCGCGTCAAACAATCTGTATCCCTCTACTAAGAATTTCATTAGCAAATGGGTTCATTGTATTGAAGTCTGATGCTTCAAATGGATGAGGCTCAATTCTTGTGTCGAATTTTCGACCTATTTTCATCAATTCCACTTGCGTAATGAACCTATTTGGCAAATTGTTCATAATAAGCGCTAAATCAATATCGCTGTCATCATGATATTTTCCAGTGACATACGATCCAAATAAATATGCTTGTTGGATATTGAATTTATTTTCTTTCAAGTAACTAATATATTTTTTTACTATTTCAATAACAACGCCTTGATC
>JANTHP010000117.1 GCA_024762395.1 Anaerolineae bacterium | reverse complement strand
CCGCAGTTGTTCCAAGATTGAAATTTATGGGTAAAGCCATCCAGCCGTACCTGGGCGGGAAGGGGGATGGGGGTGGCAGTTGGGGTGGGCGTTGGTGATGAGGTCGCTGTAGGCACGGCCGTTTGTCCAACAATGGGCGGCGGCGTCAAAGTAGGCGGCGGGGCGATGGTGGGCGCAGCGGCGGCGGCTCCATTTACGTTTCCTAACAGGCTAGCCGCATTTACCGGATTGCTAACCGTTGGCAGAATCGGAACCGTATCCTGCGGCGCGCTCATCCGGCGCAGTGGTTCCGGCAGGCGGGCGGCGTAGCGGGGCGGGATGGCTTTCAGCAGGGCGGGAAAGGCCAACAGCGCTGCCAGCGTGATAAAAATCAGTAGATAGACCCATTTCCGTTTATTCATCATCAATCGGGAGCATTATAACGAAAAGGCGGGAGCGGTAAAGGTAACGGCCGTTACGCTTTCGCTGGCTCTTAGCATCTTCTCACCCAAATGATGACATTTGTTACTTGCATTTATGGCTAGATTTGCTTATATTTCTGCTGCATTGCATACTTTTAGTATGAATTTTATTGAATAGAGGTGTACATTGGCCGATAGGATGGAAAAACCGCAGCGAAAGCGGTCTCAGAACCAGTCGCATATGCCGGAAGACTCGATTTTTTACGAGAAAGTTGTGCCGGCTTTGTTCATTGGTCTAGGCATTTTGACGGCCGTTCTCATTTTGGTTGCTGCGGGTATTGCCGTTGGCATCATTCCGTATTAGGCGCATTGAGGAGATTTGGGATGTCATTTACATTATTACTGCCATTTTTGTCAACGGCCGTTATGCTTATTTTTACGGTCTGGGTTTTGCAGCGCTACGTGGTACGGCGCAAACTGCACTTTTTGTTTTGGGGATTAGGCCTGGCCATGTTCGGCTTTGGCAGCTTTGCCGAGGCGTATTTGGCGATTGCCTGGAACAAATGGGTTTTCTTTGGCTGGTATCTGTTCGGCGCGGCCTTAACGGCCGGATGGATTGGACACGGCACGGTTTATCTGTTGTTCCGCAAGAAATGGGTGCATGGGGTAACGGCCGTACTCCTCATCGGCAGTTTGTTTACGGCCGTGCTCATGTTCCGGGCCACGCAGTTGTTAGACGAATCGGCATTCTCGACGGCCGTGCCCATCAGCGAGCAGTACCGCGACATCATGCCCGCCATCAGCGACGGCGGCGCGGTGCGCTTAACCACACCTTTTTTCAACATCTACGGCTTACTGACTTTAGTCGGCGGCGCGTTGTGGTCGGCCTACCTGTTCTGGCGCAAGCGGGTGCTGCCCAACCGCGTCATCGGCAACGTCCTCATCGCCGTCGGCGCGCTCTCCATCGGCCTGGCCAGTACGCTTACCCGCCTGGGCGACGGTTCCTACCTGTTCCTCGGCGAACTCATTTCGGCCGTTTTGATGTTTATCGGCTTCCGCTATGCTGCCAAACCACAGCCCGCCGCCGCCAAACCCGTTCCCGCCGCTCAAACCGGCGACTGATCAATTGACAATTGACAATTGACAATTGACAATTGTCAATTCCAGGTAGACGCTTTCCGCATCCCGATCATATTCGCGGAACCCGCAGCTTTCGTACAAACCAATCGCATCAAACCAATCATGATTCGTTTCCACGAGCAGGCGTTTATACCCCTGCTCGTGTGCTTTTTGGATGAGATGTTGAACTAATTTCCTGCCAATGCCCTGCCGTTGGTGTGATTGACGAACGGACATGCGGACGAGACGGCCGTTTTCCCCTTCCCGAATCAACGCCCCTGTCCCAACCAACAAACCACCCACCTGCGCCACCACAAAAGCACTCCCCGCCGCCACATAATGCTGCCAGATGTCGTCTAAATCCGGGTTCATCGTCTCGTCAATGTACCCAAAATGCCCGCCCAGTCCCTCCAAAATAAGTTGGCGAGCGGCGGATTGGTCTTGGGGGTGGAACGGCCGTATTTTCAAAGCTAAAGAACCCATGTTCCAAGTCTCACAAATTTGGTACTATTGTCAACCACAATTCTAACGATTGACGTATTACGTCGCGCGTAATACAATGTTGGTATGATTCAATCCTTTCGCTGCAAACATACGCAGGCGCTTTTTGAAGGCGGCAGACCGCGTCAATTTCGCGCTTTCGAAAATGCAGCCATCCGTAAACTGACCCAACTGGATGCGGCGCAAACGCTGGATTTCCTCCGTTCGCCGCCCGGAAACAGGTTTGAGGCGCTGAAAGGCAGCCGGCGCGGTCAATACAGCATCCGCATCAACGATCAATATCGAATCTGTTTTGTCTGGTCTGATAATGGCCCGAAAGATGTTGAAATCATAGATTATCATTGACTCTACCGAAAAAAGGACGCTGATAACGCTGATTCCCAGAGAGAAGAATCTGCGTAATCTGTGAAATCTGCGGTTTTTTCGGGAGACTCATCATTGAGGTATAAAAATGAGTAAACCAGTGAATCGAATGCGTCCCGTTCATCCGGGGGAGATTTTACGAGAGGATTATCTTGCTCCTTTGGGTATGAGCGTTAATGCCCTTGCCATCGCTTTAGGCGTTCCGGCCACGCGCATCCATGAAATCGTGAAGGAGCGGCGTTCCATCACGGCCGATACAGCCGAACGATTAGCTCGTTATTTTGGCGGGGATGCAGTTTCCTGGCTCTCCTTGCAAGCGATGTATGACATAAAGACGCTCGCCACCCGTGAGGAGATTATCAAAAAAGTACAGCCAAGAACGCCTGAGATTGCAGCGGCTTAAGGATTCTATGCGAAACCATTTTTTGATTTTGGCAGCGATGGTACTGTTAACGGCGTGCGTTGCCATACCTGCGGCTCCGTTCCCCGTATCTGCCCCAGCCACCCCGCCGCCGGGGGAAACGGCCGTCGTCCAAACCATCATTGACGGCGACACGATTGATGTAGAACTGAACGGCCGTTCCTACCGCGTCCGCTACATTGGCGTAGACACCCCCGAACGCGGCCAACCCTTCTACGCCGAAGCCACCCAGGCCAACCGCGATATGGTAGCCGGGCAAGAAGTGATTTTGGTGAAAGATGTGTCCGAGACAGACCAGTACGGCCGTCTCCTCCGCTACATCTACCTCCCCGACGGCACATTCGTCAACGCCGAACTCCTGCGACAGGGCTATGCCCAAATCGTCACTTACCCGCCCGACGTCGCCATGCAAGCAGAATTCCAGGCCATCCAGACCGACGCCCGCGCAGCCGGGCGCGGCCTCTGGGCGGCCTCCGACCCCGCCGCCCCAACCGGCTGCGTCACCTGTGACCGCAACGCCTACAACTGCAGCGACTTCCCCACCCAATCCGCCGCCCAGGCCTGCTACGACTACTGCCTCACCATCACCGGCGAAGACATCCACCGCCTCGACGGCGGCGGTGACGGCGTTGTCTGCGAGTCATTGCCCTAAAATGTGGTAGGGGCGGGATGACCGGGCCACGATCTTGGCTCAAAAAACCGCGATCCTTCCCGGTCATCTCGCCCAAATTTACGGCCCGTATCGGGGGAGACGGCGCGGAGACAAGACGATTTGCTTTATTCACCAGGGTATTCCCCGCCGTCCCCCCCATACCAACAAAAAAAGCCCTGGCATCTGCGCCAGGGCTTTTCAATCTCTAATCTCCAGTCGCTAGTCTCCACCATCCTCCGCCTTCTTGGGAAACAGCGGCAAATACCTGGCTCCCAGCGTAAACGCCAGCAGCGCATACCCCAGCACCCCCGTCGAAACCGCCACCTCCGTCCATGAGGGCACATAAGAAGCCGCTACCGCATTACCCAACACCCCCGGCGACCAATGCGGTGGAACCACCAGTCCCGACAAAGTGACATTCCAGCGATTGATGATCACGCCAAACACAATCAGCGCCAGACCGGTCATCAAAATACCGTGCCGCCGCCGAAACGGCCGATTCAACAAAATAATCGCCGGGATAAAGCCGCACAAGATCACCTCCAGCCCCCAAAACGAGCGCGTGTAAGGCGTCGTCGCTTGCAGCCGCTCCAATGCATTAGTCACCCCCGGCGCGTGGCTGTAATAATTCGTCGCCGCCCAGTCCCATATTTTCAGGTAAAGATAAGCCAGCAGCGCAAACGCCGCCAGACGGGCCATATCCCGCCGCAGCCACTTGTCAATTAGCTCCTTGCCTTGCAGCTTACTCAAAATCATTGTCACCAGCAGCGTCAGCGAAACGCCCCCGGCTACAGCCGACAGAATAAACATCACCGGCATCGAAGGCTTAAACCAGATAGCCCGCCCGGACAGGACGCCATACGTCGCCCCCAGCGAGGATTGGTGTAGCAGCGACAGCGCCATCCCCAAAACAGCCATCACCGGCGTCAATTTGTGCAATTTATGGCTTAAATTAGCCAGCTTGGGCCAACGCGCGAAGTATTTACTCTCAAACAGGATGGGCAGCACCTCAATCACCAACACCGTCGAGTACAAAACCACGCACCAGGTGATTTCCCACAATACCGAGTGGACATTCCAAAAAACAAGCGGATGCCAGAAACGGTCGGGACGGCCGATATCCATCGCCAACGCCAGCATCGCCGAGGTGTAGCCCAGGAAACCGACAAAAACCGCAATCCGGGCCACCGGCTCAAACCGCTTAATACGGAACAGATAAATCACCGCCGACAGCGTAAACGCGCCCGCCCCCAGCCCAATCGCCGACAGGTCGTGCGTAATCCACAGCCCCCAGGGAACGCGGTCGCTCAGATTAGTCACTTGCAGCCCGTTAGCCAACGTTTGATACATGCCGACGCCGCCCACTACAATCATAGCCATCAAGGTGGCCAGCCACAGCGCTAACGGCGGCGATTTAGGGCGGCTTAACGGCGCTTTGATAACAGCCATTTTATGCCTCCTCTTTTGCCGGGCGCACATAGTGCACCTTCGGTTCCGTGCCAAAATCTTCCCGCAGCCGGAAAGTTTCATGTTCTTCCAAAAACTTGGAAATGGGGCTTTCCGGGTCGTTGGCGTCGCCAAAGACGCGGGCGTTGACGGGGCAGATGACGACGCAGGCGGGTGTTGCCTGCGGGTCTACCCCTGGCGTCAGGCCAAATTCCAGCCCCCGGTCAATACGATGGACGCAAAATGTGCATTTTTCTACCACGCCGCGCGGCCGTCGTTCCACTTCCGCCTCGCCCCACATCGGTTGGTACGGGTTTTTCTTGACTTCCGGCGGTTCCGGCTGCTTCCAGTTAAAGCGGCGCACGTCGTAGGGGCAGGCGACTTCGCAGTAGCGGCAGCCGATGCAGCGGTCGTAATCCATGGCCACGATGCCGTCTTCGCGCACCCAGGTAGCGCCTACCGGGCATACTTTGACGCAGGGCGCTTCCTGGCAGTGCAGACACGGCCGTGTCATGAAAAAGTCAGTGCCCCCTTCCGTCCGTTCAGGAAAGCCGATGTTCCAGCGCATCTCGTCGTCGGGCACGTCATTGACGGCCTGGCACGCCCGCAGGCAGTAGCGGCAGCCGATACATTTATCCAGGTCAATCCCCATGTGCCATTCATGTTCGCCGCTGGCCCCTGTTTCGCGGGCGATGCCTTGAATTGCTTCGGCGGAGAGGGGGCCGGACATGAGGAGTTGAGAAGCAACGGCCGTTACCCCCGTCGCGCCAATAATCTTCAAAGCGTCCCGGCGGCTGATGAGCGCTTTATTTTTCTTCTTTGCCATTTTCATCCTCCTCGCGGCGAGCGCGGATGTTTTGCGATACAAACCAGGCCGTCGTGCCGCCCAGCGCCAACCCGATGACCGCCCCCTGGAACAGCAACGTTACATTTTGACTGGCTAAGGCCGCTTCCAACGCCTGCACCTGCTGTTCCGGCGTCAATCCTTCCTCTTCCGTAGAGGCTTTTAGCAGGGTGGGCGTTAACTCAGCTTCCCCGTCGCTGCTGCCGTGAGCCGCTTTGGCCCCATCCTCATAGCCCGGCAGATGGAAGCCCGAATGCAGCGCGTCGGTGTGGCAGGCCACGCAGGTCGCCGGCGTGATATTGAACGCATGTCCGGTAGGCACAATCCCATCCTCCGGCAGCGGATCGGGCGGGATAACCAGGGCGTGGCAGTCTACGCAGCCAATCCCCTTTTGCACGTGCAAATCTTCCAGATAGGCGTCCATAGATTCCTCGTGGCAGTTGATGCACAAATCGTCTGACACCTCAAACAACGCCTTCTGGCTGTGCGGGTCATGGCAGTCCATGCAGCCCACATCGGCCGTAGCGTGGCCCGTTTGCCGCCATTCGCCCAGCGTCGTCGTGTGGCATTCACCGCAAAATTGGGTGTCGGCTTTGATCGGAATCGGTTCCGGCGGATGATTGGTTGTGACTTTGCCGTGACAGGCTTCACATTCCACCCCTTCGGCCTCGTATTCGCCGGTGGCGGCCAGGTAGTTGGTTGTGTGGCAGGCCAGACATTCGCCCGGCTCTCCCTTCGCCTGCCATTGCTCCTGAAACACTTTGTCATCAAAGGCGTGGGCGTGAGCGCTGTCGGCCCAATGCGCGGCTACGTCCAGATGGCATTCCTGGCAATCCTGAGTGGTTTGCACTTCGGCCGTTTCTCCTTCACCGCCGCTTTCCCCTTCCTGCTGCGGCGGGGCTGCCGCCGCCAGTTGGACGGTGATGAAGAGACACAACAACCCCACCCCTAATCCTGCTAATAATGACCAGCCAATCTCTTGAAATCGCCTCATCTTTGTCACCTTTACCTCTGAAAAAGAGATTGGAGATTAGAGATTGGAGACTGGCGTGTTCTCAGTCTCTAATCTCTAATCTCCAGTCTCCAGTATCTAAGTAATCGCCTCTTGTTCAACGGTGAGCGCGGCGGCGATGGCCTCGCGCTCGTTAATGGCAAATTCCCAAAACGCTGTTTGCGCTTTGGTCATCAGCCGATTGCTTAATTTACTTACGTAGATGTCCCGTTCCAACGTTAAACCGCGCACTTTGATGGGAGCGACACGGCCGTTTACCAACCGGCTCACCACCAAACTGGACACAAAGCCCACGCCCAGCCCCTCTTCCACCGCCAGCGCAATCGCCTCCGAATTGCCCAACGTTAAAAACGAACTCAACTCCCGCTCCATGATGCCGACTGTCGCCAGCGCCTCACGCACGGCCAGGCGCGTCCCCGATGTCTCTTCCCGCAGGATAAACTGGCCGCCGTACAGCTCCTCCGGCTCAATCTCTTCCTGCGCTGCCCAGGGGTGATCCAGCGGCGCAATCAACAGCGCCTGGTCGGTCATAAATTTGCGAAACTCCAAATTTTTATATGTTGTGTGGGGCATGCTGGCCAGAGCAAAATGAATTTCCCCATCTTGCAGTGTCTGCAAAGCCTGTTCTTGCGGCGAAACATGGCAGGCGACATTGACTTTGGGATGGCGGGTGTGGAAGCGGGCCAACAGTTGGGGCAGGATGTATTTGCCTGGGGTGGTGCTGCAGCCAAACAAAAGCTGCCCATACACCTCGCCGTGCAGTGATTTGAGCGTTTCCTCAATACGAATCGAGCGGTTGACCATCTCTTGGGCCATCGGAACCAGCGCTTCGCCGGCGTCCGTTAGCTGGATGGTGCGGCCGGCGCGAATGAAGAGCGGCTGCCCGAAATGCTGTTCCAGCGTCTGGATGTGCTGGCTGACGCTGGGCTGGCTCATGTGCAAGCGGCGGGCGGCTACGGTGAAATTCAAGGATTCGGCGGCTACCAGAAAGACATTAAGTTGGTGAGCATCTAACATGGTTCAGACCTCGTTTGTGAATAGTTTAACAAATACTATAACGAATTCAATAGGCTGCCGCCACTATTTAATTGTTTTTGCTTATAGAAATCAAAAGGTAAAACCTATAAGAAAAACCTGTTAAATCTATTGATTTGCCTATGTGATTTGCTATACTGATGGTGAAAAATTTCACGCTCTTAGATTTGATTAAGGTTTGCGACGAGGAAAATTATGGCAAAACATAAGCAGCAAAGGTCAATTGAGGTCAAGTTCGTAATGGGTTTGGCCTTATTGGTTTTGGCGTTTTTACTGATTGGCTGCGGCGGCGGGGCGGCAACGAAGACGGAAACGGCCGTTACCGAACCATCTACTGAACCGGCAGCCGGGGTTGATGTGGCCATGGCGTTGGAAGAGGAGACGAGCGTGGGGGTGGAAACGGCCGTTGCCCTTACCGCTACCATGCCCATCACCATCACCGACGAATGCCTCATCTGCCATCTGGACAAAGAAACGCTCATCCAGACAGCCGATCCCGTCGAAGAAGTCGTCAGCGAAAATGAAGGTGAAGGTTGAGGCGGGTCTGTGGCTCCGTTGGAGCCTTGGGAAAAAGTAATCATAGACGGCGAGACCTATCCCGACACCGTTCACGGCCAAATCGCCTGCCAGGATTGTCATGGCGGCGTGCAGTCGTCCGACAAAAAAACGGCGCACGAAGGCTTAATCGCCAACCCCAGCAACGACCCCGGAACCATCTGCGGCGACTGCCATCCCGACGTGGTAGCCATGAACGACACCAATCTGCACACTAATTTGGAAGGATATTGGACCGTTTTGAACACGCGCAGCGTCCCGGAAAATCACGACCAAATTAGTCAGATGTTCGGTAACCATTGCAACAGTTGCCACGCTTCTTGCGGCGAGTGCCATGTCAGCCAGCCCAATCTGGTGGGCGGCGGCCTGATTGACGGCCACAACTTCAATCGCACCCCAAGCATGACGCGCAACTGTACCGCCTGTCATGGCAGCCGCGTGGGCAACGAATACCTGGGCAAGCATGAAGATTTGCGCCCCGACGTTCATTTCCGCCAGGGCCGGATGAGCTGCGTGGACTGCCACACCAGCCACGAGATGCACGGCCAACCGGCCGAATGCGAAGCGTGCCACACCGGCCCGGAAGCGGTCAGCGTGGCTCCGGCCGACCATCGCTACGACGGCGTGCAGTCGCCGCGCTGCGAGACCTGCCATGTTACCGCCGCCATTGGCGGGGATGAGATTGAGATGCACCAGCAGCACGGCGGCGACCTTTCTTGCCAGGTGTGCCATTCCATTTCCTACACAAGCTGCGACGGCTGCCATGTCGCCGTCAGCGAAACGACGGGCAACCCGTTCTTTGCTACGGATGGATCGTATTTGAGCTTCAAAATCGGCCGTAATCCGCGCCAAAGTTACGACCGGCCCTATGATTTTGTGACGCTGCGCCATGTGCCCATTGCCGCCGACAGCTTTGCATTTTACGGCGACAATTTGCTGCCCAACATGGCGGCGCTGCCCACCTGGGTGTACGCCACCCCGCACAACATCCAGCGGGAAACGCCGCAAACGGAATCGTGCGACGCCTGTCATGGCAACGCCGATCTGTTTTTGACAATTGATGATGTGTATCCGGAGGAAATTGAGGCTAACTCATCGGTGATTGTGGACACGATTCCGGCGCCGGTTGCAGAGCTGAATGCAACCGCCCCGATTACGGCGACGGAAACGGTCACAACAACGGATTCGACGCCTTGATTTGCTCTATAAATTGTGATTTAGGATGGCGTCAGTTTCCGGATTGATGCCATCCACAAAATGATTGTACATCGAGGAGATGAACAAAATGAAGACACGAGGTTTGATTGTACTGTTTGTGATATTGAGTTTGTTATTAGTGGCGTGTGGCGGCGGCGATACGGCCGTTGACGAACCCGCCGTAGAGGAGCAGCCGGCCCAAGTCGAAGAACCGGCCGCCGAAGAGCCTGTGGCTGAAGAGCCTGTGGCTGAAGAGCCTGTGGCTGAAGAACCGGCCGTCGAAGAAATGGCCGAAGCCGATTTAGACGGCGGTTTCGAGACATTCCTGGGTGACATGGATCATTACAACACCATCAGCCTGGATGCGTTCAGCGAACTGCTGGCCACTGACCCGCCCTTCATCCTGGACGTGCGGCAGCCCAGCGAGCTGGAAGAAAACGGCTGGATCGAAGGCGCGGTCAACATCCCCTTGCGCGACATTGCCGACAACATCGAATACCTGCCCAGCTTTGACACCCCCATCGTCAGCTATTGCAGCGGCGGTTGGCGCTGCACCATCGCCCTGACGGCCCTGGAAGCGATGGGCTGGCAGGACGTAAAAGGGTTGAAAGGCGGCAGTTTTGGCGGCTGGGTAGAAGCGGGTAATCCGATTGCGGAAGGCGCGGTTCCCGAACTGGTTGCGCTCAACGAAGCGAACCCCGACCCGGCAACGGTAGAAGCGATTGGCAAAATGCTGCACAACGTCCCTGACGGCTTTGGTGTCCTCAAGGCGGAAGATTTCAACACAGAATTGGTTGATAACCCCGACTTGATTGTAATTGACGTGCGCCGCGCCGACGAGATTGAAGCCAACGGCTATATTGACGCCCCCAATCTGCTCTCCATCCCGTTGGAAGAGTTTGTCGCCAGCCAGTTTATGTGGCCGGAAGAGTTGGACGCGCCCATTGTCACTTACTGCGGCAGCGGCCATCGCTCCACCATTGCCATGACGATTTTGTGGTCGTATGGCTACACCGACGTGCGCAGCTTGCAAGGCGGCTTTGGCGGCTGGGTGGCGGATGGTTACCCGGTAGCCGGCGCGCCAGAACCCACCTGGGACATGGATGAGGCGTTTGCTACGTTCCTGGGCGGTATGGAAAAGTACAACACCATCGGCCTGGATGATTTCAATCTGGCGTTGGCCGAAGACCCGCCGCCGTTTGTGATTGACGTGCGTAAAACGGCCGAGTTGGAAGAGTTAGGCCACATCGAAGGCGCGGTCCACATCCCGCTGAGCGAGATTGCCGACCATATTGATTTGCTGCCCAGCTTTGACACGCCGATTGTGACTTACTGCAAAGGCGGCTGGCGTGCGGCGATTGCGATGACGACGCTTCATGCGATGGGTTGGGAAAATGTACGTGCGCTCACGGGCGGCAGCTTCACGGGCTGGGTAGACGCCGGGTATCCGGTTGTGGAAGGGCTGGCTGAAGAGGCGATGGTCTTGAATGCGGCTGAACCTGATCCGGCGGCGGTAGCGGCGATGCAGGAGATGCTGCACGGGATGCCGGATGGCTTTGGCGTGCGCACGGCCGATGATTTGTTCATTGAGATTGGTGAAAACCCGGATTTGATTCTGGTTGACGTGCGCCGTCAGGACGAGGTAGACGAGAATGGCGTGATTGAGACGGAAAACCTGGTACACGTTCCGCTGGAAGAGTTTATCGCCCAGATGGATATGTGGCCGGCCGAGGATGCAACGATTGTGACGTACTGCGGCAGCGGTTTCCGCTCGACGATTGCGATGAGTATCTTATGGTCGTATGGCTATACGGATGTTCACAGCTTGAAGGGCGGTTTTAGCGGCTGGGTGGATGCCGGTTACCCGGTTGTGGAGTATGCGGCTCCGTAGAGCGTGAAGATTAAGGATTAGAGATTTTAGCCTTGGTTGGCATTGTCCGGCCAGGGCTTTTTTGTTTGTCAGATTGGTCCAATCTTCAAGATTGGACCAATCTCGCTTTTGTTTTTAGGCGAGGGAGAATGTTTTGGTTTGCTGCCAGATGAGGTCGAGATGGTCGTTTAGGCGGTGGTCGCCGTTGACTTCGATGAGTTGGACAAGATTGGGATGGGCGGCGGCGTAGCTGCGGCTGTTTTGGATGGGGAGGATGTCGTCGGAACGGCCGTGTACAATCATTATCTTGGCTGGTGGTGGCACTGGGTCGGCGTACTTCAAACCGTCTAGCTCAAACTCATACCGCAGGGGGATTTCTTTTTCAAACGCATAATGAAAAACTGGCGTAGCACCGGCTGTTTGCCAATTTTTGGCCTCACCACGCTGGACGCCAAAGCGATAGGCTAATGCCGGAGCCAACAGCAACAAGTTTTGCACATCTTGATAGCGATACGCATAGTTGAGGGCCACTAGCGCGCCCATTGAACTGCCAATCAGCCGCACATTTCCCAATTTGCGGTCTAAAATGTACTGCCGCAGCCGGTTAATCATGCCGGTGACGGTCATAAATTCAAAGTCGCGGGGTGTCGGGTTAAAATTGATGGCATGAAAAGCGACATCAGGCAGCGTTTCGCATTGCTGGCGCAAGAATTGGGCTTTGAAGCCCTGGTCAGAGGAGACGAACCCGTGCAGGAAGATGAGCGTTTTACGAGTCATATTCCGGTTGTTCCGTCTGATCGGGTTGGGTTGCCGCTGGCGAATGGAGATGGACGACCTGGCCTTCGTCTACCACAAATAGTTCTGCGCCTGTGTTTTTTACGGCGTCGGCCAGAACGGACATGTAGCTTTCGTTGGTGATGCCGGTGCCGCGCGCGGCCCGGCCAATGACGACGGTGTCGGCGTTGATTTCCCGGATAACGGCCGTTAACGCCTCCTTGAAATCACCTTGTCGCACAATCGTATCAGCTGCAACTCCTTCTTGGGCAGCGCGATCTTGCGCCATTGCTAACAAAAATTCGCCCATCTCGTCCAATTTATCTGAAATATCCACGATTAACGGCCCGGAGGAGTGGTCCAAAAATCGCACATTGCAGATGTAGAGAAAGGTCAGGTTGGCGCTGCGTTCTTTGGCGAGGGAAATGGCCCATTGTTGATTGGGGATGCTGGATTGTCCGCCTCGCGTTGGGCATAAAATCATTGACATTACGGCGTCTCCTTTGTAAACGTAGAACGATTTGGCAAATCGTTCTGCCCGATTTACCAAAGGGTGCATTTCAAATGAGTTGAGAAAAGTGCGTGTTTCGGGAATTGGAATTCCCGAAACGTTGAGCCAAGTATCGGGAATT
>JANTHP010000116.1 GCA_024762395.1 Anaerolineae bacterium | reverse complement strand
CCTTCATCCTTCGCTTAGCCGCCAATCTCGGACATGACGCGATTTAATGGAATTACCTCTTCCCCCAGCTTATGCCCCCATGGTTTCCACCAAATACCTTCTTCGATGATGGTTTTGAGCTGATCATCGCTGGCGCCATTGCGGAGCGGGGTGAGCAGGTCTACTTCTTTTTCGCGTAGAAGGCAGAGACGGAGACGGCCGTCTGCCGTCAATCTGGCCCGGGTGCAACTGGCGCAAAAAGGCTGTGTGACCGAACTGATGAAGCCAATCGTCCCTGGCGCATCCTCAAGCTGGTACAACTGCGCTTCACCATCTAACTCGCCCCCATTTACTGCCGACAATGGCCCCAAATCAGCCGAAATGGTTGCCATCAATTCTTCCTGGCTGACAATGCCTGCTTGTTGAAAATCAGCCACATCGCCAAACGGCATCATCTCGATAAAACGCACTTGCCAGGGTTGATGCAGCGTCAAGCGGGCCAAATCCACCACATCCTCCTTGTCGTTATAATTGCGAACCACAACCGCATTTAGTTTTACGCCCAGCCCCGTCTCTTCAGCGGCGTGAATGCCCGCCCATACATCCTCTACCTTGCCCCATCGCGTCACTTTTTTGAACTTTTCCGGGTTGAGCGTGTCAATGCTGATATTCACCCGCTGCAATCCGGCTTTAGCCAGCGGCCGGGCTAATTTGTCTAGCAGCAGGCCATTGGTCGTCATTACGACCGTCTTGACGCCGGGCGTTTGGGCGATACGACCGACAATATCTACCACATTCGCTCGCACCGTCGGTTCACCACCAGTCAATCGGAATTTGTTGAAGCCCAGGCCGGCGAAAATATGAACCAGCCGGTCAATTTCGTCATCTTGCAGCAGTTCGGCGCTGGGGCGGAAGGTGATATCTTCCGGCATACAGTAAACGCAGCGCAAATTGCATTTGTCGGTTAATGAGATTCGAAGGTAATTGATGTTGCGGCCAAAGCGGTCTAAAGACATAACTGTTTTCCTGTAATGGTGATGGTGGGATTGTATCATCCTTTACGGGTTTCTATCAATATATTCTGTTTTATTTAATAATGCTTATGCGACCGGAACCTGATTAGAGGTTGTTAACTCGTAGGCAAAACGCAGTTTTCTAACCCTGTTATCTTTGCTAATGCGTGTATAATTCTGTGGTTATCGTAACCCGATTTGGCAAATCGGACGAACGATTCACCAAATCGTTTAACGTTTGTAAAGGAGTGACGTTTGCAAAAATCGAAACAACCAATTTTGCCGCCCTGGTTGAGTTTTGCTTTGGCGGCCGCTTTTATCTTTTCCGGCATATCGGTCGTCATTTTTGGCTATCTGACGTTTCGGGTTGTCTGGAAACGGCCGTTGAACCCTGTTGAGGAAGCTGCGGCCGAAGTTGCCAGCATAGATTTGGATTTAAGCCAGGATAATCCTGTGCCCATAGCCACGCTGGATCCGGCAGAGCCTACGCCAACGCTCATTCCGACCAGCGAACCCTGGGGCGGTTCTGACCGCGTAAACATTTTGTTGATGGGAATAGATCGGCGGCCAGGTGAACCGTTTGTGTCCCGTACCGATTCGATGATGATTATTTCCATTGATCCGGTGGGAATGAGTGCGTCTATTTTGTCTGTGCCGCGCGATTTGTATGTAGTGATTCCGGGGCGGGGTCGCGATCGGATTAACACGGCTTTTGTGTATGGCGCATCGGGTAATAACCCGGCTGGTGGCGCGGCGCTGGCGATGCAAACTGTACAGTACAATTTGGGCGTTCCCATTAACCATTATGTTTTAGTGGATTTTAGCGCGGTGATTCAGGGGATTGATACGTTGGGCGGTATTGATGTGAATGTGCCTTTTACGATTAACGATCCTACTTATCCCAGTATGAACTATGGGTATGATCCCTTATTTATTCCGGCTGGTTATCAACATTTAGATGGCGAGCTAGCGCTGAAATATGCGCGGACACGGCATGTGGATAATGATTTTGGCCGGGCGCAGCGCCAACAACAGGTGATTTTGGCGGCGCGGGATAAGGCTGTGAGCCTGGGGATTAGCGGTTTGTTGTCCAAAGCGCCGATTTTGTATCAGCAGTTGGAGCAAGGTATTCGCACGGACTTGACATTGGACCAAATTGTGTCGCTGGCAACGACGGCCAGTGATATTCCGCGAGAAAGTATTCGCAGCGATGTGCTGGATTATGATTATGTGTCCGGTTATACGACGGAGACGGGGGCGCAGGTGCTGGTGTTAAACAATCAGAAGGCGGCGGCGTTGATTCGCAGCTTGTTTTATGATGAGTAAAGCGACATGACCTGTTAGAGCTGGTTTTATGAATCGGACGGAATTTTTGCAGCGAATAAAGGAACGGCCGTTGCTCCTGGACGGCGCTATGGGGACTCTTTTGCATACCAAAGGAGCGCCCATTGATCAATCCTTTGACGCGATAAACCGGCATAATCCGGCCATCGTAGCCGATATTCACCGCGCCTATATCGAGGCCGGCGCCGATATTATCGAAACGAACAGTTTCGGGGCTAACCGGTTTAAGCTGGCTGAGTACGGGCTTCATGCCGAGGTTGCCGAGATTAACCGGGCGGCCGTAAATGTAGCGCGGCGTGTGATTGAAGGTTCGTTTAAGCCGACGCTGCTGGCCGGTTCTGTGGGGCCGCTGGGCGTGCGGTTGGCTCCGCTGGGCCGGGTGACGGTGGAAGAAGCCCAATCCGCGTTTGCCGAGCAGATTGGGGCGTTGATTGCCAGCGGTGTGGACTTGATTGTCTTGGAAACGATGTCGGATTTGAAGGAAATGGAAACGGCCGTTGCCGCCACCCGCTCCATTTCCGACGAGATTCCCATCATAGCCCAGGCCACGTTTACCCGTGATGATCGCACTTTGCTGGGGCATACGGCCGTTGCTGTGGCCGAGGGGTTGGCAAAGTTGGATGTGGACGCCATCGGCATCAATTGCAGCGGAGGCCCGGCGCAAGTGCTGCGTTTGTTGGCCGTAATGCGCCGGACTGCGCCCGATATGCCTCTGACGGCTGCGCCTAACGCCGGTTGGCCGGAACAGCGGTTAGGCGGGCGGGTGATGTATCCGGCGACGCCTGATTATTTTGGTAAATATGCCCGCGCCTTTGCCGAATCGGGCGCATGTATCATCGGCGGCTGCTGCGGCACGACGGATGCTCATATTGCCGCCATGCGCCGGGGGTTGGATGCGCCGGGGCCGAGCTTGATTCCCCTGCCTAAGGTGAAAATGGTAGCCAGGGAGGAGAAGGTAACGGCCGTTGCCGAGCAGCCCACGCAGTTAGCCCAACATTTAACCGACAAACGTTTCATCGTCACCGTTGAAATGAGTCCGCCAAAGGGCGCTTCCGCCCAGCGGCTGCTGGAAGCGGCGCGTATGCTCAAAGAAGCCGGCGCCAATTTCCTCAACATTGCCGACAGCCCCCTGGCCCGAATGCGGATGAGCGCCTGGGCTGCCGCCTACCTGGTGCAAAAAAGGGTGGGGCTGGAATCGGTTTTGCATTTTCCCACGCGCGGGCGCAATTTATTGCGTGTGCAGGGGGATTTGTTGGCCGCGCACGCTATGGGCATCCGCAATTTGTTTGTTGTTATGGGCGATCCGACCCGCATTGGCGATTATCCCGAAGCGATGGACAGCTATGACATCGTGCCTACCGGTCTTATTCAGCTCATTAAACGGCAGTTTAATCAGGGTGTGGACAAGTCGGGGCAGTCCATTGACCAGCCGACTAATTTTGTGGTGGGCTGCGCTGTCAGTCTGACGCCGGCGAACCCGGAAAGGGAGATGCGGCTGCTGCGAAAGAAAATCCGCAATGGGGCTGATTTTGCGTTGACGCAGCCTGTTTTTGACCCCCAGTCGGCGAAACGCTTTGTCGAACGGTATGAAACAACGTATGGCGAGCCGATTTTACCGTTGGTTGCCGGCATTAAACCGCTGTATAACGGCCGTAACGCCGCTTTCCTGCATCATGAAATACCTGGGATCAGCATCCCCGAACCCATGCGCCACCGTATGACAGAAGCGGCCAATCCGCAGCTAGAAGGCGTCCGCATCGCTCAGGAAATTTTGCAAGAACTGCAGCCGATTTTGCATGGCGTGTACATGATTCCCGCATTCGGCCGTTACGATCTTGTTGCTGACGTTCTGGATTGTCTCAAATAAGTTGGGGTCTTCAGGATTTCGCGGGATTTTGCAAAAAACCCGCGTGAAACGTGATGCGTGAAACGTGAAGGTTCTCTGGTCGCGCATCACGTTTCACGTTTCATGGTTAGTCAACCCCGCGAATTCCCAAAGAGCCATAAATTGCAGACAGTATGGAGAGTTTTTATGTACCACAAACGATCTTCACTCAAAATTATCTTGGCGCTGTTTGGCAGCGCTGTGTTGGGCTTGCTTGCAGCTTGCAATGCCGGCGTTGACACACCATCTTCGCCTGGCCCCACGCAGGGTTCCCCAACTGAGGGGGGCGAACAACCGACAGCCAATGTCAGCCGTGATGATGATACGGCCGTCCCCCACGCTTCAGATCCGACAGATAATCAAGGTGGCAGCGGTCAGGAAACACAGCCATCAGAGGTAACGGCCGTTCCGCCCCCACCACCTTCCATATCTACAGCCGATATTTATGTCAACTTTAATGCGGCAACTATCCCCTTTGATACGCGCCTGCTGGGGACAAACATTCCTGCCTGGTTGAATCCGGCCAGATTGGGCAATGAAACTTTCCAGGCGCGAACAGCCGCTGCCGGCATTCCGCTTTATCGTATTCCCGGCGGCAGTTGGGCTAACGCATACGATTGGCTGGCCTGTGAACGCAGAGGGCAGGGCATTGACGCCAACGCCGTTTGTCAATGGGAGTGGGCCGCAAACCCGACGGATTTCATCAATTTCCTACAAACTGTTGGCGGTGAAGCCATGTATACCGTTAATTTCAACGGTACAGCCAAAGAAGCCGCCGCTCTGGTTGCCTTTTTTAACGGCGCGGTTGATGATGAAACGGTCATTGGCGTAGATGTGCGCGGCCGTGATTGGGGCACAGTCGGCGATTGGGCGCAGCTTCGCGCCGATAATGGCAACCCTGAGCCGTTTACTGTGCGCTATTGGGAAATCGGCAACGAAATTTACGGTGGCAAACCGGACATGGGAACTGACTGTACTTTTGCCTGGGGCTGGGAGGATGTGTGGACGTGCGACGGCCGTGAATACGTCAAAGGCATTGGCAGCGGCGCGGATCGCCGAGAAGGATTTTTGGAATTTCGTAACGAAATGCGAAAAGTTGACTCTAACATTATGGTTGGCGCGGTTGGCGTTTCGCCTCAGGATGAATGGTCAAACTGGGGTAATGAAGTCATCGAAGAGGCTGGCGATGCGTTGGATTTTTATGTCATTCACCAGTACGCTTATTTCAATCCGACCGATCCGCGTGTGACGTATGAAGAAATGCTGGCATATCCGCAGACTATGTGGCCTGAATTGATGCAGGAAACGAGCGCCGCTTTTAACCGGTATGCAAACGGCCGTTATATTCCCATCGCCATTACAGAACACAACCTGGTCTCGGTACAGAATAACGACAGCGAACAATTGATGACGCGAGCCGTAAATATGTTATTTATGGCTGATAGCATCGGACAGATGGCCGTGCAAGGCTTTGCGATGGCGAACCAATGGGATTTGGCAAACGGCCGTGCTTACAACGGCACCGACTATGGCTTGCTAGACGCAGAAACCTATGATCGCAGCCCGCAATACTACATCTTTCCCCTTTGGGCGCAGTTTGGCACACAAATGCTGCCCGTTGCGTCCACCTATGCTGCCGGCACCACATTAAGCGTCTACGCCGGAAAGACAGAGTCACAAACAGTAACATTAATCGTTATTAATAAAACGGAGGATGATATTACAGCAGAAATCGAAATAGACGGAATCTCCAGCATTGCACGCGGCACAGCCGATACCGTTCGAGCCAGTTCGCTTGATGCCCAAACAGTCGAGTTTAATGGCGCTGCCAATCCGGCCAATGACTTTTCCGATGCGCCTTCCACAGAATTGACAGGGTTAGGGGAAGTACCATTTTCCTATACATTTGTTCCTTACTCGGTGACATTATTGAATGTTGAGATCAACGAGTAGCAGCGTAGAGTAGATCGCTGGCAGTCAACACAATAGATTTTCTTTGCGATTTACGTAGTTTCTTTTTGCCCATTCACTCTCCCATCATCGAACCTCACATTGAGAATTGACCAGGTGTAGTTTTGCTATGCCTGCCTGTTGTGTCTGGAAGGCTGTCTCTTTTTATTTTTGGATTCATTACAGCTCACATTACAAAACAGAAAACTTTTAGTTCTTTTTTGGAGGAACCATGCAGAAAAATAATCGTTCGATCACATTTACACTTTTGACATCTTTGATCGTCCTTACTACCGCGGCATTGGGTTTAATTGTATTTCCGTCTTTTACAGCCGCTCAGGGTATCGGTGAAGCGTCTCAAGACGGCCGTTCTGCTCCATTAGCGCCCAATGGGACAATCACATTCGATATAAATGCGACACCCACAGCGATTGATACGCACGTTTTAGGGACAAATTTACCGGCCTGGTTAGGGCCAAGCCGTACAGAAAATGGGACGTTTATCGGCCGTTCTCAAGCCGCAGCGCCCGCTGTCCTCCGTATTCCTGGCGGCAGTTGGAGCAATACTTACGACTGGCTTGCTTGCGAGACAGGCACAAATATAGACGGGGAAGCGGCCTGCTCGTCATGGGGGTGGGGGCTTAGCCCCACCGACTTTATTAACTTTGCCAATGCGATTGGTGGCGAAGTGATGTATACCGTCAATATGAATGGCACAGCCAAAGAGGCGGCAGCTTTGGTTGCTTTCTTCAATGGTTCTGTGAATGACAATACAGTCATTGGACAAGATGTGCGCGGCCGCGATTGGGGTACGGTGAGCGATTGGGCGCAGTTGCGCAGTTCTCATGGGAATCCTAATCCCCTGAATGTCAAGTACTGGGAAATCGGCAATGAGATTTACGGCGGTAAGTCTGGTATGGGGAAAGATTGTATATCCTGGGGCTGGGAAGATGTATGGACGTGCGACGGCCGTGAATATGTGAACGGGATAGGCAGTGGCAGTAATCAAAGAGAAGGCTTTATTGAATTTCGTAACGCCATGCGGGTAGTTGATGATAGCATCATGGTTGGCGCAATTGGCGTTCCTGACCCTGCCAGTTGGACTAACTGGGGCAACGAAGTTATCGAGGAAGCCGGCGATGTGATGGATTTTTATGTGATTCACGAATACGCTTATTATGAACCGCCCAGCAGTCGAACAGAAGCATTGGCTCAACCGCACGGGGCCTGGGAGACCATTATGGCTGATTATGAGACGGCTTATAATCAGTTTTTCCCGGGACAGAACCCGCCACCTATTGCCGTTACTGAACACAACTTGTTTTCGGTACAAGATATGGACAATGGTCAATGGATGACGCAGGGAGTTAATTTGTTGTTTATGGCGGATTCTCTTGGTCAAATGATGCAGCATGGGTTTTCAATTGCGACTCAATGGGATTTGGCGAATGGCGCGGCCGGCAATGGTACGGATTATGGCTGGTTGGATGCGTACACTTACGATCGCAGCCCGCAGTATTATGCCTACCCGTTGTGGAGCGGGTTTGGCGATCAAATGCTGCCGGTTTCTTCATCGTATGATGCAGCGACAACGTTGAGCGTTTACGCCGGCAAATTGGACGACACAACGGTTACTGTGTTAGCCATCAACAAGACCGGCAGTTCCATTGCCACAGATATCCAAATAGAAGGTGCTTCATGGATTTCCGGGGGAACGGCTGATGTCGCCCAGGCTTCTTCACTAAGCAGCACATCTGTCACGTTCAATGGTTTAAGCAATCCGTCTGATGATTTATCCAATGCACAGCCGACCGTGTTGGGAAGTTCAGATAACCCGCTGGCATACACGTTTGCTCCGTACTCAGTTACGCTGCTGCGCCTGGATATTGTTCCTGGCAGCCGCATTGAGGTGGATGACGTGTGGGTGGAAGAGGGCGACAGTGGTACGACGAATGCTGTTTTTACGGTTTCTTTAGTCCCTGAAAGCCTTGACACGGTTACGGTTGATTATTATACGGTTGATGATCGGGCTACGGCTGGAAGTGATTACACGGCCGTTTCCGATATGTTGACGTTTGCTCCCGGCGAAACCACACATACTGTTGCTGTTCCTGTGCATGGCGATACGGTTTTTGAAGCTATCGAGACGTTCAAGCTTCATTTGAGCAATGCAACTAACGGTTTCATCAGTACGCCTGACGGTGTGGGATATATCATGGATCTGGAGGACGCGAGCGCCTGGGCCTATTTGCCAGTCGTTTTGAAAAACTAAGATAGCGCGGGGTTCCGAGTGATGTTGGCGTACGCCAACATCACTCGGAACCTTTTTTCTTTGGCGGTTGGTAAGTTTTGGTTTATGATCTCAGATAGTTGTGCATAATGACTATTATTGTTGTTTCCTGGATTGGATATTCTGAGAAATGCCAAGCTTACAATTATCTCAATTGATTGAT
This sequence comes from Anaerolineae bacterium, assembly GCA_024762395.1. Classification (GTDB taxonomy): domain Bacteria; phylum Chloroflexota; class Anaerolineae; order Promineifilales; family Promineifilaceae; genus JACKCC01. Next base: position 4,236 of record JANTHP010000116.1, on the reverse strand, counting down.
ACTGAATCGCCCGATGCTGTATGGCATGAGATTCAGGTGATTTTGGGTTTGATCTCGGCGGAGTTTGATGTGGCCTCGGTGGCGGCGGCTTGGGAAACGGCCGTTTCCCTTTACAGTGGCAGCTATCCTGGCTATCAAGCATGCAACACCCCATACCATGATCTAAACCATGTTGCCGATGTTTTTTTGGCCCTGACCCGGTTTATTCATGGCGCGGTACTTCTTGGATACCCCTTATCTGAGCGCAGCATTGTTATCAGTTTAGTCGCTGCTATTTTTCACGATTCGGGACTTATCCAGACCTTAGAGGATACAGAAGGCACTGGCGCTAAATATCTGGCTGAACATGACAGGCGCAGTATGGAACGCATGGAAACATTTTGCCGCTCAGCGGGCTGGTCAGATTCTGACATTGAGGCGGGGCGTTTTTTGATTGGTTGTACCGATCTTAACAACGATGTGGCGGCCATTTCCCATCCATCTTCCGAGATTGAGCAGTTAGGCGGGTTATTGGCTGCGGCCGATCTCATCGCCCAAATGGCCGACCGGGTTTATTTAGAGAAACTACTTTTTTTATATCATGAATTCAAAGAGGGCGGCATTGGTGATTACACCAGCGAGCGCGATCTTTTGCAGCGGACGGCCGGATTTTATGATATGGTCATTCAGCGGTTGGCGCCCGTTGAGCGGATGGTAGACCGATGCGCACGGCGTCATTTTGCAGCAAGGTGGCAGTTAGATATTAATTTGTATGCTGAAGCTGTCGTCAGGCAAATGTTATATCTGCAAGATGTTCTGAGAAAGCCTGGCGATCCGCGCGACCATCTGCGTCGGCAAGACATCGTTAATCGCGTTAATGCGTTTTATGATGGCGCCAGTGCGCCCAATTCCTTGCCGCATTAACTTTTATAGCGCAGCCACCCCCGTAAATCAATAATGCATCCCGTTTTGGCGCTTTCCTGCGCGGCTCTGATGATGGCGATGACGTTGCGGGCGGAAACGGCCGTTACCGGCGCCTCATCCCCCTGCAAAATCGCCCGCGCCATCCCCGCATAAAAATCCTCATACCCGCCCCGCAAAGAAGGAACCATCACGCTTTCACCGCTGGGCTTGAACAATTGGCCGTGAATTCCCTCCGGCTCGACGCCCCAATGGGGGGTGTACGGCCGTTCCCCCGCCAGCAGCGCCCCCTCCTGTGGATCAAGCCCCTGCTTAATAAAACTACCCGCGTCGCCATGCACCGCAAAACGAAACGGCGGCCTCGCCACCAACGAACCGCCATGCAAAATCGCCCGCCGCTGGCCGAAGCGCAAGACCACATGAAAATAATCGTCCGCCTGCGCTCCGGCCCGTTGATACCCCAAATCGGCCCACACGCTGTCCGGCTGCCCCATCAAATCTACAGCTTGGTCAATCAAATGCGCGCCTAAATCATACAAAAGCCCCGCGCCCGGCTCATCCCATTCCCGCCAGCGGTCCTGCACAACTGGTTTATGCCGGTCATAATGGGCCTGGTAAGTATGAACCTGGCCTAGTTTACCCTGCTTTACCAGTCGTTTCAGCGTCCGGTAATCGCTGTCAAAGCGCCGATTTTGATAAACGCTCAACAGCAATCCTTTTTCCGCCGCCAAATTGATGAGGGTGTCGGCTTCGGCCGTGTCAATGGTAAACGGCTTGTCTACAACGACATGCTTCCCCGCCAGGAGCGCCTGCTGCGCCAGCGGAAAATGGCTGGTATTGGGCGTGGCAATGACGATGAGGTCAATAAGGGGATCGGTCAGGAGAACGGCCGTTTCCTTCACAACCTTTACATTGTGGAAATCGGCTTTTACTTTATCCGCTTGCGAAGTGACAACGGCCGTTAAAGCCAACCCTTCAACTGCATCAATAAACGGCGCATGAAAAATCCGCCCGCCAAACCCGTATCCGACAAGACCAACCTTAATAACATCCTGCATAGCTTCAAAACCAGTTTGGGAAATTAACGCATGGCGTCAAACATAAAACGTGATGCGTGACCAGAAAAATATTCACGTCTCACGCATCACGTTTTACACAGTTTTTTGCAAAACTCCGCGAAATCCTAAAGACCCATTAAATTCTCGTTCCTCATTCGCGGTTGCGCGTAAAGACATCAAAAATAACCGCAGCCGCCAGCACCAGCGCCCGGACAATGTATTGGTAAGAAATATCCAGGCCCATCAAATTCATGCCGCTGGTCAGAGAAACCATCACCAACGCGCCGATGATGGACCCTACCACCGTACCCACGCCGCCGGCCGCCGAAACGCCGCCGACAAACGCCGCCGCGATAGCATCCAACTCAAACAGCGTCCCCGCCGTCGTCGTCGCCGAGCGCAGCCGGGCGGCAAACAACATGCCCGACAAAGCGGCCAGCATCCCCATCGAGCCAAAAACCACATGCGTAATGCGCGTAACGCTGATACCGCTCAGTTCAGCCGCCTCCGGGTTACCGCCAACCGCATAAATATGCCGGCCAAGCACCGTCTTTCTGGTGACAAAATCATAAAACAAAGCCACAAGCAAAACGATAACGGCCGTCCACGACAACCCTTGATAACCCGACAAAGTCCAGGCAGCGGCCCCAATCAGCCCCGAAATAAGCGCCAGCTTGAGCACAAAAAGCGGCATAGACAAATCGTCAACTTGACCATTGCCCCGCTTCTGACGCGACCGAATTTGACCATACAGATACAAAGCAATGCTAATCAACCCCAGCAGCAGCGTTACCTTATGCCGCTCAGGCAAAATCGTGATAGAAGTCAAATCAGGAATAAACCCATTGCCCAAAGCATTGAAAGAATCATTAGGGATAATAATCGTGCCCGTCGCCCTGGTTACTAATTGCAGCGCGCCGCGATAGCCCAGCCAGCCCGCCAGCGTCGCCACAAAAGCGGGAATGCCCAAAACAGCTACTAAAAACGAGGTGAGCAGCCCGGCCACGATACCCAAAACCATGATCAGGGGAATCACCACATAAACGGGCAGTTCCCAGTTGACCATCGCAATAGCCGCCACCGCGCCCAGGAAGCCGGCTAAAAACCCCACCGATAAATCAATATGGCGAATGACAATAACCAGCGTCATCCCCACCGCCAAAACAGCGATATAGCCAGTCTGGTTAACCAGGTTGACCAAATTCCGGGGTGAAATAAAAAGACCGTCAGTTGTCACCGCGAAGACCAGCCAAATAATACCCAGGGCAATAAACATGCCATAATCGCGGATATTTTCTTTAACAAGTTTGCGAATATCTTGCAAGAAAGTCATCGTGAGCCTCCTGAACCCTGTGAAACGGCCGTTTCATCGGCAAAATCATCGCGCGCGCCAATCATATAAGCCACCACCCGTTCGCGGAAATCGTGCAGTTCCCCTTCCACCTTCGTGTCGCACACCTTGCGTCCGTGGCGCAGCACAATCATGCGGTCGGCCACCCGGTAAATATCCTCCAACCGATGACTGATGATGATGATGGAAGCCCCTTGCGCTTTCAACTCCTGAATAAGCTCAATCACCTTATCAATAGCCGCCACACTCAAAGCGGCCGTCGGTTCATCCATAATAATAACTTTGGCGTCAAAAGCAGTGGCGCGGGCAATCGCCACCGCCTGCCGCTGCCCGCCAGACAATCGTTCAACCTTCTGGCGCACCGATGGCAGCCTGATTTTGAGTCGGTTGATTAAATTTTTCGTTTCCAACTCCATGTGCGCATTATCAAGCACGCCGAAAGGGCCAAGCTTCCAGCGGACAGCCTCCCGCCCCATAAACACATTAGCCGCCACATCGAGATTATTCGATAAAGCGTAATCCTGGTAAACCATCTCAATACCCTGGTTACGCGCATTCATGGGGCTGGTAAAGTGAACCTCTTTGCCCTCAATAAAAATCCCTCCTCCATCGGGAATATACGCGCCGCTGAGAACCTTCATCAAAGTGGATTTACCCGCCGCGTTATCGCCCATCAGTCCCAACACTTCATTATTTTGCAGCGCCAGATCAATGCCGCGCAGCGCCTGAACAGCGCCGAAATGCTTCTTGATCCCCCGCATCTCAACGATTGGCGGTCTTTCTGTTGGATGGCTCATCAATTCCTTCCTCCTTTATTGAAGCTGTATGTATCGGGAATTGGAATTCCGTTAGTGTCACGAAGTTTTCGCCACTAATGAATCGCATGTTGCGGGAATTGGAATTCCCGCAACTTCCTCTCGAGTAGGT
>JANTHP010000115.1 GCA_024762395.1 Anaerolineae bacterium | reverse complement strand
CTCCAACAACCTCGCCCTTACTGTAAACGGATTGGTTCTCCAATCTATTCTGATAAATTCCAGGTAAAAATGCGCTCCGGGGCATCCACGTCACGGATGGTCAGGGTTAGGCGAGAAGCATCGTCCAGGATGTGTGTGTCATCCACGACGGCCGGGAAGTTGATCACGCCGGAGACATGATGGCCGCCGCCAGGCGCATTCCAGGCGACAGCATTGACGGTTAACCCTGTGTCTGTACTCAATGTTGCCAAAGCGGCTAAATCCATACTCAAATCCACAGAATGGGTATTCATAGCAACATCGAAATCGATTGTTTCGTCATGGTGACCCAAATTGAGGGGGGTAACGGCGACTTCCACTTGGCCTTGATCATCTTGCTGTGCCTGCCCATCCGGCCAGGAGGTCTTAGCTGGTAATGGGTTAGTTTGTATTTCTGGTTGAGTTGATGGGGGAAGCTCTTCTTGAACGGCCGTTTGCCCCCCATCATCCATCGGTATTTGAACCGTTTCAGCCGGTGCATTGCTACAGGCAGCTAGAAAAACAGCCGCCACAACAGTTAAAATAAGAACGCGCGTCAATTTCATAACACCTCTGTTGCCAGCGCCAACGCCTGCATCGCTTTGCGCCGTTCCTTGAATAAAATGATTAACATCACAATAATCCCGACCAGCGTCATCCCCAATCCGACCAGCATAAAAGCGATGCGGTACTCGGCCAGGAAGGTTGCGGCGGCCGTCAGCCCTAATATGGGCAAGACATCAGTAACATGGTGGGCGCAGCAGGCGACCATAGCGACCGTAGACATGCCGCCGCTGGCCCCGGTTAGCGCTCCGCTGGGGCCGGTGTGGGCTACGGGCACAAACAACCGCTTCTTCAGGATGACGTACAATGCCATTTGCACACCAAAGCCGAGAATGATCGGGGTAACGATCCACCGGTCTTCCCAGAAAAGGTCAATAGCGTGTTGAAACCCCTCTGCCCAGGAAACAAGCCCAAAGTACAACAGTGTCAAAAATCCCGCTCCCGCCAGGCCAGCGCCCACAGGCCATAAAATGCGTTTGGTTGTTGTCATATTTGATAGATTCTCCAGCGATTGATTCTGATAGTTTCAAGCTTAGAGAAACAAGGCCGTTTACACACGCGCTAAATGGCCTATCACATAAAATTCATGACATTTGTCACATGGGATACCCGCCAAATGGCCTATGCTCCATGCGGTTATTTGCCCTGTTTGAGGAAGAGGGAATCACGTATGCTTATAATGTTGCTAGAAAACTCTTATTATTGTTTGTGGCGCACAGCCACGTTACTTTTATTTGGAGGAAATCAAATGGCAAAAGACCCTGTTTGCGGTATGGAAGTGAACGAAGAAACGGCCGCTGCCAAGTCAGAATACAAAGGCCAAACCTATTATTTCTGCTGCCCCGGCTGCAAAGCCTCTTTCGATAAGGAACCGGAGAAGTATCTGGGGAGTGAACCAACAGGCGGTCACCATCACCACTAAAATTGGAAACGGCCGTTCGGGGAACGGCCGTTCCCTCGCCATACGCCTCAACCGCGCCCTCTACTGGATGAGCCGCCGCTGGCTGCTCGTCGTTTCCCTCATCATCGGCATCTGGGTGGGGCTGCCGTGGCTGGCCCCGGTGTTCATGGCTCTCGGCTGGAATAAAGCAGGCAGCGCCATCCAACTCCTTTACGCCGTCCAATGCCACCAACTGCCCCAGCGTTCCTTCTTCCTGTTTGGCGAAAAACCGATGTATGCGCTCAACCAGATTCAAAACGTCTGGGAAAACAGTAACAACCCGCTTATTTTGCGACAGTTCGTGGGGAATTCTCAAATGGGTTGGAAAGTGGCCTGGTCTGACCGGATGGTGTACATGTACAGCAGTCCCATTTTGTGGGGATTGTTATATTGGCCGCTGCGTAAACGAGTTCGCCCCCTATCCTGGCAGGGACTGGCGCTGTTCCTCCTACCCATGGCCCTGGATGGCTTTACCCACATGATCAGCGATCTCACCGGCGGTATCGGCCTCGGTTTCCGCGATAGCAACGCCTGGCTGGCCGCCTTGACGAACCACGCACTGCCATCCACTTTTTACGCTGGCGATGCGCTGGGTTCATTCAATTCCTGGATGCGCCTGATGACCGGATTATTGTTCGGTCTGGGCGTCGTCTGGTTCTTTTATCCGCGCCTGCATGATCTGTTCAGTGACACCGCCCGCCAAATTGAAGTAAAATTCATAAAAACAGGATTGACATTATGAGTACACCTATTCGCGTCATATTAGCCGATGATCATGCCGTCGTTCGCGCTGGCATCCGTCAATTCCTGGAACACGCGCCCGATATTCAAGTTATCGCCGAAGCTGATGACGGCGATATGGCCCGTCAACTCATCCAGGAACACAAGCCGGATGTCGCCGTTCTGGATATTCAAATGCCCCAAGCCACCGGCATTGAAGTCACGCGCTGGGTGCGCGCCACCTATCCGGCCGTCGGCGTTTTGGTGTTGACCTCCTACGACGATGACCCTTATGTGATGGCCGTTTTGCAGGCGGGCGCTAACGGCTATGTGCTTAAAACTGCCTCCCCATCCGACATCGTGCAGGCGGTGCGGGATGTCAATGAGGGTAAATCAGCGCTCGACCCGGCCATCGCCCGCAAGCTGATGGCTCACATTGCTGGTCATGGCGAGTCCCAGCCAGAATATGAGCCACTCACCGAGCGCGAACTGGAAGTGTTGACATTAGCCGGTAAAGGCTTTACGAATAAAGCGATTGGCGTTCAATTGGGCATTAGTGACCGGACAGTGCAGGGGCATCTCGCCAAAACATACGGCAAATTACAGGCCAATAGTCGCACGGAAGCGGTCATGCGGGCTGTCTCATTGGGGTTGGTTCCGGCTGAGGTAGGAGAATAACATTTGCTGCTAAAACGCTGGCGCGGACTGCCGCTGCAACTGTTTGCCATTACGATACTGCCGCTGGCCGTTCTGATTGTGGCGGTGGCATTCGGCAGCCTGGCTTTGCACCAAGAAGCGATGCGTACGCTGGTTGGCGAGCGGGATGAGCGGGCAACACGGGCGGCGGCGGCGGCCATCACGGAGCAGTTAAACCACCGCGCATCAGCCATCCGCAGCCTGGCATTACGCGCCACTGATAATGCTGATATTGACCATGTGTTGGCCGATGCGGCATTCATCCAGCCCGATTTTTCAGGGGGTCTGGCAATTTACGATGAAGCGGGGAATTTGTTGGGCTCCACCATAGCGGCAGAAGTCTGGCAAGCGCGGCAGATTGACCAACGTCTGATTGCCGCCAATACCTTTCTTTCCCTCCCGGAAGAATCCCAATTTTTAGCTACTTTCCCTGATCCTGACAGCGGTGAGGCGATGACGCTGGTGGCCGCAGCCGCGCACAATGGCCATTTTGCTGTGGGCGCGTTTTATCCGGCTGATTTAGCCCGGCGCGCGCTCAGCGATGTTTTTAATGCCAATGATCAGGCGTCGGCTTACTTGATTGATGGGAACGGCCGTTCCCTCTACCAACTCGGCGCCATCCCCCTCTCCGATGACGAACTAACAGCCCATCCTGGCGTGGCGGGCGCTTTACGCGGCGAAAGCGGCACAACCTATTTATCAGCAGATGACGGCGAGCATGTCATCGCCTTTAGCCCGGTCGCGCCAGTTGGCTGGGGACTGGTCATCGAAGAACCCTGGCGCGCCGTTGCCGACCCTATGCTGCGCACCACCGAGTTAGGGCCGCTGGTTATGGTTCCCATCCTATTCATTGCTCTGGTGGGATTGTGGTTTGGGGTGCGCCAAATTGTCCAGCCCTTGCAATCATTAGAACAAAAGGCAACAGAGTTGGCCTGGGGCGATTATGACGCCATCGCCGCGCCTGTGGGCGGGATAAACGAAATCCAACGATTGCAAACCGAACTGGTTCACATGGCGCAAAAGGTAAAGACGGCCCAACAAAGCTTGCGCGGTTATCTAGGTGCGGTAACAACGGGGCAGGAAGAAGAACGCCGTCGCTTGGCCCGCGATTTGCACGACGATACGATTCAATCCCTGATTGCTTTGAACCAGCAGGTGCAGTTGGCCCAGTTGACACTAAATGGTCATCCGGCCGCCGAACAGTTAACCACGATGCAGCAAATGACGGCACAAATCATCGCCGATTTGCGCCGATTGACTCGGGCATTGCGCCCCATCTACCTGGAAGATTTGGGATTGGTGACGGCGTTGGATATGCTGGCTCGTGATACTGGAAAGACGCTGCAAATCCCTGTCGAATACCGGACTTTAGGCGTGGAGCGACGCCTTTCTTCTGAGGTTGAACTGGCCTTTTACCGCATTGTGCAGGAAGCGTTGAGTAATGTCGCCCGCCATGCTGGAGCGACACGCGCCGAGGTCATTCTTGAATTTGACGAGTCAGCCATTAAGCTGACGATTAATGATGACGGCTGTGGTTTTGCCGTACCTGAAAGTCCGGCGGAGATGGCGCCGGTCGGGCATTTTGGTTTGCTGGGCATTCAGGAACGGGCCGAAGCAATTGGGGCGCGGTTTGTGATTGATTCTGCGCCTGAAGCTGGCACGCGCCTGACGATTACGTTGGCTGATAATATCTAACCCAATCTGCCACCAATCATTTTCGGCAGCGAATTAGCTCGAATTTCCGCGAATTACAGTTTAACGGCCGTTCCCCTCCCCGACGCTTTCGGCAAAGGAAAAAATGATGGCTTCCATTTCCTGGCAAAAATCCTCCCTGGTTGATCGGATCCGTTGGCTGCGGTACATACTCCCGCTGGTATTGGTTCTCATTGTCATTGGCTACCAATTGGGCATCGCCCAGGCGTTGGAACGCTTTTACGGCCATAATGTACATTACGGGGTGGAAATTGGCTTTTACAGCTTAACCGGACCGCTGGTCACCTGGCTCATGCTGATTTGGGTGGAGCGCAAATTAGTGGAACAAGATCGTTTGGAACGCCAGGTGCAGGCGCAATCGCAGCAGTTGGCCAGCTTAACGGCCGTTTCCGCCGACGCAATATTCAGCCTGGATGCCGCAGGCCTGGTTACCTCCTGGAATCGAGGCGCGGAACGGATGCTGGGATATGAAGCGGCGGTGATGATTGGACGGCCGTTAACTCAATTCCTGCCAGAAGCCGACACCCTAGCCAATCGGTTAGCACGGCAGGGCGTCGTCCAGAATTTTGAAACGACGGCCTTTGCAAGCGACGGCCGTTCCCTCACCGTCAATCTGACTCAAACCCAGCTGGTTGACAGCAGCGAAGCAGCCTCAGCCAGTTTAATCGTCATGCGCGATGTGACCGCCCGCCGCGAAAAAGAGACCATTTTGGAGGAAGAACGCGCCCGCATCGCCCGCGACTTGCACGACGGCGTCGCCCAAACCCTTTACTTTCTGGCCTTGAAAGCGGACATGGTTAAGCAGCAAATTCGCAGCGACGCCGAACAGACGCTGGTCGATTTAGGCGAAATCGGCCAAAAAGCGCGCCAGGTCATTCGGGAGGTGCGTCGCACTATTTTTGCATTGCGCCCGCTCGATTGGTCTGATACCGGATTCATACCGGCCCTGCGCCAATTTGTGCAAGGTTTTACCGAGCAGGTGGGGTGGCAGTCGGATGTAAGAATAGTTGACGACGTCATCATTCCGGCCCGGTTGGAACCGACAATCTTTCGTCTGGTGCAAGAATCGCTGAACAATGTCGCCAAGCACGCCGAGGCAAACCAGGTCTGGGTGACTCTCCAAACAAACCAACAAGCCAACCAACTATCAATTATCGTGCGGGATGATGGGGTTGGTTTTGATCCGGCCACAATTTCGGGTAAGGGGATGGGGATTTCACAAATGCAGACCAGGGTAACGGCCGTTGCCGGAACCATGCACATCCAAAGTCAACCAGGGAAAGGGACAAACATCACCGTCCATTTGCCTCTGACCGGAGGAAAAAATGGTTAAATCCATCCGCATCCTCTTAGCCGACGACCACAACGTCTTGCGACAAGGAATGGCTCAAGCGCTGGAGGCGCAGCCCGATATGACCGTCATCGCGCAAGCCGAAAATGGTAAAGAAGCTGTCGGACTGGCGCTTAAAAATCAACCCGACATCGTCCTGATGGATATCAATATGCCCCAAATGGATGGCGTAGAAGCGGCGCGGCAAATCACCGCCCAGCTCTCGCAAACCGGCGTCATCATCCTCACTATGTACCGGCGAGATGATTATGTTTTTGAAGCGATTAAAGCCGGAGCCAGCGGCTACCTGCTCAAGGAAGTGGAACTGGAAGAACTGCTAGAAGCCATCCGCGCCGTCTCTCGCGGCGAAGCGGTGATTGATTCGGCCGTAGCCAGCCGCGTCCTGGCCGAACTGCGCCAGCCTGTCGGGCCTGAGCCAAAACCAAAACTGGCGGAGCGGGATGTGGAGATTTTACGATTATTGGCGCAAGGGCTGAAAAATCAGGACATCGCCGATCGGTTATCTCTCTCCGAAAAAACGGTTCGCAACCGACTGTCGTTGGTCTTCCGCCAGCTGCACCTGGAAAACCGTACCCAGGCTGTTCTGTATGCTTTGCGCGAAGGCATCGCTAAATCCGATCAGCCAGACGAAGATAATGCCTAATCGGGACAAATGTCCCGACAGCCCCGCCCAAAATCGAACTAATTGTCCCGGTAAAAACACGCCAGACGACACTATCGTTATTCTTTTCTAAAACGTATGCTATGAGTAGTTAATAACTGCATCCGAAAGGAGAGAATGATGAACATAAAACAATATTTTGTTACTTTTTTACTTTTACTGTTGGGGACGTTGATTGTCGCTGGGTGTACGGCGTCTGGGGAGGAAACGGCCGTTCAAGCCGAAACCGATGAGCACGTAGAAGAGGATGAACATGTGGATGAAGAACCCCATGCCGATGAGGATGATCACGCCGATGAGGAAGAACACAGCGACGATGAAGCCGGCTCGGATCATGCTCATGTCGAACCGCCAGAAGAATTTGCCGCGCTAACCAATCCATATGATCATGATGCTGAAGAGGCGCTTGCGGCTGGAAAAGATATTTTTGACACAAGCTGCGCCACCTGTCACGGACCAGAAGGCGCAGGCGACGGCTCAGCCGCTGAAGGGCTGGATCCCAAACCAGCTTCGTTAGCCGATGCCACGATGATGAATGATTTAAGCGACGGCTACCTCTTCTGGCGCGTCAGCAAAGGCGGGACAATGGAGCCGTTCAATTCCGCCATGCCCCCTTGGGAAGCTGGCCTGACGGAAGACCAGCGCTGGCAAGTTATCAGCTATGTGCGCTCATTGTCCGAGGAAGCTGAACACTCAGATTAGTATCCCCTTTTTTTTCTGTTATCCATCCGTTTGAGGCTTCCTGTTCTTCCTAAACAGGAGGCCTTTCTTTTATTCTTGCATTTCGAGAGAAATATACCCGCCAAATGGCCTGTTTTTTCTGCGCCAAACCGCTCTGTTAACCGCTGCCTGAATCCTCTACCATTGCCAGTACATCATCGTGGGAGAATTAGGTTGTGCGACGTTTGTTATTTTTGTTAGGATTTGGCGGATTGGCATTGTGGATGGCTGGTTGTCAGGGAACGGCCGTTGCCACCCCTACCCCAACGCTCGTACCGCCAACGCCAACAGAAATCACAGTCACCCAAACACCATCTTTACCTATTCTCGATCCCGATGAAATCGCCCAGGGCGAAACCGTTTACGCCGCCAACTGCGCCAGTTGTCATGGCGTCAATCTTGAAGGCGAAGCGGACTGGAAAATACAAAACGCGGACAAATCCTTCCGCAGTCCGCCGCACGACGAAACCGGCCACACCTGGCACCATCCCGACGACCAGCTCATCGAAGCCATCGCGCTGGGCGGCGCCCGATTTGAAGGGCTGAACATTGGCGGCACAAGCAATATGCCTGTTTTTGGCGAAATTTTGACGGATGAAGAGATAACGGCCGTTCTCACCTACATCAAAAGCAGTTGGCCCGACGACATCCGCGCCATCCAGTGGCAGATGAGCGTCCAGACTGAGGAGTAAATGTGGCAAAGTGACAAAGTTGCAAAGTGGCAAAGTGGCAAGGGACTATGCAACTTTGCCGCTCTGCCACTTTGCAACTCATTACGGAGTAATTATGCAGGAAGCAATTCTACAAATCTGCACCATGAAAGACCCGCTGTGCGCACCGGGTATTGAGAATAAATTGGCGGCGCTGACAGGCGTCCATCACGCCCAGTCCAATGCCGTTAACGGGACAACAACCGTTCATTACGACGAGGCACAAGTCACAATTGCCGACTTGCAGCAAGTGATAGATGACTGCGGAATGACCTGTCATGGTGAATCCCTTCCCCTGCATCACGGCGGTCATGTGGTTCATAGTCAAACGGCCGTTGCTCCTGATGAACACGCCGCCCACGACCACGCCGCAATGGAACATGCCGGTCATGAGATGGCACACGATGCTGGGGGCGCGGGCGCACCTAGCGGTGCGATGGATCACAGCGCGCATGGCGGCCATGCCGGAATGACGATGGACGACATGGCCCGCGACATGCGTAACCATTTTTTCGTATCGTTGGTCTTGACCATTCCCGTTTTTCTCTATTCGCCGCTGTTTACCCGCTTCTTTGGGCTGGAAATTCCCCTGCCTTTTGGCTTGAGTGAGGCCGTGATTGGCTTTGTTTTGACGACGCCGATTGTTTTGTACGGGGCACGGCCGTTCTTCATCGGCGCGCGCAACGGATTAAAGGCGGGCGTGCTCAACATGAGCGTTCTAGTCAGTTTGAGCGTCCTGGCCGGTTACATTTTCAGTGTGGCGGCGACTTTTCTTTTTGAGGGCGAAGTCTTTTACGAAGCGGCGGCGATGCTCGTCACCTTCGTCCTGTTCGGTCACTGGATGGAGATGCGCGCCCGCTCCGGCACGAATCAGGCTATCGAAAAGCTGCTGACCCTGGCCCCGCCGATGGCCCGCATCGAGCGGGACGGGCAGGAGATGGAAATCCCCACCGATGACGTGCAGGTGAATGACATCGTCATCATCCGGCCTGGAGACAAAATCCCGGTGGACGGCATCGTGATTGAAGGTTCCTCTAACGTCAACGAAAGCGCCCTCACCGGCGAAAGCCGCCCCGTTTCCAAAGCTGTGGGCGACAACGTCATTAGCGCCACGATTAATCAGACCGGCAGCTTCAAATTTCGAGCCACCAAAGTGGGCGCGGATACGACGCTGGCTCAAATTGTCAAGCTGGTGCAAAGCGCCCAAAACAGCAAAGCGCCAGCGCAGCGGTTGGCCGACCGAGCGGCTCATTACCTGGTTTTGGTGGCGGTGATTGGCGGCTTGGTTACTTTCCTGGCCTGGTTTTTCATTGGCGATGCGGATTTGGTCCGCGCTTTGACGTTTGCCATCACTGTTGTCGTCATCACCTGCCCCGATGCCCTGGGTCTGGCGACGCCAACGGCCGTTATGGTGGGCACAGGTCTGGGCGCTGAACATGGCATCCTCTTCAAAAATGCGGAAGCGTTAGAAGGCCCGGCGCACCTGGATGCGGTCGTTTTCGATAAAACGGGCACGCTGACCGTCGGCGAACCGCAGGTCGTAGACTTGGTAACCGCTGGCAATCCAGTGAGCGAAGATGAAATGTTGCGGCTGGCCGCAGCCGCCGAAGGCGGGTCAGAACACCCGCTGGCGCAGGCGGTTATCAAGGCGACTGAAGAACGGGGCTCCAATGACGCGAAGGGCGACCGCTTTGAAGCGATTCCAGGGCATGGGTTACGGGCCGAGGTGAACGGCCGTACCGTTCTGCTGGGCAATCGTCGTCTGATGGATCGGGAGAACATCGCGTTAAATGGATTGGGGGAACGAGCGGCGGCATTGGCGGCGAACGGCCGTACCGTCGTACACATGGCGGTGGATGGCGAAATCGCCGGCCTCATCGCCATCGCCGACGCTATCCGTCCTGCCGCCCGCACTGCCATAGGTGCGCTGCAAGCATTGGGCATCGAACCCATCATGCTCACTGGCGACAACGAAGCGACGGCGCAACAGGTAGCGGATGAATTGGGCATCAAAACCGTCATCGCTGAAGTACTCCCCGGCGATAAAGCAGCCAAAGTGAAGGAACTGCAAACGCAAGGCAAAAATGTAGCCATGGTCGGCGATGGCATCAACGATGCGCCCGCCCTGGCCCAGGCCGACGTCGGCTTTGCCATCGGCGCAGGCACAGATGTGGCGGTGGAAACGGCCGATGTGGTTTTGATGAAATCTAACCCCGTTGACGTGGTCACGGCGATTGAAATCAGTCGCGCTACCCTGCGCAAGATGAAACAAAATCTGGCCTGGGCTGCCGGGTACAACCTGACCGCCATCCCCGTGGCCGCCGGGGTTTTTGCCAACGCAGGCGTTACCTTGCGTCCCGAAATTGGCGCGCTGGCCATGAGCGGTTCATCCATCATTGTCGCCTTCAACGCTACGCTGCTAAAAAGGGCGCGGTTAGGAGAACATTTATGAAACGATTCCTGATTATCTTCTTGCTTCTACCAATATTGGCGGCGTGTCGTAACAGCGCTGTGGAAGACGACGCGCAGACACCGTTGAGTGGGCCATCTCTGGTGATGTTCTACACCGATAATTGAGCGCCTTGACAAGAAATGACGCCCATCGTGGATGGGCTAGAGCAAGAATTTGCCGGCCAGCTCAAGGTGATACGCCTGGACGCAGGCGTGCCAGCCAACGAGCGACTTCAATTGAGCTATGGGATGCGAGGTCATCCGACGTTCATCGTCCTGGATCAGGATGATAATGTGTCGGCTCAATTTTTTGGCAAACAAACGGCCGTCACCCTGCGCGAAGCGATGACGGCCGTGCAACCAACAACCAGCAACTAACAACCAACAATAATTACAGGAGACGCTTTCATGAAAAAAGGTTCAAAACGGGCGCGGCAAGAAGCGTTACGTCGTCAAAAACAAAAACAACGCATCATTTGGGGGATGGGTATCGCTGGCGTGATTCTCTTGCTTTTTGGCGTCGTCATGTCACTGCGTTCTCAATCCATTCCAACTGCCAATGCCACCGATTCCGAAGCCATCGCCCTGGGGCGCGAGGTTTACGAAGCCCAATGCGCCAGTTGTCACGGCCTCAATCTTGAGGGACAGGCCGGTTGGCAAGACCCCAATCCCGACGGTTCTTTTCGCGCGCCGCCGCATGATGAAACGGGCCACACCTGGCACCACGACGACGCATATCTGATTGAATCCATCAAATTGGGCGGGGCGCGGCTACCGGCCAGCCAGGGCGTCAGCGCCATGCCAGCCTATGAAAATATATTGTCTGATGAAGAGATTAGCGCCGTTCTGGCCTACATCAAAAGCGAGTGGCCAACGGATATACGCATATCCCAGGCCCAAAGGTAATCTTGGAGGAATCATATGAGCGATACCAAACAAAAATCCGAGTCATCAGAACGCGGCCTGCCGATGCTGTTTTGGGCTATCTTTTACCTCATCATCGGCGGCTTTATAGGCTGGCAAATCAATCAAAACCCAAGCGCTTCTCCAAGCAGCGAGCGCGTTGCCAACGACAGCAATCCTGTGGCTGCGGTTCCCATCGCTACGACCGCTCCGGTAATTGCTACAACAGCCCCGTTAACGGCCGGGAACAATAGCGCCGGTCAGGTAGCTCCCACGCCGGTCAGTATCTCATCCGAAACGCTCAGAACATTGGGCGACCCCAACGCGTCGGTGACTATTGTCGAGTTTTCCGACTACCAATGCCCGTTCTGCCTACGCAATTTCCAGCAGACCTTCCCCCAACTCAAGGCCGAATTTATTGATACCGGGCGCGTCTTTTACGTCTTCAAAGATTTTCCCATCCCCAGCCTGCATCCTCTGGCCTATCGCTTGCATGAAGCCGCCTTGTGCGTCAGCGATGAGGGAGGGACGGACTCTTATTGGCAAGCCCACGACCTCATTTTTAATAAGTCTGAGACATTCAAACGCAATTCCCTGGCTGAAATGGACGCTACGATTCTAGCCGAATTTGAACTGGCTGGGCTGCCAATGGAAGGGTTAAGCGACTGTTTGCAAAGCAACCGCCATGCCCAGGCCGTCCAGGCTGACTTTGCCGAAGGGCAAGCGTTAGGCGTTACCGGTACGCCGACCTTTTTCATCAACGGCTTTCCCCTAGTGGGGGCACGGCCGTATCAAGCCTTCCAGCAAGCCATCATTCTGGCTGAGCAAGGCCGCTTGGCGGACGAATTTGTCGCCAATACAGCGCCAACTTCACCGCCACCTGCCCAACCGGCGCAGCCGGTAGATGTACCGTTAAGCGACGAACCGGCCAAGGGCGACCCCAATGCCCCGGTGACGATTGTCGAATACTCCGATTACCAATGCCCCTTCTGTCTTCGTCACTTCAATAACACGATACCTTTGTTGCAAGAGTATATTGATGCCGGACAAGTACGGTACGTGTTCAAGGATTTTCCTATTCACAGCATTCATCCCCAGGCCCAAAAGGCGCATGAAGCGGCTCGCTGCGCCCGCGAGTTGGGCGGCGATGAGGCTTATTGGACGATGCATGACCTCTTGTTTGTGAACCAGGAAACCTGGGCGCAGACCGCCCTCCCTAACCATGTAGCTGTGTTCAAATCGTTGGCCGGAGAAGCGGGGCTGCCCCAAGCGGAGTTTGATACCTGTCTGGACAGCGGTAAGTATTACGATGCGGTTAACGCTGAATTGAATGAAGGCGCGCAACTCGGTGTGCGCGGTACGCCGGCCTTTTTCATCAATGGGCAGTTTGTGTCTGGCGCGCAGCCGTTTTCGGCCTTCCAGCAGGTCATTGAGCCGTTGTTAAATCAACAATGAGGTTCGAGATAAAAACAGAAATGGAAAAAGGGGATAGGGTATCTTGCCTATCCCCTTTCATCCATTGTAAGAGAATCCGGTAATTGTCAAGACCCAAAATAA
>JANTHP010000114.1 GCA_024762395.1 Anaerolineae bacterium | reverse complement strand
CTCTACAAATTAGCAATAGTAGAGGGGCCTCCCAGGCCCCGGCTTCATGATTACGGCAAAACCTCTTTCAACGCCGCCAACAGCAGCATCACATTTTCCGGGCGGCTGTTAAAGCCCATAAGGCCGACGCGCCAAATCTGCCCGGCCAACGGGCCAAATCCGCCTGCAATTTCGATGTTGTACTCACGCAGCAGACGGCCGGCAACCGCTTTGGCATCCACGCCGTCGGGGACGCGCACAGTGGTCAGGCTGGGCAGGCGGTATTCATGCGGCACATGACACTCAATACCCATCTCAGCCAATCCCTCCCAGAACAGTTCAGCGTTGGCTTGATGACGCGCCCAACGCGCTTCCAACCCTTCCTCCGCAACGAGGCGCAGCGCTTCGCGCAGGGCGTAGTTCATGTTGATGGGCGCGGTGTGGTGATAAGTGCGCTCATTGCCCCAGTATTTGCTCAAAAGCGACATATCCAGATACCAGTTGGCAACCGGCGTTTGGCGATTGTTCAATTTTTCCACCGCGCGCGGACCAAGCGTAAGCGGGGCAATGCCCGGCGGGCAGCTCAGGCATTTCTGGCTGCCGCTGTAGGCAATGTCTACGCCCCATTCATCGAGGAACAACGGCACGCCGCCGAGGCTGGTGACGGTATCAATGAGCAGCAAACAGTTGAATTCGCGGCATAAATCAGCCACGCCTTCTAATGGCTGGCGGGCGCCGGTGGACGTTTCGGCGTGTACCAGGGCTAAAATAGCGGGGCGATGCTGTTCTAATCCGGCACGCAGGTCGTCGAGGCTGAACACCTCGCCCCAGGGCTTTTCGATTTGGCGCACATCGCCGCCGTAACGGCCGGCCATATCCACCAGCCGCAGGCCAAAGTAGCCGTTGACGCCGACGAGAACGACGTCACCCGGCTCAACAGTGTTGGCAAGGCTGGCTTCCATCGCCGCGCTGCCCGTGCCGCTAACGGGGATGGTAAACTGGTTGTCGGTTTGCCAGGCGTAACGCAGCAGCTCCTGGTTTTCGTTCATCAATTCGATGAATTTGGGGTCAAGATGGCCGACTTGCCTCATGCTGAGGGCTTGCAGCACGCGGGGGTGGGCATTGGACGGGCCGGGGCCGAGGAGCAGGCGCGGCGGAACGTCTAATTGGTCGGTTTGGATGCGGTGGGTGTTATTTAATTGCATTTTAGACTCTCCTTTTTAGGACGCGGATAAACGCGGATAGACTTTTGTGTGTGAAATTGAGCGTAAGTTTGTGGGAAGAATCCCTCTCTAACTCTATCCTCTCGCTCTAGTTTATTGGAATCATACGTCTGGTAGAGCGAATTTTCAAGGATTAGCGGTAAGCTTCGCAACTGTTGGAGATTAAAATTGTCTGGGATTATCAGGGCGATCATGGACAGGCAGATAAATAATTGGTACAACTATGTTATCCTCAACAGTTACCAATCAATTACTTTTATGGAAGGAGTAAAAAATGAAAAACTTTACCGCTAAAATTTCACAATGGTTCCCGGCCAAGAACAGCGTCAGCGCCCACTGCGACGGCCCCTGCGGGGTTTACGACCCCGCCTCGGCGCGCATTGCGGCGGAAGCTGTCTTGTCCATGACCAAAAAAATTCTAGCCCTTGACCCCAGCGACGGCACGCACGCAACAGCAAACACCCTTTCCCGCTATGTCGCCATTAAGGAAGAACAGGCTCACATCGCCAAAACTGAAATTTTGGTTTTGTGGACGGATTATTTCAAGCCGGTTCACCTGGAACAATTCCCCGACCTGCATGATACAATCTGGAAAGCAACGAAATTGTGCTCTTCTGTGAAAACGGAAGTGAGTCTGGAACATGCCAATGAACTGATGGATGCTATTAAGCAGATTCACTCGATGTTCTGGGCGACGAAAGGGCGTGATGTGACGTTTTATGTTGCCAGCTAGCAGGCTGTCGGAAAAGCCTTGAAAACCTTAACAGGACACAGATTAACACAGATAAACACGGATTTTCAGGCTAAAAATGTTAAAAAATTTGTGTTTATCCGTGCAATCCGTGTCCCATTATTCTTTCTTCGACAAGCTGCTAGTGGACAGTTAACACGTAACAATCAACTATTAACTGTCAACTGAATATAAAGTTGAAAAACAGCGATTTCAAAGAGTTTATGCTTTGGATTTTGAGGCTCCGGCGGCGCGTGCGCGTTACCGGAGCCTCGATGTTTCCGCTGCTGGAGCAGGGGGATGAGGTGTTGGTTGACCCCGGGGCATACCGGCATACGCAGCCGCAGGTTGGCGATTTGGTTATCGCTCAGCACCCGGCGCAGGCTGGTTTGCAAATTGTGAAACGGGTGGCGGTGGTGGAGAACGGCCGTTTCCACCTCAAAGGCGATAATCCCGATCCAACCCAAAGCAGCGATGTTGTTGTCCCCCGCGCACTCATTCTGGGCCGCGTTACCAGCCGGTTTGGATAGCAAGCAGCGAGTAAGCGGGTGGATGAAACAGGAGAAAATCATGTCATTTAATTGGGAACCGCCCACCGATTGGGTCCGCATTACGACAATTGACGCGCACACGGCCGGGGAGCCGCTGCGCGTGATTACCGGCGGTTATCCTCACCTGCCCGGTGATACGATTTTGGAGAAACGGCGGTATGCCCGCGACCATTTCGATCATTTGCGGACGGCGTTGATGTGGGAACCGCGCGGTCATGCTGATATGTATGGCTGTATTCTGACGGAACCGGAACGGCCGTCTTCCGACCTGGGCGTCCTCTTTCTGCACAACGAAGGGTACAGTACCATGTGCGGACATGGCATCATCGGACTGGCAAAGGTGGGGCTGGATATGGGACTGATTGATATGCCCGGCGACAATCCGGTCATCAAAATAGACACCCCGGCCGGTTTGGTGATAGCCTATGCGAAGCGGGTAAACGGCCGTGTCGCCCAAGTCTCCTTCCACAACGTCCCCTCCTTCGTCTATGCCCTGGATGAAGTGGTAGACGTCCCCGGTATCGGCCCCATTCGTTACGATGTTGCCTTTGGCGGCGCGTTTTACGCCTTTTGCCGCGCTGAAGATTTAGGGGTTGGGTTGACCGGCGCGGATTTCCGTCAGTTGATTGATGTGGGGATGCGGGTGAAAACGGCCGTGATGAACAGCTTACCCATCCATCATCCCGCTTCCGGCGATTTAGGCTTCCTTTATGGAACCATCATCATCGGCGCAGCGCACAATCCGGCACATCACAGCCGCAACGTCTGCATTTTTGCCGATGGCGAAGTAGACCGCTGTCCCACCGGAACCGGCGTCAGCGCCCGTGCAGCCATCCATTATGCGCGTGGAGAGTTGGCGCTGAACCAGCCCTTTGTCGTCGAGAGCATTCTGGGAACCACTTTCACCGGCGCGGCAGTCGAAGTCGCCCAATTTGGCCCCTACGATGCCATTATCCCCAAAGTTACCGGCACAGCGCACATCACCGGCCGTAACGAATGGCTCATTGATCCCTCAGACCCGCTGCGCGATGGGTTTATTTTGCGGTAGGGCAGGCAAAATTAAATCGTAAAACAGCAAAAGTTATGCTATCATAACCATAACATTGTGATTATGGAGATTGATCATGAAGCGCACAACCATCATGGTAGAGGAAGACCTGCTCTACGAATTAAAAAAAATTGCCCAACAGCAAAAGAAATCCACATCCAGCGTCATCCGGGAAGCGTTGGCCGAATATGTGACCGAACAGCACAACGCCGCCCCACCGGAAAACCCACTGTTGTCTATCATTGGTCTAGGAGCCAGCGAAGAAATAATGGATTTGTCGGACGGGAAAGATGAAGAACTGCTGCGGGAAGGACTACATCCTATTTACGGTTGGAGCGTGAAAGATGACAGCGATCGTTGATACCAGCTTTCTTGTTTCGCTAACAAACCCAAATGACCTTTACCACGAAATTAGCTCAATGTTGGCTCGCAATCTGCAAGAGAGGCTTGTTGTGCCTTATGTAGTTTTGCCTGAAGCGACATATTTGATTCAAAAATATCAGGGGCATCACGTTATGAGGCAATTCATGCGACGAATGTCACAGCCAGCCTGGGATTTTGAACCATTACAAAGCAACGATTTGGCACGGGCTTCGGCCGTTTTGGAAAAATATCACGATTTGAACCTGGATTTTGCAGATGCAGCCATCGTAGCGGTTGCCGAGCGATTAAACATTTGCCGGGTGTTGACGTTGGATAGGCGGGATTTTCGGGTGATACGGCCGTCTCACTGCCCATCTTTTGAATTGTTACCAGAAATCAACCCTTGACACAAACGAACGCTGTCATTACAATCATATAGATAATCATCAATATGATGGCGAATTTGAAATGAACAGTCTGATTTTTGCGAAAGCAATGGCCGATGAGACGCGGCAAAAAATTATGAGCCATCTTTGCTGTAACTGGCTGTGCGTCAGCGATGTGGTGGAAAAGCTGGGCGGCGTCTCGCAGCCTACTGTTTCACATCACCTGTCCGTCTTGCGCGAGGCCGGATTGGTACACACACGCCGCGAAGGCAAGCAAATCTTCTATTCACTAAATCAAGATGCCGTTGCTACGTGCTGCGGCACGCTGATGCAGGTTTTTGCGCCGGAGAAGATAGGGATTTGAGACTAGAGATTGGAAATTAGCGACATCAATCTCCAATCACCAGTCTCTTTTTTTACAAAAACAGATAGACAGACATCAATATGAGGCAAATGACAACTTTATCCCCTGAAAAGATTCATGAAGAGGTAAAAGAGCGATACGGCCGTCTCGCCGACGAGTTCGACAACAAGTTTACAGTAGAAATAAACGCATCTTGTTGCAACGACACAGAAGACAACGCCTGTTGTGGGTCAGACGCTGACCAGGCCGTCGAACTGTTCGCTAACTTGTACCAGGCCGACACCAATTGGCTGCCCGATGAAGTCACCGGTATGTCCTTGGGCTGCGGCGACCCTGTCACGCTGGCAAATCTGGAAGAGGGCTTGACCGTCCTTGACCTGGGTTCCGGCGGCGGGATTGATTGTTTTATGGCGGCGCGGCATGTGGGGCCGACCGGCCATGTCATCGGCGTGGATATGACGCCAGCGATGATTGAGAAAGCCAATCGGAACAAGGGAAAGGTGGGACTGGACAATGTAGAGTTCCGACTGGGCCAGATTGAGGATATGCCGGTGGAGTCGGACACGGTGGATGTCATCCTCTCCAATTGTGTGATTAATTTAGCGCCGGATAAAACGGCCGTTTTCCGCGACGCATTCCGGGTTCTCAAACCAGGTGGACGGCTGGCCGTCTCCGACATCGTAACGCAGGGCCACTTTTCGCCAGAAGAACGAGGTGACATGGTTTCCTGGACGGGCTGTATCGCCGGAGCTGATGATGTAGGCGATTATGTGGCCGCCATTCGCGGTGCCGGCTTCACCGATATTTCGGTACGGGACAAGGCCGCGCCGGATGTGGAACTAGCCGGATCGTTGAGTTTGGGTGTTGGGGTACGGGTGTTTAGCGCCAAAGTAACGGCCATGAAACCAAAGTCTGAAGGCTGAAGGATGAATGATGAATTTTGACCAGGTTATCAATCGCAGTGAATACCCCTCTTTCAAATGGCGCAAAGAAGCGCTGCAAGAACATTTTGGCAACGCCGACGCGCTGCCCTTTTGGGTAGCCGACATGGACTTTCCAGCGCCGCCAGCGGTAGTAGAAAGTCTGCGGCGGCGCGTTGAGCATGGCGTTTTTGGCTACGAATACAAAACAGACGGCTATTTTGAGGCGCTTTTGGGCTGGTACGCCAACCGGCATGGATGGCAGATTGACCAAAGCCACATTGAATCTTGCCCCAGCGTCTTGAATGCGGTCTCGATTTTGATCAACCAGCATTCGGAAAAGGGGGATGGCATTATCATTCAGCCGCCGGTCTTTTTTGAATTTCGGCAGGTTGTTAGAGCTAACGGCCGTCGCATCATTAAAAATCCGCTGTTGTTCCAGGACGGTTATTACCAAATAGACTTCGACGACTTAGAAACCAAAGCCGCCAACCCCAAAAACAAACTCCTCATCCTGTGCAATCCCCACAATCCCGTCGGGCGCGTCTGGACACAGGAAGAATTGACCCAAATCGGCGACATTTGCCAACGGCATAACCTTCTCATCATCGCCGATGAAATCCACGGCGACATCGCTTACCCGCCCCACCATTACACGCCAATGGCCTCCATCTCCGACGAACTGGCGCAAATCACATTCTCATGCCTCTCCCCCGCCAAAACCTTCAACATCGCCGGCATGGTAGACGCCATAACCGTCATCCCCAATGAAGAGCGCCGCGCCCAATTCCATGATTTTGCCCACCGCTATCAAATCAACAAAATCAACGTCTTCGCCTCAGCCGCCATTGAGACCGCCTACAAGCACAGCGGCCCCTGGTTAGATGATTTACTGGCCTATTTACAATCAAATGTGGATTTCATTCGCGCCTACCTGCAAGAAAACATACCCCAAGTCAGTTTAGTAGAACCGGAAGGGACATATCTGGTCTGGCTGAATTTTGCCGGGTTGGAGATGGACGCTAAAGATTTAGAGAAATTCCTGGCCCAAAAAGCGGGGATTGCGCTAAATCCCGGCTATTGGTTTGGCCGCGAAGGAGCCGGATTCGCCCGCATGAACATCGCCTGTCCTCGGTCTATTCTGGAAGAAGCGCTGTCCAGACTTGCGCGCGCAGTTGCAGAAAGGTAACGCTCTATAAACGTAGGGCGATTTGGTAAATCGCCCACCCGATTTGACAAATCGGGTTACGGCTGCCGGTAACGCAAATGGACAGCGCCCAGATGGATTTCGTCGCCGTCCATCAGTTGGATGCCGTATTCGGGTACTTGTTGGTCATTGACCCAGACGCCGCTGGAACTACGCTCATCGAAAATGCGATAGCGGCGCCCTTCCAAATGCAGGCTGGCATGCAGCCGCGATACGGTAAGGTCTTCCTCAAAGGCGATGTTTGATTGGGCCGGGGAACGGCCGATTTTGACCACCGTTCGCCCCAATGCAAACTCAGCCGGCGTGTCCGTAACCGCTTCCAACACTTCCAGCCGGGCCAAAACCTGCATAGGTTGGTAGGGATCTTCATAACCAGCATCGGTTTCGGGTTCGCCCACTGACGGGCGTGGATGCGACGGGCCGCGCGGAACGGCCGTTGCCAATCCCGAAAACCATCCCTGCCGCCAGGCAAAGAAAAGTGCCGCCCCCAACCCGCCAATCGCCAAAACCAACAGCAAAATCCGCCCTAAAACAGCGCCCAAACCGCCGCCCGGCTCCAACTCAGCCGGAATCGCCTCATCCCCCTCAGTAACCAGCAGTTGAATTTCCGGGCTGGTCACGCGCAAACCTTGCGCGTCCAACACCGCCATGCGCACCCGGTTCTCACCGTAAAGGAGATTCGTCAGCTCCACCTCAAATTGGGTTACGTCTGCTGCCGGAATATCATAAGCCAGGCCATTTACCAGGAACTGCGCGGCGACAATCTCCCGCTCCTCGCCATCCAGCCAGCTCAAACTGGTATTGAAGCGCAATTTACGCGGTTCCAGGTCGGGTAAAAACAGTTCGCGGCTTTCTTGCGGCAGGTTGATGACTATCATGGGCAAATTGCCAGGCACAGTCACCGTTGTTTCCGAACGAACCGTCAAGCTGCCATCCAAACTCAGCGCCACATCATAATCGCCGCCGGTCAGGCCGTCTACCGGGTAGCTGACGACGGGCTGCTCGCGGAAACTGGCAATGCGGTTCCAAACGGCCGTTACCTCAGCCGCATTTTGCAGTTGCGCCGTCAATCCGCGCGATTCAGCCGCAACTTGCGCCAAATACGCCTGCCCAAACTGCTGGCTGGCCGGAGAAAGATTTTCATTGGTCAACCAAATAGTGTGAATGGGAATCCCCAACTGCGCCGCCTGCGCGCCAATTTCATTTTCATCAAATTGAGAGCTGATAACATCCGTGCCGTCCGTCATGACCACAACCGCCGGCGACATATCAGGCCGGGGTTTCAAGGTGTCCACTTGCGTCAACAAGTCGCCCAGGCTGTCAACCAGCGCAGTTGCGCCTAATTCCGGTTCCAGCGGTGTGGTGAAGAGGTTGTGGACGCTGTTGTAGAAGGTGTCGGGAGCCATGAGTTGGGAAGCGGCCGTTTCACCCACCTGGTAAACAGCAATCGCATCCGTGTTTTCTTCCATTGTGGGGGCGCTGGCAAATTGTTTGATCGCATCCTGAATGGCCGGAAGCTGAGCGGCAACGCCGGGGGGAATATCAATCAAAAAAATGGTGAATGTGCCGGTTTTGTGACTGCCGGTTAGTTCGGCCGGCCCCATTGGCACGCCATTATGCTTGACGGTCAGCGTTTGCTGCGCCAAATCCAGCGGATTACCCTGCTCATCGGCGGCATAAACGTACAAATCAATCAGCGGCGGGCTGCTGACGGCGCTGCCGCTGATGGCGATGTAGGGGGAAGCCGCCGGTTCTTGCGCCTGGGCGCGGGCGCTTATGAACGCCAACAGCAGGCTCAACATCAGTAAAATGATTGAAATGGATGAACGCTTTTTATCTCGCATGGTGGGATGCCTCTTTAACCGGGTCTTACCGTGTTATAATAGCAAACCGGAGGCAGAAAGTAAACATAAAAGCAGAACGCGGCGTTACGCAGAGGAGCGGAGATGCGCGGAGAAAAGCAGAGAGAACATGTTAATGTCAGTGCATAGGGTTTGGCGATTGCTCTTGGGGCTGGCCGGGGTGATTCTGGCATTTTCGCACACAATTGCGGCGCAGGAAGCGGTGCGGTTGTGGCTGGGCGAGCCGGATGTGTCGGCGTTCCCATCGGTGTGGATTCCGCTGCATACGGCCGATTTCCAGGGCGCGCCGGTTTCTGATTTGTCCCAATTGAGCCTGCGTGAAAATGGCATCCCGTTGGAATTTGAGGTTACGGCCGTTCCCACCGGCATGGACATCATCTTTGTGCTAGACGCTAATGCCGACTTTGCCGCGGCGAATGGCAGCGGCCAAACGCGGGCGCAGACGACGGCCGCAAGCATCAGCCAATTTGCCGGACAGTTTATGCAGGAAGACGGGCAAGACCGGGTGTCAATCCTTGTGCCGGATGCAGCGGGGATTAACGGCCGTTTTCTCCTCCAAAACAATACCAATCCCGACATAATCGCCCAAACCATCACCGCCTACCAACCCGAACCGGCTGCAGAAATCCCCTTGCAGGCCATGATGGCGTTGGCGATTGAACAAGCGGCGCGGAACAATGACGGCCGTTTCCAGGCTATTCTCCTCTGCTCCGACAACGGGCAGTTACACCAACAGCTCGATTTTGCCGCTTTGACGGAACAAGCAAATGCCGCCAATTTACCCATTTACGTCGCCATTTTGGGCGAACGCGCCGATGAAACCGAAATCGCCAACGCCAGCCGCTTAACAGAGCCGACCGGCGGCGGCTACGTCCATGTTCCCACCGCTGATGAAGCGCAAGCGATTTTCCGCGCGTGGCAGGGACAGGCCAATCAAACTTTCATGGTGTACGAATCGCTGCAAACGCACAACGGCCGTTACCCCATCACCGTCAATTTAGGCAGCGTCCGCGCTAACACAGAAATGACGCTGAACCTGGCCGCGCCAGAAGTGGCCCTGAAGCTAACCGAATCAGAAATCATCCGCACAGGCGCGGCGCATGACACCCCCTTGACCGAATTGGAACCCATCTCTTCGACGGTGCAGGCGTTGGTCAGTTGGCCGGATGGCGTGCCGCGCCCGTTAACGGCCGTCATCCTTTTCGTCGGCGGGCTGGATGGGCAAACGCAAATCCAGGCCGACATCCAACCCGACGCCGACGGGCTGCTAACGCTGAATTGGGATATGCGCCAACTGCGCGAAGGCGGCTACCAACTCGTGGTGCAGGTGGCCGATGGCTACGGCTATTCGGCTGAAAGCGAACCGGCTGTCGTCATCATTCGCACGGAACGGCCCGACCCGCCCACGCCTACGCCGCCGCCGCTGCCCACGCCGGAAACG
The DNA here is from genome assembly GCA_024762395.1 of Anaerolineae bacterium. GTDB lineage: Bacteria > Chloroflexota > Anaerolineae > Promineifilales > Promineifilaceae > JACKCC01. The sequence goes on along the minus strand of JANTHP010000114.1, from coordinate 3,234 downwards.
GCCGTTCCCCCGCCAACCGGGTTCATCGCCGCCGAGCGGCTTTGGCTGGGATTGGGCTTCACCCTTTTGGCCGGATTGATTGCGGCCGTTTTGTTTTGGCGGCGCTGGCGGGCCAGGCAGATGAGCGAGGGAGCAAGCGAGCAGGTGGGCGACGAGTCTGACCGACAAATAATCGCCGACCCGCCACTCGCCCACCCGCAAACACGACCACCCGCTTATTTGGACGGCGACAGCATACAACTTCCCCTGCCCGGCGATAATGTGACAATCGGGCGGGATGAAACGGCCGCTTCGACTTCGCTCAGTGCAGGCGTACACCTCACATTAAACGACAAAAGTGTGGCCCGGCTTCATGCGCGGATTCGGTGGCAAAACGGCCGTTACTGGCTCTACGACGAAGGCAGCGCCGGCGGAACCAGCCTCAACTTTGAACGATTGGGCCTCGCCCCCCGTCCCTTGCAAGAAAACGACCAAATCCAAATCGGCCGTCTACGTTTCTATTTCCGCTACGGAGACATCGAAGAGGAAGAGTGATTGGTGGAATCGGTTTCCACTCAGCCCTCAATCCTCTTTCCTCATTCCTTTTATGATTTCAGCAATTATTTTCGACATGGACGGCCTGATGGTGGACACGGAACCACTGTCACGGCAAGCGTGGGATGAAATACTAGCCTCGTTTGGTTATGAGATGGATAATGCGGTGTACGGCCGTATGATCGGCCTGCGCAGCGATGAAAGCGTGCGCGTATTTTTAGACGCCTACCAACTGCCCCTCACCCCCCAGGAAACACGCCGCAAAAGGGACGCGCTTTTCAACGAAAAATTGGCGCAGGGCATTCCCGTCATGCCCGGTCTGCACGCCCTGCACGCCGAAATTGCCCGGCGCGGTCTACCCTGGGCCGTCGCCACCTCCAGCCCCCGCCGCCATGCCCAGGAAATTCTAAGCCGGCTCAATCTGCTTGAAAACTGCCGCGCCATCGTAGGCGGCGATGAAGCGGCGCGAGGCAAACCGGCCCCCGACATTTACCTGCTGGCGGCAGCGCGATTGGGCGTCCCGCCCCGGCATTGTCTGGCGCTGGAGGATTCGCTGCCTGGCTGTCAGGCGGCGGCTTCGGCCGGGATGGTGACGATTGCAATACCAAACGGGGTGACGAAAACGGCCGTTTTCCCCTGCGCCCATCACATCTTCAACTCATTGCATGACGTCGCAGCAATTTTAGACACAGTCACCGACGCCTAAGGCCATTTCCCCATTCAGACCACTTTCGCGCTCAAAATCCGATCTAAGCGGAAAGTGCGCCGGTCGTTGCGAAGATGACAATCGGCAATGAGATAACCGACGCCGCGATGCTGGCTGGGGTAAATCGGCGTGATGGTGCGTTCTGTTTCGCCATTTTCGCCCAGGTAGAGGATGTGGAGGTTACGGCCGTTTACCAGCGCATCCATCACCGGATCAGGCAAAAACAGGTTGGGCGGGGTCGGCGTGTAAACCGGCTCCCCCTGCGCGTGCAGCAAATCGCCCACCGTTTCCATCTTCCGCCTGGCTAAATCGCGCGCCATCCGTTTGAAAATTTCGGCCGTCATGTACACATCATTCAGGGCACGATGCGCTTTGCCCATGCGTACCCCCAGCTTACGGGCAATGTGACCCAAATTATTGCGGCCAAAATAAAAATGCCGCCGCGCCAACAGCAGCGTACACAACCAGGGATTAGGCAAAACCGGCTGCCGCGAACCAATCAAGTCCGCCTGATTGGCAATAAAATACTCCATCCCCAAAAAACCGGCGTCAAAAGCGGCGTTATGAGCCACAATGAGCGCCCCCTCCAAAAAATCAGCCAGATCCGCCGCGATGTCGGCAAAGGTGGGCTGCCCGATTAAATCGGCGTCGGTGATGCCGCTGACGGAACTGGCCTTTGGCTCCATTTTGCGTTCGGGATTGATGAGCTGGTCGAATTCGGCGACTGGCTGCAAGTTTTCCAGCCGCACAGCGCCGATTTCGACGACGCGGTTGCCTAGTCCGGGATACAGCCCGGTGGTTTCGGTATCTAAAACAACGATTGGGATTTGGGACGGCCGTTTCTCGGCAAAATCAAACATGTGTGTCTGGAGACCTGCGCGGTTGGCGACATATGGTCGCCAACCTCGCAGGTCTCAACGTTTACCCTAACCGCTTTTTGAATTCGGCCGTCAGCGCAGGCAACACCTTAAACAAATCGCCCACAATGCCATAATGCGCCAGCTTGAAAATCGGCGCATCCGGGTCTTTGTTCACCGCCACGATGATTTTCGACGAACGCATACCCGCCTGATGTTGAATTGCGCCGCTGATGCCGCTGGCGATGTACAAATCGGGGCTGACGTTCTTACCCGTCTGCCCGACCTGATGCTCGTAGGGAATCCAACCGGCGTCAACGGCCGCACGCGATGCGCCTACCGCCGCGCCCAACACCTCGGCCAACTCCCGCACCGGCGCAAACCCTTCCGGCCCTGCTACGCCGCGCCCGCCGCTGACGATGATGCTGGCGTCGGTGAGGCTGACGCCCCCTTCCTTGCCCGCAAACCCTACCACTTTCGTGGGAATATCGTCTTCGGCGACGGCCGGGGAGACCCATTCGGCCGTACCTGTCGCGCCGGTGGATTCGGCCTGGGGGAAGGCGCGGCTGCGTAACGTCATCACTTGCAGCCCATCGGTGACAAAGGCGGTGGAGAGCAGTTTGCCCGCATAAACGGGGCGCGTCAACTTCACCGTATCGCCGTCAATCTCAATCGCCACGCCATCAGCAACCAACCCAGCGTCCAAATCGGCGGCGACCCAGGCAGCCAAATCACGGCCGCGCGTGGATGCGCCAACCATGAAGACGGCTGGTTCCCGTTCTTGCGCCAACTGCACCGCCAATGGGCCGTAAGCCTCGACGCGGAAATCGGCCAAACTGGCGTCATCGCAGCCCAAGACGGCATCCGCGCCCAAGTCAAAGGCGGCATCGGCTATGCCGGACACATCCTGCCCAAAGACGAGGGCGGTGACGGATTGCCCCAACTCGGCTGCGGCCGTGCGGGCGGCGCCCAACGCTTCGCGGCTGATGGCGCTGATTTGTCCATCTGAATTTTCGATCCATACCCATATGCCGCTCATATCACTTTCTCCTCAAACAGCTTGTCCACAAGCGCCTGGGCTTGCTCTTCAACGGTATCTCCGGCAATGATTTCTACTTCGCCTTCACGCGGCGGCAG